>CACWSW010000038.1 GCA_902763655.1 uncultured bacterium
AAGGGCAGCGCATGGGTGGAATCGTGCTTCGGCACGCTTGGCTACTGGCGGCCCGTGTTCATCATCTTCGGCGCGCTCGGCTTCCTGCTGGGGGTGCTGTTCATCTTCTTTTTGAGGGATGGCCGGGAGGGCCAGGAGCCCCAGGATGGCCGGGACCGCCGGGAGGAAGACGAGAAAAGGGCTAAGCCGCCGCTCCTGGAGGGGCTGAAGGCCTACTTCTGCAATCCGTCGGCGCTGCTGGCGACGAGCGGATTCATCGCGATCGTGTTCGTGAACAACGCCTATCTCTTCTGGGCGCCGAAATTCGTGGCGCAGAAGTTCGCGACGGAGCTGGGCGACTCCGCTGTGGCCACTGCGGGCAACGGCACGATGCTCTACCACCACGTCTGCGCGTTCGCGGCGATCATGGCGGGCGGGTTCCTCACGGACGCTCTGGTGAAGCGCTATCCGCGCTTCCGCCTGCTGTTCCAGTCCTGCGCGCTCTTCCTCGGCGCGCCGGCGCTCGTGTTCGTGGCCTATGCGCCTAGCGTGTCCGCCACGTGGGCGGCTGTGGCGCTGTACGGCGTGTTCCGCGGCTTCTTCGAGGTGAACACGCACGCCTCCCTCTTCGACGTGGTTGCGCCGAAGTACCGCTCGACGGCGGTGGGGCTGCTCAACATGCTGGCGTTCTTCTTCGGCGGCCTTTCGGGCATCCTGATGGGGCATCTTTCAAGGTCGCAGGGCGTGGCTGGGTTCGAGCTCGGCTTCGCGCTCATGGGCGGCGTCTACGCCGTGGCCGGATGCCTGATGCTATGCTCTCTCCTCTTCACGTTCAAGCGAAACCGCGTGACCGAATAAGCCCGGTGTTCCTCACGAACCACCTAGACGGATTTCGGGGTGTGTGGTAGAATTGCGCCCATGCGAATAGTCTTTATGGGTTCATCTGCCGCCTCGGCCATGTGTCTGAAGGCGATTTTGCGCCTACCCGGCCTGCAGGTCGTGGGCGTCGTGACGCAGCCCGACCGTCCGGCCGGGCGCGGGCGCGGCGTCACGCCATGCCCTTGCCGCGCATACGCGAGGGAGCGCGGCATCACGTCGTGCATCACGCCGGAGGATGTGAACTCTCCAGAGGCACTGGCGCAGATTCGCGCGTGGAAGCCGGACGTCATCGCAGTCGTCGCCTTCGGGCAGTTCCTGAAGGAGGAGCTGCTCACGCTCCCGCCGCTCGGGTGCGTCAACTGCCATTTCTCGCTGTTGCCGAAGTACCGCGGCGCCGCGCCTGTGACGGCGGCGATCATCGCCGGAGACGAGCTCTCGGGGGTATCCATCATCAAGATGGGGATGGGCATGGACGACGGGCCTATCCTCATGCGGCAGATCGAGCCGATCTACTCCGACGACACTGGCGAGACGCTGATGGACAAGCTCTCCATCTGCGGCGGCGTGACGCTCGCCAAGACGCTCAAGCTCATGGCGGCGAAGAACCTGCCGCCTCCCACAGAGCAGGAGGACGCGAAGGCGACGTACGCCCACAAGATAAAGAAGACGGACGGGCTCATCGACTGGTCGAAGCGGTCGCAGGAGATCGAGCGGATACTGCGCGCGTACACGCCCTGGCCGGGCTGCTACACGTTCCTGCCGATGCGTTTCCGCAAGAAGGGGTTCTCCGGGCGAGTGGTTGTGACGGACGTGGAGTTCCTCAAGACCGACCAGATAAAGCCAGTCTGGAGAAGCGAGCTGCCAGGAACCATCCTGGCGGCAACGGGCCGCGGACCGATCGTCCGCACGGGCGACAGCGCGCTGCTGCTTCCTTCGCTGAAGGCGGAGGGCGCGCGAGAGATGGACGGCGGCTCGTTCCTGCGGGGGCGTCCGCTCCAGCCGCTCTCGGACATGCTGCTCCGCTCATGACGCGCCGCTTTTTGCTATACTTTGAGCCATGGAAAAGAATCGACTTGAAGAGGTTGCCGAGGCCCTGCGCAAGCGGGGGTTCGCCGCAGAATGCTTCGCGACGGGGACCGATGCCGCCGCCCGCGTGATGGAGCTGGCCACGGACGCGAAGAGCATCGGTTTCGGCGGCAGCGTGACGGTGGCGACGCTCGGCCTGGCCGAGTCGCTTGCCGCGGCCGGCAAGGAGATATGGCGGCACGGCGACCCGAAGTGGAAGCCCGAGGAGAAGATGGGCGTCATGCGGCACGAGCTGACGTGCGACCTCTTCCTCACGAGCGCGAACGCGCTCACCGCCGACGGCAGGCTGGTGAACATCGACGGCAACGGCAACCGCGTGGCGGCGTCCATATTCGGCCCGGGGCGCGTGGTGTTCGTGGTGGGGCGCAACAAGATCGTGGACGGCGGCATCGACGCTGCGATCGCGCGCGTCAAGCGCGAGGCGTGTCCGCCCAACTGCCGCCGGCTCGGCAAGAAGACGCCGTGCGCTGCCACCGGCGAGTGCGCCGACTGCTCGTCGCCCGACCGCATCTGCAGCGTGACGGTGGTGATGGACCGTCGGCCCTCGCGCACCGACGCGCACGTGCTGCTTGTGGACGAGGATCTCGGCTACTGACGGGAAATGGTGGTGCGTCGCGACGCGATTTCGTGTAGAATACAGGTGTTCCAAACGGAGGACAAGAAAAGATGACGTTGCAGGAGTTCAAGGACGTGTGGAAGCGGGCGGCGGAGAAGATCGCCGCGCGCGAGAACGACTATTCGGCGCTGGATGCCGCCGCTGGCGGCGACGGCGACCACGGCGAGGCCATAGTGGCGGCGACGCGAGCGTTGGCCGCCGCGGAAGGGGGCGACTTCAAGTCGCTGCTCGAGGACATGGTGTCGCATCTGGAGTCCGACGTGAGCGGCTCCACCAGCTCGCTGTACGGCACGCTCTTCGAGGGCATGGCCGACGCCGTGGACGCGGGCAAGGTCGAGCTGTCCGCGCCGGAGATCGCCGAGCTCTTCGCCGCCGGACTGGAGGAGCTTGGCTTCGCCACGAAGGCAAAGGTGGGCGACAAGACTTTCATGGACGCGCTCATCCCGGCCGTGGAGGCGCTGAAGGCGCACGCGGCCGAGGGCGAGGCCGCGATGTTCGCGGCGGCCGCGGCTGCGGCGAAGGCCGGCAGCGACGCGACCGCGCAGATGCAGGCGAAGTTCGGGCGCGCGAAGAACCTCGGCGAGCGCTCCATCGGCCCGATCGACGCGGGCAGCGCGTCCAACGCCGACATCTGGGGCTGCTTCGCAGCCGGTTAATGTTGAGATGTTGAGATGTTGAGATGTTGAGAAGTTGAGAAGTTGAGAAGTTAAAAAGTTAAAGGAGACAAGACAATGGCAGACATGGAGGGATTCCAGGAGGCGAAGGCCTACGGGCTGGGGACGCCGCAGACGAACGAGGCGTTCTTCCTCAAGGGCAACGAGAACCGCGGCTGGGGCGTGAAGAACCGCCTCTCCCGCATCTTCAACAAGAAGAGCGGACGCACAGTGATGCTCGCTTGCGACCACGGCTTCATCATGGGGCCGACGAGCGGCCTCGAGCGCGTCGACATCGCGATCAACCCGCTCATCGAGCATGCGGACTGCCTGATGTGCACGCGCGGCGTCCTGCGCAGCGTGATTCCGCCCACGATGTCGAAGCCCGTGTGCCTGCGCGCGGACGGCGGCACGTCGATCCTCACCGACCTCAACCTGAACCGCCTCTACGACATCGAGGACGTGCTGCGCGTGAACGCGAGTGCGATGGCCCTGATGGTGGCGGTGGGCGACAAGGCGAGCGAGCAGGTGACGACGCACAACCTCGTGCAGGCCGTCGACTTCGGCGAGAAGTACGGCATTCCCGTTCTGGGCGTGACGGCCGTCGGCAAGGACATGGCGCGTGACGCGCGCTACTTCCGCCTCGCCACGCGCATCTGCGCGGAGAACGGCGCGTCGTTCGTGAAGACGTACTTCACCGACGAGGGCTTCGAGACGGTGGTGGCGCAGTGTCCGGTGCCGATCGTGATCGCCGGCGGCAAGAAGTTGCCGGAGGAGAAGGCGCTCGAGCTCGCGTACCGCGCGGTGCAGGCCGGCGCGGCGGGCGTGGACATGGGCCGCAACGTCTTCCAGAGCGAGAAGCCGCTTGCGATGATGAAGGCGATCTCCGCGGTCGTCCACGACAACCTCTCGCCCAAGGACGCCTTCCAGCTCTACAGCGACGAGAAGGCGGTGCCGGCCTGATCATCGGAATCGTCCCTGCTGGGTACTTGGCACGAGGACTAGGCGCGGGAACGCCAGCGCGGCCTTCCCGAGCGAGTCACGGACCACAAACCGCAAAAAAATGATATAATACTTCTTCTTGCAGGAAAGAAGGCAATGAAGAAGAAGCAACAGGTGACCGGCGCACAGGCGCTGGTGGATTCGCTCGCCAAGGCGGGCACGGAGGTGCTGTTCGGATATCCGGGCGGTGCCGTCCTTGATATCTTCAACTGCCTGCCGGACGCGCCGTTCCAGTTCGTGCTGGGGCGCCACGAGCAGGGCAGCGTGCACATGGCCGACGGCTATGCGCGCGCGACGGGCAAGGTCGGCGTATGCCTCGTCACTTCCGGCCCGGGCGCAACGAACACCGTCACGGGCCTTGCGACGGCGAACATGGACGGAGTGCCGCTCGTGTGCATCACGGGGCAGGTCCCGATGGCCCAGATCGGCACGGACGCCTTCCAGGAGGCGGACACGACTGGCATCACGCGCGCCGTCTCGAAGCACAACTTCCTCGTCCATTCCGCGGACGAGCTGCCCGAGATCGTGGCGGAGGCGTTCTACATCGCCACGCACGGCAAGCCCGGTCCTGTAGTGATCGACATCCCGAAGAACGTTCAGCAGGCGTTCACTACGGCGACGTACCCCGAGCGCGTGTCGCTTCGCGCCTACCATCCCGAGAGCTTCGCGACGTCCGCGCAGATGACGCGCCTCGCCAAGCTGATCAACGAGGCCGAGCGTCCGGTGATCTACGCGGGCGGCGGCGTGATCGCGAGCGGCGCTGCGAAGGACGTGGCGGCGCTTGCGCATCGCGCGCAGATTCCCGTGGCGACGACGCTGATGGGCCTCGGCTCGTTCGACGAGCGCGACCCGCTCGCCCTGCGCCTCGCCGGCATGCACGGCAGCGCGGCGGCGAACTACGCGATCAACCACACGGATCTCCTCATCGCGCTCGGCGTGCGCTTCAGCGACCGCGTGACCGGCAAGCTGGCGGCCTACGCGAAGAAGGCGAAGATCGTGCACGTCGACTGCGATCCGGCATCCATCGGCAAGAACGTGCGCGTCTCCCTCGGCATCGTGGCGGACGTGAAGGACGTGTTGACGACGGTGTCCTCGCGCGTGAAGGCGGCCGACCATTCGGCCTGGCTCGCGCAGATCGAGGCGTGGAAGAAGCAGCGCCCGATGGCGTACAAGCCCATGCATCCGAACGTGATCATGCCGCAGCAGGTGATCGAGGCGATCGACAAGGCCACGAAGGGCGAGGCGGTGCTCGTGACGGACGTGGGGCAGCACCAGATGTGGGCGGCCCAGTACTTCCGCCACAACCGTCCGCGCCGGTTCCTCACGTCCGGCGGCATGGGCACGATGGGCTTCGGCATCCCGGCGGCGATCGGCGCGGCGTTCGGCCGTCCAGACCGCAAGGTCGTGGCCGTGTGCGGCGACGGCGGCGCGCAGATGACGTTCGAGGAGCTCGTGGTGGCCGTGGAGCACAAGCTGCCCGTCACGTTCGTCGTCGTCAACAACGCATGCCTCGGCATGGTGCGCCAGTGGCAGGAACTGTTCTACGGCAAGCGCTACGCGGGGTCGATCCTCTCCGTGCGGGGGCGGCTAGCGAACGAACGGCTGGAGCAGGACCTCAAGTACGACTACCTGCCCGACTTCGTGAAGCTCGCGCAGGCGCACGGCGCGGACGCGGTGCGCGTGATCGACCCGGCGAAGCTGGAGGGTGCGATCCGCAAGGCGGTGAAGTCCGACAGGACGACACTCGTGGAGGTCATCGTCGAGCCGCGCGCGAACGTTTATCCCATGCAGCCCGGCGGCCAGCCGGTGGAAGGGATGATCTTCGAGTAGTTAAAAGGTTAAAGAGTTAAAAGGTTAAAAAGTTAAGGAGTAGGCTGGTCGGTTAGGTCGGAAGTCGTCAGATTGTCGGTCGCCGAATGTCGATTGTTGTCCCACCTGCCCCACCCATAAGACCATGAAAGAAGAATTGCACAGATTGAATTGCTTTGTGGAGAACAAGCCCGGCGTCCTGGCGAGGATCGTGGGTCTGTTCTCCGGGCGCGGATACAACATCCAGTCGCTCAGCGTCGGCCCCACCGAGGACGGCACGGTCTCGCGCATGAAGATCGACGTGCTGGGCGACGACCGCGTGATCCAGCAGATCATCCTCCAGCTGAGGAACCAGGTGAATGTCATCGAGGTGACGGCGCGGCGGAAAGGTGAAAGGTGAAGGGTGAAACTTAAGGTCAAAACTCTTATGGCGAACAAAACCTCTGTCTTTTGTCTCCTGTCTTCTGTCCTCCTGCTGCCGGGCATGCTGGCGGCGGCGCAGCCGTGCCGCGACATCGTCTTCAAGCCGCTGGAGGCCGGCCTGATGCGGTATGGCGACACGACGCGCCTCGGGCGGCCTTTCGCGAAGGATCCCACCGTGATCCGCCACAACGGCAAGTACTTCATGTACTACAGCGAATGCAGCTACGCCAAGGATCGCGTGCCCAAGAATCTGCCGAAGTACCGCACGTGGTGGTGGGGCGGAATCGCGACCAGCACGAACCTCGTGGACTGGACGCGCATCGGCAACATCTCTGTGGAAGGTGCACCGGTGACGGTCGGGTGGGTCGCCCCGTGCGTGAAGAAGTTCGACGGGAAGATCCACATCTTCGCGCAGGGCCACGACGAGCGGGGCATCGACGCGCCGAAGGACAAGGCGCCGAACAAGCTCAACGTCCTCTGGCATGCGACGAGCGACGACGGCATCCATTTCAGGAGCGACACTGACAAGCCGGCCTTCATCGCGAAGAACGAGTGGTCGCTCAACCGCGCCATCGACGCCGAGGTCTACCGCGTGGGCGACAGGATGATGCTCATGTACGCCACGCGCGAGCATCCCACCGGCAACATCCAGCAGCTCGGCATGGCGTGGGCCAAGTACGGCAGCGCGTACAGACTTTCCGACTGGCACGAGCTCTCGATCAAGGCGCCGTTCTTCAAGCCCGACCTGCCGTGGGAGATGAAGTGCATCGAGGCACCGACCGTGATCCAGCGCAAGGGCATCTGGTACATGTTCTACGCGGGCGCGTACAACCACGAGCGCCAGCAGATCGGCGTGGCGTGGTCGATGGACGGCGTGAACTTCACGCGCTGGCGCAACGAGCCCGTGCTGCCGCATGGCCCGGAAGGTTCGTGGAACGCCTGGGAGAGCGGACACCCCGGCATCTTCGAGGACGACGACGGAACCGTTTACCTCTTCTACCAGGGCAAGGCGACGCTGAAGGGCGACTACCAGCTGTCATGCCTGAAGGTGGAGTTCGTGGATTAGCGGCATGAAAGAACCTAATGAAAAGAAGATCGCCGCGCTGGTGAAGCAGCTGCTGGTTGAGCTGGGCGAGGATCCGGCGCGGGACGGTCTCGTGAAGACGCCTGCGCGCGTGGCGAAGTCGCTCCTGTACCTCACGCGCGGCTACCGCCAGACGCCGAGGGGCGTCCTGAACAACGCCATCTTCGACGCGGGCGCGAACCACATGATCGTGCTACGCAACATCGAGGTGTACTCGATGTGCGAGCATCACATGCTCCCGTTCTACGGTACGTGCGCGGTGGGTTACATCGCGCGGAGCAAGGTGCTGGGCGTCTCGAAGATCGCCCGCATAGTCGACTGCTTCGCGCGCCGACTGCAGATCCAGGAGCGACTTACGGAGCAGGTGGCGGACGCGATCCTCGACGCCTCGAAGGCGGAGGGCGTGGGCGTGGTGTTCCGCTGCCGGCACCTCTGCATGATGATGCGCGGCGTGGAGAAGCAGAACTCCGAGATGGTGACGTCCGCCATGCTCGGCAGCTTCCGCGAGGACGAGAAGGTGCGGCAGGAGTTCCTGTCGCTCGCGAAGTGAGGAATGCGCCATGCCGATGTACGTGTACGAGGCGAAGGAAGGGGCGAAGGGGTGCGCGAGGTGCCGCGCGGGATTCGAGATTTTACAGTCGATCAAAGATCCCAAGCTGACCGTCTGCCCTGACTGCGGCTCGCCGATCTTCCGTGTCATCCAGGCGCCCGGCCTCGGCCATTCGCAGACCGATCTACACTACCGCGCCAAGCGCGCGGGCTTCTCCTGCCTGAAGAAGGTCCAGAAGGGCGAGTACGAGAAGATGTATTGAAGGGAGCGACGAATGAAAAAGACGATGATTGTGAATGCGCATGTGATCTCGCCGGGGGTGGACCTGCGGCGCGCTCGTATTGTGCTGAAGGGCCTGAAGATCGAGTCCGTCGAGCCGATGGAGGCCGCGTGCCGCGAAGGGTGCGCGTGCCGCAAGGGGTTCGACGTCGTGGTTGACGTGCGCGGCAAGTACGTGGTGCCTGGGTTCATCGACGTGCATCTGCACGGCGCGAGCGGGTACGACGTGTGCGACGCTACGCCCGAGGCGATCACCGCCATCGCGGAGGCGAAGCTCGCGGAGGGCTGCACAACGTTCCTGCCCACCACCCTCACCGTCGACAACAAGACGCTGAAGGCCGCCGCGCGGGCGGTTGCGGCGTACCGGAAGGACATGCGCTTCTCGAAGGCGCCAGGCCTCCATCTGGAGGGGCCGTTCATCAACCCCGCCTGCTGCGGGGCCCAGAACCCGGCTTTCGTGCGCGCGCCGTCGATCCGCGAGGTCATGGGCATCGCCGCGATCGCCCCCGTGAAGCTCGTGAGCTTCGCGCCCGAGATGAAGGGCGGAGCGGAGTTCGCCGCGGCGTGCCTCTCGAATGGCATCGTGCCGAGCTGCGGCCACTCGGGGGCCACGTTCGCGCAGCTCCTGCCGGCGTACGCGAAGGGGCTCCGCCACATGACGCACTTCTGCAACCAGATGACGAAGCTGCACCACCGCGAGATCGGGCTCGTAGGCGCTGGATTCCTCGTGGACGACCTCAACACCGAGATCATCGGCGACCGCATCCACCTCTGCGACGACATGCTGCGCCTCATCTTCAAGGTGCGCGATCTGGCGCACATCCAGCTGATCACCGACTCCCTGCGCTGCTCGCACATGGCGGACGGCTACTCGTTCGAGATGGGCGGCATGAAGGTGCAGCTGAAGAACGGGCAGGCGCGGCTCGTGAAGGAAGGCAACCTGGCCGGCTCCACCCTGTGGATCAACCAGGGCCTCAAGAACCTGCGCGACGTGACGGGCTTGCCGCTGAAGGACCTCGTCCGCACGACCTCGTGGAACCAGGCGATCGAGCTCGGCCTCGGCCGCCAGCTCGGCAAGGTGGAGAAGGGGTTCGTGGCCGATCTCACGGTCCTCGACCCGAAGACGTTCGACGTCTGCGCCGTCTTCGTGGACGGCGAGCAGCGCATCTAGCGCGGCGGGAGAGCGGAAGTGAGACGCGAGATAGCCGTTCTGGTTGCCGTTGCCGCGCTGGCGGCGACAGGTGAAGAATTCGATCTCGGCGGCGGCATCGCTGCCACGACAGCGCCTGACGGAAGCGTGACGTTCCGTGCGGGCGGCGCGTCGCTGGAATTTGCGCCGTTCGAGGTCTCGACTGCCGCGAAGATGGCGGCTCCACAAGTCAAGTTCCGTGCCGATGGCGATGCGCTCGTGGCAGATGCGACTGGCGATCCGGCGGCGTTCGGCCGCGTGTCGTTCGGCCGCTGCTCCGCGTTGCCGCAGAGCCTGTACTTCGGCTACGGCTACTGCGTGCGCGAGCCGGGGCGGCTGCATGTGCCGCTGAACGGCCACCAGAACGCCACGAGGTACGCGGGCTTCGAGTTCGCCAACGGCCTGTCGCTAGTCATCGCCACCACAACAGCGCCAGACGCGCTTTTCGTCGATCCGAAGAAGGGCGCGTTCGGCTTCGCGTGCGGCCAGCCTACGGCATTCATGTTCGTGCCGGGGCGCGCGGGCGCGTACGACTGCGCGCTTCGCTACCGGCGCCACGTGGATACGCCGCCCTCGCCAGGCTTCGCCGCAAAGGCCGGGCGGTTCTGCGTCGACACTTGGAACGGCACGTTCGCTCAGCACGAGCGCCTTATCCGCCGATGCGCCGACGAGTATGGCCTGCGCGACGACCTGCTCTTCTACATCCACTGCTGGCAGCGCTACGGGTTCGACCGCCACCTGCCGGACGTCTATCCGCCGTCTCAGACGTTCGGCACCCCCGACGATTTGAAGCGCGCATGCGCCGCCGCGCACGAACGCGGATGGAGCTTTGGGGTCCACCTGAACGTCATCGACTGCTACACCAACTCGCCATGGTTCGACTGGTCGAAGATATGCCACGACGCGAAGGGGCGTCCGATCAAGGCGTGGATCAACCCGCCGCACAACGAGCAGAGCTACCGCCTCCTGCCGAAGTACGCGCCGGCTTCAATCTCCTACCAGATCGCGTCGCTGCTGGCGGACGGTTTCGCGCCCGACACGGTGTTCGTGGACGTCACCGGCAGCACGACGATGTCCAGCGCGACATGCCGCGACAGCGACGGGCGCGTCCATCCGCTCATAGCGAACACGGACGCGAACGCGCAGATGTTCGACACCGCGCGTACGCTCTTGTCCGCCGCCGGCAACCGGCCGCCGTTCGTGTCGAGCGAGGCGCCGTGCGACTACATGGCGGGGCATCTCGACGGAGGCGACTGCCAGTGGATGTACCTCTCGCACGAGAAGGACGTGTACCGCTGGATGACGGTTGGCGGCACGGGTCTCGTCACGAAGGTGCCGTGGTTCCCCGTGGTCTGGCACGACCGCATGTCCCTGCACGGCGTGGGCTACAGCGCCCGCTTCGAGGGAGCGCGCGGCGAGGACTGCCACGGCATCGATTCCGACGACTACATCTCATGCGAGGTCATGAACGGCCATTCTCTCATGGCGGACTGCTACAACCGCGACGCCTACAAGGCAGAGGCGGGCATATTGGAGCCGATCGACGAGGCGCGCTGCCTGCGTCAGATTGTGCGGAAGTACTGGCTTGCGCAGCATGTCATCCGCGATATCGCCACGGCGACGGTGCAGAACGTGTCGTTCCCGGACGGCGATCCGCAACACGTGCGTGTCGCATGGTCGACTGGCATGACCGTGCTCGTGAACCGCGGCGTGCGCGACTGGACGGCGGCTACAGGAGATGCGGGCCTTGGCGACGTTATCGTGCCGCAGTACGGCTTTGTGGCGTTCAATCCGCAGAACGGGAACTACGCCGCGATCCGCCGCCGCGGGCGGCGCGTGGTGGAGGAGAGCGCATATCGCGCTGGCGCGAAGACGGTGCGCTACGTGAACCCACGCGGCGCGGACACTGCGCTGGGGCGTCTGCCGATCGCGCCGGCGACGGCGGTTGCGTTGACAGGCGGAGTCTTTCGGGCATCGGTTGGCTGGCGCCGGTTTGGCGGTGCCGCCGTGCCGAAGGGAAAGTATCGCGTCAGCCTGTGGCTGCTTGATCCCGGATTCCGCGAGTACAGCCCGAAGTCGGCGGCGCTGCGCATGGCGACGGCCGACGTGGCGCTCGCTTCTCCCTCCGAGCTGTCGTTTGCCTGGCCGAAGGATGTGAAAGGCCCGCGCGTGGTGCACGTGGCAATATGTCCAGTTGGCGCGGACGCGGACGATCCAAAGCAGCGCTTCAAGATGCTCGGCACGTCGGCGTTCTACCGGCGCTACCGGCAGGGAACGCTTGCGGTCGACGGCACATGGACGCCGTTCCGGTGTCCTGACGAGAACCTGTGGGAGCGTCTTTTCCCGCCGACGGAACCTGTCGACTACGGCTGGGTCACGACGGGCGAAGCGTTCCGGCTCGTTTCGGAAGAGGGGCGGCCGGACGTTAAGACGACCTTGCCTCCGTTGGACATGTAGGGCCAGCCTTCGTCATCCCAGAAAAGCTCCTGGATGAAGAGCGGGCGCTGGCTTGGCGTCGCGTTCTGGATGTGGCAGTGGAATGGGAGATAGTCGTGCCCGTCGATCGTGGCGATCTCGCCGTTGTGTCCGGGGCCGAAGAAATGGTCTCCCTTTGCGGACGCGAGGACAGTTGTTGCGAAGCCGTCCTTCATCGGACGGCCTTTTCGGTCGAGGAAAGGCCCAGCGAGGGTCCGCGCCCGCCCCACGACGATAGCGTACGAGTAGTCCGAATAGCGGCCTCTGCTCGCGAACAGGTACCACCAGCCGTTGCGCCGGTGCAGGTAGGAGCCTTCGAACACCTTGCTGCGGGACGGGTTGTTGTCGCGAGTGCCGTGGACGCCTGCCATGTGCTCGTATACGGCGCCCGGCGCCAGTGAGCGTCCGTCAGGCGCGAGCTTCACGCGGTGGACCTTGCCCATCGAGCCGAAGAATAGCCATAGGTCTCCCGTCGCGTCGTCACGTACCGCTTCGGGGTCGATCGTGTCGTAGATGCCAGTTTCGCGCCCGTAGGTGAGGATGTGTCCGTCCGTGAAGGGGCCTTCTGGATCCTTGGACGAATAGACGGCGATGGCGCTGTCCTCGAGGCGGTTCACGAAAGACACGAAAAGCAGGTACTCGTCGCCGAGCTTGAACACGTCAGGCGCCCAGATGTGTGTCCACTCCTTGCGGATGCGGGCGTATTCCTCTTTGGTGAAGAGCCGCTTGCTGGTGTCCTCCCAGCGGAAGAAGTCGGAGCTCTTGAGGATAGACTGGGCGGTGGAAGCAGCGCGCCACGTGCCGTCTGGCGCGCGCCAGAACGTGGGGTCCGGGCATGGCTTCGGCCAGACGGGGTTTGTCCACTGTGGCGTTTCAGCCTGGACGCAGCAGGCATTGGTGAAGACCAAGGTTGCTAGAAATACCAGCTTCAGTTTGCTCATGAGATTTTCTAAGGTGTGCATGTCAGATGAGCGTAAGATACCATAATCGCCTTGCCGTGACCAGTCCAGGTTCGCCGCCAAGATGGCGGCTCCCCATAGGGCGCATCTCCGTTTTCCCCGTATTGCCTGCGGCGCTGAACACGGAGACAGGGAGGTTGTAAAGAGACACGGAGATCATTTTGGAGTTTTGCTTCGCACAACTGAACGACAGGATCTCTCAATCAGCTCGACATTGTTGTTGTTCTGTGCAAAGCACATTCTCCATAACTATCTCCCTGTCTCCGTGATATCTCCGTGCCCTCCGTGTTGCCGTCGGCAGACATGACGCCGCTGGGGAATGTGCCCCTCCCCATATGATCGTGCGGCAAGGCGTTGATAACGCCGCGTGGATTTTGTTATACTGTCCGCCATGCGAGCATGTCCCTTCATCGGGAAGCAGCGTTGCTGTCGTCGGGCAAGCCGATTTGCGTTGGTTTGCCTAGCGGTAGCTTTGCTTTGCTCTTTTGATGTGCTTGCGGCGACGATACGGTCGAAGTCTGACATGCGTCTTTGGGAGACTGTGGCGGACCGCACGCAGCCTCTCGAATGGTCGTGGGAGGATGGTGCAGACTCCGCGACGCTCTCTTTTTCAAACCGGCTTACGAAGGCGTGTTCGACCGTGACGGTTGACCGGGCCGGAGGCGCAACGCGCGGAAGCTGCGCAAACCTCGTCGTGCAGGCGGGCGTCGAGGCTCTTGTGGACGTGACGCTTGTGCAGAAGGCGGGCGGGGTTGCCGTGGCGCAGGAGTCGGCTGTGCTCGCCTACGTTGCCGGCGCTGGCGGCGGACCGATCACGGTGCGCGCGATGGCCGCGCAGGAACGGGAGCTGGCCCGGCTGCAGGAACCGCGCGTGTACGCTGTCGATCCGGCGTGGTTGGGCGAGGCGGGCGAATCCGGTTACGACATCGCGTGGCCGATGTACGTAGGACTAAAGATTATCTTGCGATAAGGGATGGAGTGAATATGAAGAACTTGAAAATCTACATGATCTACACGTTCTGCACGGCTATTGCGTTAACCGCGTCGGCAGAATCTGTAATCTCGAACGTCGTCGTCAACCAGCGCTGGCCGTGGAGCGAGAAGGTGGACGTGGACTTCATTCTCTCCGGCGACACGAGCGACGTGGAGGTGACCGCGACCTGGGACACGCATCCCGCGCCGTACCGCCTTGGAACGCTGTTCGGCTGCGTGCCTGGGCAGCGCCGCTTCACGTGGGATCCGGCTAAATCGGATTTCAAGGGACAGACCCTCACGGGTTTCACGGTGGCCCTGTCGAATGTCTCCGTAGAGGCGCACAAGTACATCGTCGTCGATCTCGTGGACGGTGGCTACGAGTTCCTCTCGGATGTGCCCGCCGGCGGCTGGACGGCCGCGCACAAGTCGTCGAAGATGGTGTTCCGACGGATCTCGGCAGGCACGTACACGCTGGGGGAGGATCAGGCGACCTATGAGCATCTTGAACACGCCAATCCGCCATACTATGCGACCATCCAGAACCGCAGGGAGGTGACGTTCACAAGTGATTTCTACGTTGGGATATTCAAGTACACGAAGGCCCAGCATGCGAGCTTGGGATGCGAAGTGACGGGAGATGCCGACGACAAGCCACATGACGGCCTGTCGTACAACGACCTGCGCGGTGAGAAGCCCGCCATAAACTGGCCAAACACGGAGTACCGGGTGTCGGAGGATTCGATCGTTGCGAAGCTGCGCGCGAAGGCGGGGCTTGTCGTCGATCTATGCGAAGAGGAGCAGTGGGAGGTCGCCGCGCGCGCGAATACGGAGACGTTTTGGCCGACAGGAGGCAACACAAATGAAACCTTTTCGACGCATACCAATCAAGTGGACGAATTTGTCGCATGGTACGGCAATAGCACTGGGACGGTACTGCAGAGGAAACAGCAGAAGCCCGTCGGCAAAAAGGCGCACAACGGGTGGGGGTTGTATGACGTCGTCGGGCTTGCTGGTGAACTGACTCTCGACGCCGCGCCCGGTGAGCGGAACATTCCGACGACGGGGCGGTCTTATTTGAGCATCGACCCGGTAGGCGACGAAAATTGTGCCAAGCGGGTAATACGCAGTGCTTCAGGGAACGGAGAGAATACGCAGCTATGCGAACTTCTGCCGTGCAGGCGGCAACTGGCAGATCCATCTGCCGCAAGCTACTCCACCCGCTTCTGCATCCACCTGAAGCCGCTCGGCTCGCTCACGTTCGAGGGGTTGTGATGGAAGCCTGGCTGATTGCGATGGCGCTTGCGGCGGGTGCGGCGCTAGGGACTAGGAATGCTAGAAATTCTAGCTTATCTAGCTTATCTAGAATTTCTAGCTTTTCTAGTGTCTCTAGCTTATCTAGATGCGCTAGGGCGCAGAGGTTGATGCCGAGAGTATTTGCGCTCTTTGCGCTCTTTGTGGCTAAAATGATGGCGGTGGCGGATGTCGTGGTCGATGGTACGTCCGAGATTGTGCTGCCGCCGGATGCGCCGTATGCCACGCGGCTCGCGGCGGAGGAGCTGAACTACTTCCTGAAGGGCGTACTGGGCGTGCCGCTGCCGGTGGTGCCGGAAAGGACAGGGGGCCGGAGCGCCATCGTGCTGGGTGGCGGGCACGCGGGACGCGTGCCCCTACCGGTAGGGGTGGCGCCCCGCGTCGACCGCGATGGCTATTTCATCGAGGCGAGGGGCGATGTCGTGCGCATCGTCGGAAACGACGATGACGTGGCCGATGTGGCGAAGGCCGCCTTCCTGCCCGACGAGGCACCTTGGCAGCCGTGCTTCCGGCGCGGCACGCTCTTTGGCGTGTATGCCTTCCTCGAGCGATTCGCCGGTGTGCGCATGTATTTCCCCGGCGAGCTGGGCACGTGCTTCGAGGCGGGAGGGACGCGCTCCTGCGCGTCCGATTCGGGAAAGCGGCACTTTTGCCGCTTCATTTCCGTGCCCGAAGGTTGCATCGAGGAGGCGCCTGCATTCTCCGTGCGCCGCTACGGCTACGCCGACGGTCCTGTCGCCAAGGAGCTGCTGGAAGGCATGGACGAAACCGCCTTCAAGCGACTGAACTGGTATCGCCTTCGGATGGAGACGGCCCACCTCGCCTGTTGCCATGGGGCTAAGACGCATTGCCTTTCGCCGGAGACATGGGATGCGATATTCACCAACGCGTGCGCGGTGTTGGCGGCGGCGCAACTACCAACTACCAACCACCAACCACCAACTACCAACTACCAACTCGTCTTTGACGCGATGCCGAAGGACGGTTTCACGTGGGCGCGGCATTGTCCATGCGACTGGTGCGCGAAGAACATTCCGTTTTCCAAAACGGACACCGGCTTCGCGACGGATCTTGTCTGGCGGCGCACCGCCGAACTGGCGAACCGGCTGATGGAGAAGTTTCCTAACGCCCGCGTCTCGCAAATGTCGTACATTCCGTACGTGCGAATCCCCACGAACGACATCCCCGGCAACGTGGACGTGTTCGTTGCTCGGCGCGGTCCGTGGGCCGAGGGCACGGCGATCGGCGAACGCGAGAAGGACGAAGTGCGCAGCTGGCACGCGAAGCTCGGGCGCAAGGTCTCGCTCTGGAACTATCCCGACAAGGTGGACTGTTGGAATCTGGAGATGAAGGACATCCCGCAGCTCGCGCCGCGCGCGTGGGCGCGCTACTACCGCGCCGTCGCGCCGCACGTGACGGGCGCGTTCGCGGAGAGCGAGAGCGACCGCTGGATCTACAACTACCTCAACTACTACGTGTTCTCGCGCCTCTGCTGGAATCCCGAGGCGGACGTCGAGGCGATCCTCGCGGAGCACCACCGGCTCATGTTCGGCGCGGCGGCGCAGGAGATGGCGGAGTTCTTCGACACGCTGGAGAGCTGCTGGATGAAGGTGGTGGCGCATCCCTTCGACACGCCGCTCGGCCCAGGCGTGTGCAAGGCGCCGACGGAGGAGGAGCTGCGCACGAAAATCTATTCGCCGGAGGTGCTTGCGCGCCTTGCCGCGCTTCTGGACAACGCGGAGGCGAAGGTCGCCCGCAGGTCGCTAGAGGCGCGCCGCATCGCGCTCTTCCGCCGCGAATATTTGGAGCCGTTGTGCGGACGGTTCGGCGGCTCGCCGGGACGGCTCGCCCCACCTTGCGGGCACGCGGGACGCGGGCCCCTACCGGACGCGGACGGCGATGGAACGCCGTCCCTACCAGGCGGGATCGGTAGTGTCGCGCGTCCCGCGCGACCGAAATGGATTGTGAATTAAATGGTCCAAGGAGAGTCCATGAACATTGATTTCCTCAAAAACTTCCGCTACAAGCCCGACGGCTCAACCTCTCTTGCGGACGCGCTGTGCGGCTTCATCAAGGACGAGATCGCCTACGGGCGCATCAGGGCTGGCGAGCCTATTCCGACGATCAAGGACCTTGCGAAGGCGTCCGGCCTTACGTTCCGCGTTGCGCGCGGGGTTGTCGAGCGGCTGGCGCGGGAAGGGTATGTGCGCTCGCGCCCGCGCGTCGGCACGGTTGTCCTGTCGCACGGCGTCAGAGCCTTGTGCGGGCGTGTCCTGTTCGTGCTGCCGGACGTGGACGCCTGCAGCTATCACGTCACCATGATCGCCGATGCGCTCCGCAACCGGCTCGGCGCGGCGGGATACGCCTTCTCGACGGTCGTCTTTTCGCATGATGACCGGGTCGGGCTCACGTTCCTGAAGCACGAGCTCGTCCGCGCGCCCGACGTGGCGATCGTGATCTATGGTACGGCACCTGTCCGAAATTGCCTTCGCGAGGCGGGCGTGAAAAGCGTGTTCATCTACGGGGACCCGCCGAAGAAGGACGAGGGACGGTGGATTCGGTTCTCGGCGGAAGAGGCGATCGGCAATTTCGTCCGGCATTGCGTCCGTGCCGGTGTGAAGCGCGTCACGCAGGTGCGCTTCGAAGGGAACGCAACGCCCGATGCGCACGCCGCGCTCGCGGACAGGAAAATCAAGAGCGGCTGGATGACGGTTCCGCGCATGGACGGGCTGGGGCGCTACGAAGGCATCGAACGGTCTGCCTACAACATGTTCATGAGCCTGCCGCGCACATCTTTTCCTGACGTGTTCCTCTTCTGGGACGATTTTGTCGCGCAGGGCGCGCTCACGGCGTTTCTCGGGCGGGGGCTTCGGATACCCGGCGACATCAAGGTGGTGTCGCTTTCAAACCGAGGACTCGGCCCGGTCTACTCGGAGTCGCTCACGCGCTTCGAATGCGACGCCGCCGAGGCCGGCGAGAAGGTGGCCGCCTTCGCACTCGCGCTCCTCGCGAAAGGGCGCCTGCCGCCGCCGCCGGCGATCACGCCGCACTATGTCTTCGGAAGAACATTTCCGTATTGACGAGTGACGAGTGAAGAGTGAAGAATGAAGAATCACGTTCCCATATTGACGTGGCGGTCTTGTTGTCGTACGCTTGCTGTCGGCTTGATTGGGATTTAGAGAATGATGCAGATTGATGGATTGACCTGGAGGCACCGCCTCGGTTTTGGCGCGGGAGACCTCGCGCAGAACCTCCTGGTTTCAGCCGTCGGCACGTACCTGCTCTTCTTCTGCACGGATGTCGTCGGCCTCGCGCCGTCGGCCGTGGCGACGATGTTCCTCGCCGTGCAGCTGGCGGACGCGATGTGGAACCCGTTCGCGGGCGTGTTCATCGACCGGCACCATCCGCCGTGGGGCAAGTACCGCTCGTATCTTTTGCTGGCGGGCATCCCCTTCGCCGTCTTCGCCGTGCTTTGCTTCGTCCATCCGCTCGGCAATGTCGGCGCCGCGTGGAAGACGCTCTACGCCTACGCGGCGTATGCGGGCTTCACGCTGCTCTTCACGCTCGTGAACGTCGCCTACGGCGCGCTCGGCGCCTCGCTCACGCGCGACGCGGACGAGATCACGGTCCTCACCGCCGTGCGGATATTTCTGGCGAACGCGGGGTGTCTCGCGGCCATGGCGGGCGTGCCGCTGCTCGTGGCGGCGTTGGGCGGCGCGGACGGCGGTGGAACGCCGTGGCGGATGGCGCTTTTCATGGGGTGCGGGATGCTGCCGTCGTTCGTGTTCATGCCGCTGCTGCCGGCCTTGAGAAGGCGACTCGGGAAGAAGGGGTTGTTCTACGTCTT
>CACWSW010000039.1 GCA_902763655.1 uncultured bacterium
CAGCCACTTCTCGTAGGCGGCCGTGTTCTCGAAGCAGTACTGCGCGAGCTCGCTCGCGATCGACGCGTCGCCCGTCCAGCCGTTCTTCTCGCGGTGCGGACAATCCGTGGGATAGCCGTCGGCGAAGTTCGAGCGGTAGGCGCGGTCGCCCATTCGCATGAGCGTGTTGAACGTCTCGTCGGAACACGAGAAAGAACCGATCGTGGAGAACGCTGTGTGCACGATGCACGCCGTCACGTCCTCCGGCGCCGGTGCCCGACGCAGGCCTTTTATCAGAACATACTGGAATCCGTTGTAGGTGAAGCGAGGCTCGTACACCTCCCCGTCGCGGCCAGAGCAGACGTAGCGGTCCGTCTGGAACGCGGCGTCCTGCGCGCAGACGCGCTGCGAGGCGGGATAGCGGAAATGGCAGTCGATCGCGCGGCGTTCCTGGCCTTCCGGCACCTTGTCGTGCAGGCCGTCGCGCACGGATCCCGCGGCGGGCGTGCCGTCCTCGTTCGCGCGCTCGTCGTAGCGGATCGACACCAAGTCGCCCTTATGCTGTCCGCGCAGCGTGAGGCGCATCCACCCGGCCATGTTCTCCGGGAACGTCACCATGTACGCTCCGCCACCGAGGTCCTTTATGGAACGGGGCTTGAGCGTGCGCATCACCTCGGCACCTGGACAGTTTTCGGCCTTGAGCGTGCCTTTCGGGCCCGGCACCTCGACGGCGCTCACCACGCGGCCAGCGAGGTCGGGCATCGACGGATCGTACGCGCCGATCACCTCGCCTTCGCGGATGCAGTCGTAGCCTACGGGACTGATCACCTGGCGCCACGAGCTGTCGGTCGCCACCGTCTCGCGCGTGCCGTCGGCGTACGTGATCTCGAGCTGGGCGATCGCGCGCGGGAAGTCGCGCCACGGCGCCACATCGAAGTTCCACGTGGCGATGGAGCGCACGTCGTACCAGCCGTGGCCCACGAGTATCCGCATAGTGTTCGCGCCTGGCTTGAGGTCGCCGTCAAGGCTGTAGGTGGAGTAAAGGACGTGGTGGTCGAACATCGTGGGCGAGGGGTCAAGCACCTTCTTGCCGATCTTCGCGCCGTTGAGGGAGGCCTCGTAGAAGCCCACGCCGGTCACGTGCAGGACGGCGGAGGCGACGGGCTTAGACACCGTGAAGGTCTTCTCGAACGCGGGCGAGGCGGTTTCGCAGCGCGTGACGAGACCCTTCGCGAATTCGGGTTCCTTCGCAGCGCCGAGGGATTTCACCGCGCCGTCGGGCGAGGTCCAGGTGGCGTCCGTGCCGAACGACTTCCCACCGGGCAGGTTGAAGCGCGCGAAGAACGCGTAGGGTTCCTTCACGGACGGGTTGAAGTTGTCAGGCACGATCTCGACCTCGATCGAGTTCTCGCCCACGACGAGCCAAGGCGTGATGTCGCGGAAGCGCAGATAGCGCCAGTTGTGGATGTGGCCGCTGTGGAGGTGACAGGACTTGCCATTGACACGCACGACGTGCTGCGGCACGGCGGCGTGCACCATCTCCACGTACTCGCCCGGCTTCGCCCCTGCGAACGTGAACTTGTATTGAAGCGTGACCTTGCCCTTCTTCCCCTTCGGCGCCGTGATCCACTGCGCGCCGGAAAGGTCCGCATCGGGACGCGTCTCGGGCGCGGGACCGATCCACTTCGCCTTCCAGCCGTCGGGCGGCATGATGCCGGTCACCCACTGGCCGGGCAAGCTCCAGCCGGACGCCGCGCCCTTCCCGTCCCACGTGCGCACCTTCCACCAGATGCGACGTGACGAGGCGAGCGGCTTGCCGGCGTATGCGACGTCGATCGCCTGCGAGCCCAGCACCTTCCCGGAATCCCACAGATCGCCCTCGTCCGCCGCCAGCTTCTCGCGCGACGTCGCCACCAGCACGCGGTATGCGGACTGCGTAACGTCCACCGCACCATGCTTCGCAGCCATCTTCCAGCCGAAGCGAGGCGCCGTCGCGTCCACGCCGCACGGGTCCGCGAGCCGCTCCACGGTAAGCGCGTATGGCGCAGCTCCGAACGCCGCGACGGCTCCGCACACCAATGCGCAACCGAAAACGATTCTTCTTTTCATGAAAACTCCTTGTACGATTTATTTGCCTGTGGAGAGCCTATTATAGCATAAGCCGGGAGGGCGGCGAACGAAACCCTTTACCAGACCGAAAGGATACGATATACTACCGGAAAACAAACGGAGACCAAGGAATGAAGCAGGCATTCGTGAACGGCGAACCCATCAGCCAAGAGGCCGTCCAGTTCGAGCTGGACAGGCTCGTGAAGTTCTACGCAACGCACGGCATGAGCCAGGCAGAGATCAAGAGCAACCTCGAGAAACTCGTGGAGAAGGCGCAGGAGCAGGCGATCGGCGCCAAGCTGCTGCTGGCGCGCGCGGAGCAGCTCGACCTTCCAGTGCCGGATTCCGCCATCGACGCGCAGGTCGAGCAGGTGATCCGCCAGGTTGGCGGACGCGAGAACTTCATCAAGGCGCTGGCCGCGCAGAAGCTTTCTGAAGACGCATTCCGCAAGGAGTTGGCGAAGGGTTGCCGCGTGGACATGCTCGTCCAGCAGGCGTGCAGCGGAGTGGCGGAGCCTACCGAGCAGGATGTGGCCGAATACTATGCCGCCCACCAGGCGGAGTACGTGGCGCAGCCGCAGGTGCTCGCCCAGCACATCCTCGTCAAGACGGAGGGACTGGACGCCGCCGACAAGGTGCAGGCGCTCGACAAGATCAAGGCCATCCGTGCGCGTATCGTCGCCGCAGGCGACGCAGGCGAGGTGGGCCAGGCGTTCTGCGCCGAGGCGCGCGAGAACTCCGATTGCCCGTCCGGCGCGCAGGGCGGCTCCCTCGGCTGGTTCGGTCCCGGCATGATGGTGCCCGAGTTCGACAAGGCCGCCTTCGCGATGAAGTGCGGCGAGGTGAGCGACGTGATCGAGACCCAGTTCGGCTACCACATCATCCTCAAGACGGACGAGAAGTCAGGCGGGCCGCAGACGCTCGTGGACGTCGCAGACCAGATCCGCGACCTTCTGCGCCACGAAGCGCGCGGCCGGGCGATGGACGCATTCGTGGCCGAGCTTCGCGAGAAGGCGAAGATCGAGTACAGGTAGAGGCAACGGACGGTCACGCGTCGAAGGTCACGGCCTTCGACATGTCCGGCACCAGTACGAGACGGTCGCCGTGCGCGACGCCAGCGGCTCCGGGCACCCGCGCGAGCACCGTCATGTTGCGCCCGTCCAGGACCGCGTGGACGATCGTCTCCGAGCCCAGCGTCTCCACGATGTCTGCCGTAGCCAGCTGCGCGCCTGGCGCGGCGGCCGCAGACGCATCGTTCGCCCGCGCCACACGGACGTGCTCTGGGCGTATGCCGACGGTGCGCGCGAGATCGTAGACGCCTGGCGGGAAGAGGTTCATCGGCGGCGTGCCGATGAAAGACGCCACGAACGTGTTGGCTGGCCTGTCGTAGATTTCCATCGGCGCGGCAACCTGCTGGATGCGGCCCGCGTTCATGACCACGATCCTGTCGCCCATCGTCATCGCCTCGGTCTGGTCGTGCGTCACGTATATCATCGTGGCGCCGAGCGCATGGTGGAGGCGCACGATCTCCGCACGCATCTCTACGCGCATCTTCGCGTCAAGGTTCGAGAGCGGCTCGTCAAAGAGGAACACGGCGGGCTCGCGGACGATGGCGCGCCCCACGGCCACGCGCTGGCGCTGACCGCCCGAGAGCGCCTTCGGCAGACGATCGAGGTACGGCGTCAGGCCCAGAGTCTCAGCCGCCGCATCCACGCGCCTGGCGATCTCGTCCTTGGGCACGTGCCGCAGCTTCAGGGCGAACGCCATGTTTTCGCGCACCGTCATGTGCGGATAGAGCGCGTAGTTCTGGAATACCATCGCGATGTCGCGGTCCTTCGGCGGCAGCCAGGTGACGTCACGATCTCCTATGCTGATGCTTCCCTCTGTTGGCAGCTCCAGTCCAGCCACCATCCGGAGCGTCGTCGACTTGCCGCATCCGCTGGGCCCCACCAAGACGAGGAACTCTCCCGCGGAGACCTCGAGCGAGAAATCCTCCACTGCCGGCGCTTGCCCGGAGGCATACACCTTTCGCACGTGGCGGAACGTCACGCCCGCCTCTTTCCGCGCCGGCAAGTCCTTCATCTGGCTATGAGTTCCTTGCGGTAGAGTGCGCGGACGGCGTCGCAGTCCTGCGTGTGCCCGCTGCGGAACGATACGACCGTGCCCACGAAACGGTCCGGACCAGTAAGCGCGAGCGCGGCGAGGAGGTCAAGCGTAGCGCGATGCCACACCGGCTCAAGAAACTTCTTATTGCCGTCGGGAAGTTCTAGCGGGAAACGCGGCTCGCAGTACCAGCGGCGTCCGTGGATGAGGATGTTCCTCTTGTTGTAGCCGAGGTTGCGCGTGTCAGCGAAGAGCCAGCCGATGGTCTTCGCGAGCTGGTACTGCCGATGCGTCGCGTTCGTGCGCGCGTATGCGCCGTAGGCGAACGTCTCTGGCGTGACGTCGAATACGACGCGCTGATCGCCGATGACAGTCCGCCAACTGATCGCCACGTCCAGCCGCAGGCGGCGCGAGCCGTCGTCGGGGATGAAGAGCAGGAAGTCGCCTCTCGTTCCAGCGAACGCAAGCGGCTCCTTAACCGTTACGTAAGTAGCCTTCTCGGCGGTGTCGACTATGCCCGCCTTCCGCACGGCCTCGACCATCGGGCTGGACGAGTCGTCGAAGAGCGGCGGATCGCCGCTGTTCGTCTCGAGCACCACGTTGTCGAGTCCAAGGCCAGCCTTCAGCGCGACAATATGCTCCACCATGCGAAGATAGTTGTGCGGCGAACCGCTGCGCAGCACCAGATTGCGTGCGGACGTCCAGAGATTCGCGATATCGACAAGCGTGTCCAGCTGCTCGGGCTGGTCTGTGCGACGGATCCACCAGCCGGGGCGCGTGGAGGGCGCAAACGTTATCGTGCGCCGCTCCTTGCCCCGGAAGGTCCCTACGCCCTCGACGGTAGCGCGCCCCACAAGCGTGGTCCGTAAATCGCTCCAACCGCTTGCGTCCGCGAGGCGGACGTCGTCCACCGGCTGAGCAACGAAACGCGCGTATGCCGCATCGAACGCTTCCTGCGTCCCCTTCACGACCCGCGGCGCGGGATAGCTGAACGTCTCTGCCACGTCGCTATTTCCACTTGCGGGGATCGTCGGGATTGTCGAGGACCTTCTGTATCTTAGGCGTGACGACCGGCTCGAAGCCTGCCGTGCGCAGCGTGTCCGCCACGGTGGAGATCCACACGCCCATGCCGCCGTCCTTGTCGTACCGCCCCATGCGGAATA
The DNA here is from genome assembly GCA_902763655.1 of uncultured bacterium. Taxonomy (GTDB): domain Bacteria; phylum Verrucomicrobiota; class Kiritimatiellia; order RFP12; family UBA1067; genus RUG572. Next base: position 5,355 of record CACWSW010000039.1, read on the forward strand.
GGTGCTTCGTGGCATCAGGGGAAAGACCGACCACAGCCGGATAGTTCACTATGTCCATGTACGTGCGCTCGGCGCCGCCGTTTGCCGCCGCCTGCTTGGCCGCCTTCTCGTCGAGCCCGTAGTTCTCGATGAGCTTGCGCTCCGCGTCCTTCATGCCCTTGAGATCGATCTTCTTCGGCTTCTCCTTTGCGTTCTTCGGCATTTCCGGCTTGATCTTGATGGTGAGCATCACCACATTCTGCTTCGCGAGCTCGTCACGAAAGAGCTTGTTGGAGAGGACCTTCTGGCGAAGGAATTCGGACAGCGGGTCGCGGTCTACGAGGAAGAACAGCAAGATCGGCTGGTTTGCGGCCTCGGCGACCTTGATGGCCTCGGCGGCCTTCATGTACAAAGGCTTCTTTGCCTTCCGCGCCTTCAGCTGGGCAGGGGTGGGACCTTCATCTGCCGGCGCCTCGGCCGCAGGCTTGTCTTTAGCTGAAGCCGCGGGCTCTGCCGCCTTTTCCTTGGCGGGAGCCTTTTCCGGAGCCGCCGTGAGTACCGTCGGCAGGAGCGTCATCGCCGCTGCCAACACGAGGGTTGCATTGATTGCATTTTTCATATCATTCTTTTCCTTGCTGGATGAGTCGCCGCGCGAGGACGGGAAGCCCCGGATCCCGCGCGCCGGCCGTAACGATTGCGCCGACCGCCGGCGCGTGCGTGCGGAGAACGGTCTCCGCCTCCTTCAAGTCGCTTGCAAGCACGACCTTCCCATGTGCATCGGACAATAGCGCCGCGAGCGCATCTGAGTTGACCGAACGGTCTGCCGTCCCGCCGGCGTCGTAGACCGGCGGCAGCACGAGCAAGTCCTGCGGGCGCAGGGTCTCGCTGAACATCGCCGCGAGCGCGTCCAGCATCTTCCTGAGCGGCGCATATCCATGCGGGCGCCAGACGACGGCGACGCCCTGCGGATAGGCTGCCTGGAGGGTGGTGAGCATCGCGTGAAGCTTTTCGGGGTTGTGCGCGTAGTCGTCGAAGACGGCGACCTGCCGGTCGCCGCACTTGACGGAGCCGACACGCTGCAGACGGCGCTCAACGCCGGGGAACGTGGCCAGCGCGGCGCCGAGCCGCTCACGCGGCGCGCCGAGAGCCTCCGCCATGCGGAGCGCAAGCAGAGCGTTCGCGCGGTTGTGCGCGCCCGGCAACGGGCATCGCGCGGCAATACCCTTAAGGTCATTAAGGTCGTTAAGGTCTGTAAGGTCATTAAGGTCATTAACATCCTTAAATCCCTTAAACTCCTTAGAATCCTTAAAGACCTTAAACTCCCTAGAGTCCTTAAAGATGACGCGGCCGTCGATGACGGGGCCGGGGACATCGCGGACGAAGGCGTCGAACACCTCGTCCATTTCCTCTTTCGAGTAGTGGTCAGCTGAAGCGTTCGTCACTATGACCGCGTACGGACGGAACGCCGTCAGCGACTTGTCGCTCTCGTCGACCTCGGCCACAGCCCATTCGCTACAGCCGCGCCGCACTGAACCGACACGCGTTCCGTCGGCATCCCAGCCGACTATCTGCGCGCCGTTGACGACTAGAGGATCAAAACCGCACTCCGCAAGCAGATGTCCAAGCATGGCCGTGACGGTGGACTTGCCGCAAGTACCGGCCACGGCCACGAGCTTGCGATCCGATAGCAGCTCCGAGAGCGCCGCCGCGCGATGTACTACGGGGATGCCGCGCGTACGCGCCACAAGCAGATCCTGGTTCGTCTCCTCGATGGCGGTTGAAATCACCAGACAGTCCGTACCTTCCCCGACGCCGGACCCGTCGTCGGGAAAGAGGCGCACGCCCTGACTAGCCAGCGCCAAAAGGACCGGCGTAGGTGCGCCGCCGTCGCGTAGCGAACGGTCGGCGCCAGAAACGGTCCATCCGGCGTCGAGATACGCCTGCGCTAGGGCGCTCATCCCGACGCCGCCGATTCCGACCAGATGGACGTTTCCTGTCAATGTCACTTCCCGAACGGGTTGAGCTTCTTCAAGCCTTCGCCAAGGGACTTGCCGGCATCAATCGCGCCGTTGCCAATCGACTTGCCGGCGTCAAGAACGCCCTTGCCTGCCGATTCCACGGCACCGGTCACGCCGCTCGAAGCTGGCTTTTCAGCCTCGCTCGCCTTGTTGGTCTCGCTAGCCTTGCTTTCGTCATCGCCGCCAAGCAGGCCACCGAGATTGCCAATCTTTTTCGCAGTGTCGCCGATCGCCTTTGTCGCGCCACCCACCGCATCCGAAGCTCCTCCGATGATGTTCGTAGTCGCACCACCCAAAAGGTCCTTCGCGCCGCCAAGGATATTCGTGGTCGCGCCGCCGATGGCACTTGCCGCTCCGCCTAAAGCATTCGTCGTGCTACCAATCAGAGTGTTCGCGCCATCGCCAAGTGCGCTGAGCGCGGAATTCAGCCCTTCTCCGATCGAGGAAGTTGCCTTCATGATGGAATCTGCCAGCATCTGGCCAACCTCTTCCCATGTGGCGCCGTTCGATTCCTTGCCGATGTCGGTAAGCGTAATCGTCGGGATAGCCATCTCAGGCAGCATCTTAAACTTGACGCGCGTGCCGGCAATCGTCAACTTGTCGATCACGACCTTCTTGCCAGCTCCCTTGTCCTCTTCCTTTTTCTCCGTCTCGTTTGTCTCTTCCTTGGGTCCCATCTTCTCGTTGACGTGCGCCATGATCCACTCGAAGTTGTTGGTGCCTTCGTTGCTCACGTAGCTGGCGTACGGATCAATGATCGCGATCTCGCGGATGTGGATCGTGTCGGAAAAGAGCGACGCCATCTCAACATCCACCTTGACGTTCGACACCGAGAACGCGGTGGGCACAGGATACCCCTTCGGGTTCCCGAGCATCAGCTTCGTGATGCTATACTTCCCCGTGTAGGGATTGATGCCAACACCTTCAAGCACGAACGGCGTGCCGGTGTACTCAGGAGCCATCTTGGTGGCGACCGTAGCCACGGTTGAGCCCAACCAAAGTGGGATTGTCAAAACAAGCACAAGGACGAGGGCCAGAATACCGACAAACGTCCACAACAGGAACTTGAGTAGTTTTTTCATTTCATTTCTCCAATAGGATGTGGCAGATATTTTACCCTTCTTTTAGGGTTCCGGTCAAGGCGAGAAGTACATCTTCTTCCGTGACCACCCCGAGCTCCGCTCCGGACTTCTCGTCGCACACTACGGCCACCGGACTGCGGTTGCGCCGCATCAAGGGCAGGATGTCGTCACCGCGAGTCATCGCCGGGATGCAGAAATGCCCTGCTTTTCCTGGCCTGCGGTACTCCTTCAGCTCCTCCAGATCCTTCCTGGTGGCGGGATGCATGAGGTCCCTCGCGAACGTCGCCTGCAGCATCAGCACGCGGTCGATCAGTCGCCGCTCGAACTGCGTAAGGCGCGTGGCGTCGTGTCGGTCCGCCACAAGCATCCGCAAGCCGTCGCGTGAGACGCCAAGCCGGAGCGAACGCGGCTGACGGACTCGGAAGACGGCGCGGACAAACGCCGAAAATGCCACAACCGGCAACGCCAGAAACCATGCCGCGATCTGGTATGGCCGTGCGGCCCAAAGAGAGCGCCGGAGCGGACGCGAGGCAAATATCAGCTTCGGCAGATACTCTCCGAGGAACAGCATCAGCACGGCTGCCGCCAGCGACCATGCCGACCGGGTGGCAGGCATGTCCGAGAAGAGGCGAGTCCCGAGCGCGGCGGTGGCCGTGGAGAACAGCACCGACGCAAGGTTGTTGCCAACGAGAAGCGTCGTCAGGACGCGCGACATGTCGCCAAGCACCTTCGCCAGGCGCTTTGCACGAGGTGCCGACTGGCGAACGAGCGAAAGGAGGCGCACGCGCGGTACAGAAAGGAAACCCGTCTCCACCCCTGCGAAGAAAGCGGCAGATGCCACGGAAGCGCCCATCAGGACGAAAAGGACCGCAGACTCTATCATCGTCCGTCCTCCTCGTTATCTATCACCGGCTTCACGATAAGCTCGAGGATGTCGCCGCGCGTGATGATTCCCGCCGTGCCGCCCCACCTGTCCTCCACTAGGGCGATGCGCCGTCCTGTCTTCATGAAGAGCACGAGCATGTCGTCGAGGCCCTGGTGCTCGGAGACGCGCAGCGGCGGGTCGATGGCGGCCGACACGTTTCGCGCAGGGTCCGCGAGCAGGCGTTCCGTGTCGAGGAAGCCCTCGATATGGTCCATGTCGTTCCTGTATATGGGCAGGAAAGGATAGTCTGCCTCCTCGGCCAGACGAACCTTTTCGGCATCTGGCAGCGTGACCTCGACGCCCTTGAGCCGCACGCGCGGCGTCATCTCGTTCAGTGCGTATAGGTCTGGCAGGCGCATGACACCCTCCACCATCGACGCCTCCTCGCGGTCTAGCTCGCCGCTAGCAGCCGCGGACTCCACCACGGCCCGCAGCTCGTCGTCGGAAAGCGCACGGCGTTCCCGCGTGAGCAGATCGCCGAACACGCGCGAACCCGCGACCATCAGCACGGAAAACGGCTTGAGGACAACCCGCCAGAACAGCAGCATACGCACGCAGAACGCCGCCATCTTTTCCGCATGGCGCATCGCGTACTGCTTTGGCAGTATCTCGCCAAACACGAGGAGGAGCAGGGTAAACGTCGCCACCGACACCGCCGCAGTTCCCTTCGTCACTAACCTCAGCATCAGCATGTACCCCAGCGAGGCGATCGCGAAGTTCACGAGCGTGTTGCCGGCGAGGATCGTCGAGAGGATGCGGGCAGGTTCCTTCTGCCAGGCATCCAGCCTCTTCCCGACCGACGGATTGACCCGCTCTATGGCTTGGAGCTGACGAGGCGTCAGCGAAAAAAGCACCGTCTCGGCAGAAGAGAAGAATGCCGACAGACCAAAGAGACAGACAAGGACTGAGATAATGGCAAGAACCATGGAGACGTCTAGCTACTGGACCTTCATGTCTTCTACCGTGATCTTCGTGCGATGACGCGAGCCGAGCGTCTCCACCTCAAGCACAGACACCATCCACCGCTCGTCGTCGAACTTCTTCACGCGCGTACCCCACAGCCGACGGATCGGCTTCATCTTCCCGTCAAGCTGCTCTGCCTGCATCAGGCACCCCGTCTTCCGGTCCGCCCACAGCCGCACGCCTGCAAGTCCCGGAATCTCCGTCGGCGGCTTGACGAGTATGACAGAGCATTTCTGTCCATGAACGCTCTCGCCTTCGCGCTCTGTCTCGTAGGCGGCGTCCGTCCACCATAGGAAGTCGAACGTCAGGTCTAGCCAGGTCACGTCCGTCCCCAGCACGCGCTCAAGCAGGGACGGAACCACCTCTTCGCCAGGCGCCTCGGCCTTCGAGACCCTGATCGTAGGCTGTTGCACGCCTCTGCGCGACACCGTCACCGTCGAGAACACGTTCGTCTCGCCGCGAGGCATTAGGCGGATGGTCATCAGCGATATGTCTGGATCGCGCCGCATCACGAGCGCGTAGTCGTACTCGCGCGAGACGATGCCCCTCCTGTTGCGCAGGATCAGCGCACCCTTCAGCTCTACCGGCTTCTTCGGCAACATCTCTCGGCACGCAGTCAGCACGTCGACGGCCGACGACTCCAGCGTCAGCTTTGGCGGCTGCTTCGCAAACGATTGGACAGCGCTCTCGTCAATGTCATCCCCATACGCAAACGACACGAGACATGCGGCAAATATGCCCCAAAACAACCACTTACCTTTCACCATTTACCTTTCACCATTCAGTCGTCTTTCCAGCGGTGCCCACTGCGGACCTCCGCACGAGCGCCCCATCTCGTAGTACTGGCGGGCTGTGTCGACACTCTCGCCCATGTCAAGCAACAGGTTGGCAAGATTGTAGTACGGGAGATGCGATCGCGGGTGCGCACGCATCGCCTTTTCCAAGGTCCGACGCGCGGCATGGTTGCTGCCCATCCCGGCCTGGGCCGCCGCCCGAAGAAGCAGGACGTTCAGGTCGTTCGGCCTCTCCTGCGCAAGTTCCTCAAGCATCAGATCCGCCGCCACGTAATCCCGGTTGCGCACTTCCGCAAGCGCGGTCTTGAGACGATGCTTGAAATCAGAAGAATCGTCCTTAATTTCCTGCTTCTTCTCCGACTTCTCCTCCACTTTCGCCACGGGCTTTTCCGTCGGCTTTACCTCCATCTTCGTCTCCGGCTTCTCCTCGACCTTCGCCACCGGCTTCTCCGCTGGCGCCTCCACAGACTTCTCCTCGACCTTCGCCTCTGGCTTCTCCACCGGCGCCTCCACAGGCTTCTCCTCGACCTTCGCAACAGGCTTCTCCACTGACGGTTCTACCGGCACCACTTCATCTTTCACCTTTCCCCCTTCATCTTTCATCTCGTCCTTGATGCCGTGCTTCTTGTTCCATTTCTTCTGCAGCTCGCGGGTATCGGTAACAGATACAGCGCGCTCGTTGTCGTTCACCTGCGCGAAGCGGATGGCGTCCATCGCGGCCACGCAGGCGGCACGCTTGTTGCGCAGCGGAGAGAACTCCGCCGTCTCTGCCCGGTCGGGATTCTCGCGCTCCACGCGGTCCAGCTCCGAGAGAGCAAGCCTGTAGTTCTCGAGCGCACCGTCTCCGTTGCCCTTGAGGGCCTCGTCCTCGGCAATCTCTATGTAGTTGTTCGCCTCTTCAAGAAGACGATGCAGCCGCAGCGGCTTGGAGGGATCGTCTTCCTTGCTGCCGAAAGGCCAATACCATGCGCCATGCGCGAACAGGGTTGCGCAGATGGCGATGACAATAAGAAGTGTGCGTTGCATGCGACTAGTATACCATATTTTGATTGCGGTCAGGCGGCGATAGCTTTCGTGAAGATGGCATCGACCTCGGTGCCGGGCTTCTTTGTCGCGAGCGTGACGGCAACGGCGATGGTGAAGCTGGCGACGAAGCCGGGCACGATCTCGTAGAGATACGTCCCGCCTAGCCAGTCCTTGAGGTTGCAGAGGCACACTATGTCGACAACCGCGCCGCCGATGATGCCGGCAAGTGCCCCGGCGTAGTTGAACCGTCGCCAGAAGATGGAGAGGATCACCACCGGGCCGAACGCGGCTCCGAAGAGCCCCCACGCGTTCTCAACCATGTCCATTATGCTGCTGGCCCATGATCCAGGCTTGCCGAGTCCGCTAGCCGCGATGTGGAACGCCACCAGCGCCACGACAACCACGACGATTCGCCCCACCCACAGCATCTCGGCGTCTGTGGCGGCGTTCCTGCGCACCACCGGCTGGTAGAAGTCGCTGGAGAAGGCCGAGGACGCGACGAGGAGCTGCGAGTCGGCAGTGCTCATCGACGCGGCGATGATGGCCGCCAGCAGGATGCCGGCCACGAATGTCGGGAAGATGTTGTTGACGATAGTCACGAACACCATCTGCTGGGCCGATCCGGGAAGGAGCTGCTTCGCGAGCGCTTCCCCGCCGTCAAGCAAATACGTGCGGCCGAGGATGGCGATCGCGATCGCGGCACCGAGCGAGAGGACGACCCAGATGCTGGCTATCCAGGCGGACTTGCCGACCAGCTTCGGATCCTTGATGCCCATGAAACGCACCAGGATGTGCGGCATGCCGAAATATCCAAGCCCCCAGCCGAATCCGGAGACGACATCGTTCCATGGGGCGGCAAAAGGATTGCACCCGAACGGCTTGGCGACGAACTCGCCCACGTTGAAGGCTTCGGCGCAAGCCGGATCGAACTTGCCTGTGGCGGACATGGCGATAGGAACAGCGAGAAGAGCGCACAGCATCATTATGCCCTGGAAGAAGTCGGTCCAGCAGACAGCCTTGTATCCGCCAAGAAAAGTGTAGCAGAGGATAAGCGCGGCGAAAATGACCATCGCCAGAAGCTCCCTTCCCTGGAACGCCGGACAGATGCTGATGAAGACGTTCGTGCCGGCCACGAATCCGCTGGCCACGTAGACGGTGAAGGCGATGAGGAATATTGCGGAACATGCGATCTTCAGCGCCGGGTTCGAAGACGCGAAGCGGTTGGTCAGGTACTGCGGAAGCGTTATGGCGTCGCCAGACGCCTGCGAGAAGCGACGCAGACGCTTGGCGACGACCACGCAGTTCAGTATCGTGCCAAGGCCTAGACCGATTCCGATCCAGACCTTGCCCATGCCGAACGCGAGGATGCTGCCGGGGAAGCCCATGAGCAGCCAACCTGACATGTCGGATGCCTGTGCGGACATGGCAGAGACCCACGGTCCCATGGAGCGTCCCCCGAGGAAGTACTCCTTATCGCCGCCGCCCTTTGTCTTAACGAAGAAATAGACGCCTATCGCTAGGACTATGGCGAAATAGAGTAAGAATGCCAGTGTTTGCATGGACTTCATTCTACCAAGAAACCCGTGCACGGGCAACAGCGGAACTCCCAAATCGTCGTCGCATGGCGTGCGCAGAAGACGGAAACATGGTACAATATGCGCCCTCGACTCAAGGACATCCAATGAACCCGGACCTGTTGCCAAGACTTCTAGAATTCGCCATGCTGTTCTGCTTTGGCTTCTCTTGGCCGTTCGCCATCGCGAAGACCTTTCGCGCAAAGCGCGTCGACGGCAAGAGCCCCGCGTTCGAGATCATCGTCATCATCGGCTACCTCTTCGGCATCGCCAGCCACATGATCAGCGACCGCAGCTGGGTCGTCTGGGTGTACCTGGCAGACATCGCGCTCGTCGCAACCGACCTCACGCTTTATTTCCACTACTATCTCAAGAACCGGCCATTGCGCCACCAGACCGGAGACCCGGCATGAATTCCAACGACTATTTCGCTTCGCTGCTCGGCGACAAGCCTGGCAAGACCCCCAGCCGCCGCACGACAGTCGTAACCCCCAGCACCATCGCAAAAGTGCGCCAGGAGCAGGCCGAAGACGCGTTCGCCGCAGAACGCGCGGAACTTGCCGCCGCCCAGGAAGTCCTGAAGGAGGAGTTGGAAGCCCAACGCGAGGCGTGCGAATCGCTCGCACGCGATCTTGCCCTGCTCCGCGAGGAGCACTCCGCCCTTCTCTCCCGCGCCGAGTCGGCAGAGGCGGCATGCGCCGCCGTCCGCGCAGAACTGGAGGAGGAACGCGCCAAGCCGCATGTCGACGAGGGGCTCATTGCGGAAAGCGAAGCCAAGGACCGCGAGATCGACAGGCTGAAGGAACTGCTCGTGGAGGCACAACGCACCTCGCTTTCCTCGTCCGTCCTGCTCGAAAAGCCCGCGGCACTTGGAGAGAAGTTCACAGGCGAGATACGCGAACACGTCCTCGATACCCTCGCCTCGGCAGCAGAGGCGGCAGAGGCCGGCGGACGCGACCGGCGCGCACGCATCCTGGAGGCCGTGCTCTGCGCCAACCCTGCCTCCGGGGAGCTCGGTCGCCGCCGCGATGCCGTACGCCAGATTATCAAGGATGCCAGTTCGTTCCTCGACGACCAGGCAATTGCAGAGCTCGAGAAGCTGGGGTTCCGCTACATCAGCGGAAAGAACCACCACAAGCTAGAATGGGCAGGCATTCGCTTCCCGATGTCCAAGACCCCTAGCGACCACCGCAGTTGCCTCAACTCTGCGGCCGAGATCATCAATCGCGTGTTGTAGCAGGGAACGTGACGGTCAGGGTACCCGTCGCCTTGCGGTAGTACCAGAAGCCGCGGCCTGGGCCGATCGTGTGGTCGGTCTTGCGGATCACCCTTGTCCCCTTACGGCCATTTGGCCGCGTGTACTGCTCGAGCGCGGACGCGCCCCAGTTCGAGCCGTTCCACGTCAGGATGGTCGGCGCCGTGTCCTCCGTCGGAATCAGGATCTGGTCGCCCGTGTCCGGAGTCGCGCTCCACGCGAGGTCGTTGACAGCCACGTCAAAGAACGTCGGGTTGACCACCATCGTCGGCGTGAGCTTCTCACCGTCGCTGCCGGCGATCTCGGTGGCCGTGGCCATGCCGGCGTAGCGTCCGACAAGGTAGATGTAGTCGCTCGGCGCATTGCGGGTGAGCCAGAACACCTTGCCGCGCTCGAACCGGTTGGTTTCCCCGGCCGACGCCGAAAGTCCCTGCCTGGTCACGGTCGCGAGCGCGTCCCATTCGTCGCCCTTTGTCTGCGACCGCACCCAGGCGTTGTAATTCGAGGTCGCGGCGTTGTACGCGAGGATCATGTCGTTGGCGACGATGCCGCTGTTCGGGTTGATCACGTCGGACACGGACACATCGATCTCGTTCGTGGTGTCAACGCCCATCGAGAGCCACGGCGCGAATGTCATGGTGTTCGTCAGCGCGCTTGAAACGCGCAGGACGCCGATCGTGGCGCAGGAGGCGATCACCGACTGCCCCGTGTACAGCTCGTTCGTCGGAGAGAAGACGATGTTGAACACGTAGAGCCCCGTCGGGTCATCCGGCCCGAGCGGGATGTTCGTCTCGTACTTGCCGGTCAGCTCGCCGGTCTCGAAGCTCGCCGCCGCGAATTCGTCGTTCGTCAGATCGCGCCTGAGCTTCTTGTCGAGGCGGTACTGCACCCGGAGACCGGTGCCCATGAGCGGCTGGATGTTGGGGAAGTGGACTACGAACGAGTTCGGATTCACCACGCTTCCCTGCTGCATGATCGTAGCGACCACCTTCTTGGAGAAGTCCTCGCGTTCGAGGACGTAGTTCTGCCACAGGCGAAGTCCGTTGGCGCAGACCGCATCGAGCGCGCCATAGCGGGTATCGTTGTCCGCAAGCTCCACGCCCGTCATGCCGGAGAGATTGTTGTTGACGATCCACTCGGGCTTGCCCATGATGATCGGGGTCGCATATCCGGACGCGCCGTCCATGTTGACCTTGAAGTCCCAGCCGTTGATCACGACGGTACAGTTCGTCACGGCGGTCGCGTGGTTCGGCGCGGACGCGCGGAAGTAGATCTTGTACGTGCCGGGCAGGATGAACGACGGCACCTCGCGCTGCCACTCGCCCGCCTCGTCGCGGAACTCGCACGTAAGCGGGTTGATGTCGCCCCGCACAAGACCCGTCACGTTGGTGACGACGGACGGCGTGATGGCGGCGCCCGTGTAGTTCACCGTCACGCCCCCGATCGTCGCCGTCAGCGGCGCCGGCACAACCGTCACCTTGAACGAACTGCGCACGTCGTCGTGGTTCGGAGCCGACGCCACGAACTGCACGAGGTGGTTCCCCACGTTCGTGAACGCGGGCATCTCGCCCCAGTCGCCCGCGCCGTTCGCACGGTAGAGATACGTGACGGGCTGCTCGTTGCGGACGCCGGAGAGCGTCCGCACCAGCCCACTCGCGTCGAACGCCTCGCCCGTGTAGTTGGTGACGACGTCCGCGATGGCCGTCGTGAACACGGCGTTGGTGATCGTGTACGTCGCGCCGGAGTAGGTCAGCTTGTGCTGGTAAGTCCGCTGCACGCCGTCATCGTCAATATGGGTCTGCTCCTGTCCGCCGTTGAAGAGATTGAGCGTTCCTTGCGTGATGGGATAGTTCCCGGATGCCGACGTGGAACTGACGTCGCAGGCGATTTCACCGACAAGTGCATACTTGTTCTCCCACCCCCAGCCTTCCATCTGGCCGGCATACCTGAAGTCATAGTCAAGCGGCAGCGGTTCGTCGCCGTAGCACATCACCTTCGGATTCGCCGTCACGATGTAGAGGAGCGTGCGCGGCTCGATGGCGGATACGGAGACCATCTTTGTCGTCTGCGAATACGAGCCGCCGATGACGGCGAGGTTTGTGACAACATGCGCCTGAGTCTCGACGATGTTCGTCGTGAATGTGCCCGGCGGATCCTCGACAACGTTCGTGACCACGCTGTAAGGCACATTGACGACGACGTTCGTCGCCAGCGCAAGGCGGACATAGTAGTTGGTGGCCACCGACGACCAGAGCGGGAAGGTCGCGGACGGCGAGGAAACGTCCAGACCGAGATCGGAACAGTATCCGAGGCTGACGGCCGTCACAGACTCCTTCTTCTCCGGATCCTTTCCTGTCACGTCGCCTGACACGAGTGAGTACAGCGCGACAAGCTGCGTCTCCTCCGGATCGAGCTTGCCGACGATCGCCGTGAAGTTGACCGTGGCCACGTTGCTGTTATCCCACGATGCACTGTTGAGGACGGTGCTCGGCGTCTCTTTCGTGTCGAGTTCCACGATCTCGTCCGTGGGGAAAAGCTCAATGCCCTGGTCGTCCCCGGAGGCAAGGCGGAAGTAGTACGTCCTGTTGCGTTCGAGCCCCTCGGTCGCGGGCACGTTGAAGGTTGTCTTCGAGGAAAGGGCGGCTCCGGTGTTCGCGCCGAGGTCAAGCAGGAACACGCCTTCGCCGGACGGTGGTTCGGCGCCTTCAAGATCCGCCCTGTTTTCGCTCCAGTAGCAGTAGACGTGCGTCAACTCGTTCGTGTCGTAGAGTTTGTAGGTGACGGTTGCGTAGTCTTCGGCGGGCGAGTTCTCCGACTCAGTCCACTGTGCGGCGGTGAGCGAGATGGCGGGCACGGTGAATGAGGCGATCTCCTCTGAAAACGCATACGAGTTCGCGCCCTTGCGCGCGACGAGACGCACCCAATACGTGTAGCCGACAGCAGGCGGCGTGAACACGAGGCTTCCGACGCCGACGGATGCCTCCGCGACCTTGACCCATTCGCCGCCATCGGCGCTGTCAAGGTCGTTGGAGCTGACGGTGCTGTAATGGACGTAGATGTCGGCGAGGTCGTTCTGGGTTCACCTCCTCCACATAGTTGCAGCGCGTCATCGAGATGCGCGGCTCTTCGGCGACAGGGTCGCGGCCGTGCACCTCATAGGAGATGATCACCACGCCGTCTCCGCCGTTGCCGCCCTGCCAGTAGGTCTTATTGTTGTTGTTGCCATAAGTCATGGAGCCGCCGCCGCCGCCCGCGCCCGTGTTGGGAACGCCGGAGGTAGCAGGGGTCTGGTTCAGGACGTCCGCCGCGTTGCCGCCGATGCCCGAACCGCCCGCGCCGGGCTTGGTGTAGCCGCCTTTGCCGTCGTCTTTGTAAGCATATCCACCACCGCCGCCCGCGCCGAACCAAAGCTCTTCGCCGAGAATGTTGGCGGCAACGCCCGAACCGCCCGCGCCGCCGCCGAAGTTGGTATCGGAACTGGCGGTAAGCCCTTCGCGCTGGCCGCCGCCGCCGCCGCCGGCCGCATACGCACCCACGGAGCCACCGTTCTGCTTGTGGTTGCCGTTGCCGCCGTTATGGCCGTAAACGATGCCCGCCACCTCCACGGCCGACCCACCGGACGCGCCTGTTGTCGCCGCGTCTCCGCGTCCGCCCGCGCCGCCGCCAGACGCGCCGTCGCCACCGGTCACAACCGCCGCAGTCGTGCTGCAGCTGCCGCCGCCGCCGCCGCCGGGCACCTCGATCAGCGGATGCTTACGGTCGCTGTCAAGCGAGAAGGAGGAGTATTCGCCAACGCCAAACGAACTTGCCGTCTCAGTGTTGGACGGTGCGATGCCGCCGCCGCCGACGGTGATGAAGTAGGTCGTGTTCGTCGTGACGCCGTACGACTTGCTGTAGAAGACGCCGCCGCCGCCGCCGCCGCCGCCGATCTTGTAGCCGCCCGCGCCGCCGCCGCCAACTACGATGATCTCGATGTTCGTCACGTAGTCTGGCGTCGTGAATGTGTATTCTCCGCGGCGGTACATGTGCACGAACCTGTTGTCAAGGCGCATCAGTTCGCCGTCCGCGGCAGATTCGTTGATGTTGCCGTTCGTGCGGAACGACCCCGTGTGCTCGAGCGTCTGACGCCTCTCGCCGGCCACCTCGTTGACCGCGCGGATGCGGAAGTTGTAGGGCATGTCCTGCTTGAGGCCGAACACTGGGATCGAGAACTTCGTGCCCGGCGTGGCGTCGTCAAGCAGGTGTGTCCAGTCGTCCTCGTCCGGCGGCTCCTCGCCGTTCGCCCAGAGCTGGTACTCGATCCAGCACGTGTCCGCGCCCGCGCCGCAGAACGTCACCGTACCGGCGAACTGCACGTAGGCGTAGCTCACGTCAATGACCGTAGCCGGCATGCCTTCGCCAGTCTCCCAGACGACCACGGGGACGGGCGTTTCGTCTCCCTTGCAGACCGTGCCCTTTGTCACGAACCGTTTTGCCGGATCGTTCCACCATGTCGCCTGCATCGTCGAGTAGTATTCGGCCTTGATCCAGTCCGCCGAGCGCATTCCCTTGGAATAACGGCACTCGTCAACCCAGCCGGTGCGCCTGTGCCGATCTGCTGTCCGCCGATGATCAGGCTGTCATAATCGGCGGTCTCGTCGTTCGCGACAGGATGAACCGGACCATCGTTGCCCTTGAGCTGCTTTCCGCCCACAGTGCTGGCCAGCTCGACGCCGTTGAGATAGGCGTGGAAGGTATCGTTGCTGTAGACGAACGTCCAATAGGCCCATTCCTGATGGGAATAGCCGGTCACGGCAAAAGGCGTGTAGCCGTTCTTGATCGTGCTTCCGCTCCAAGCGCGAAGCGCTGTGGCGACGTCGCCATCGGTGTACTGGATGCCCCAGCCCTTGTCGGCGTCTTCGCGCTTGCGGCTCACAAGGTACGCCCAGCCGGGCTTGTCGTCCGCAAGCTTGCTCCAGCAGGAATACGTGAACACGTTCCCGACGCCCGTGCGCAGGATGTCATCATGGTCGTTGATGAGGATGTGCCCGTAGGTGGAGGAGGTGCCGCTGTGCTGCGCCACGCGCCGTGCGTAACCGACTTGGCCGCTGCTGTAGGCAAGCGAATTCGCGTGCGTCTCGCCGGAGAGGTTGTTGGTTGTGGAGTCGTGGACTTCCACGATGCCGTTCCCCTTCTCGTTCATGTGCCACACGCCGACGTACCGCTCGAAAGCGTTGCCGGGGTCGTCCGGCGGATTGACGAGCGGGCTGCGGTAGCACATCGTGAAC
>CACWSW010000040.1 GCA_902763655.1 uncultured bacterium
CAATTGTTGGTGAGCGCGGCGAACTCCGCATCCGTCGGCATGCGCCACGGGGCGCCGAGATGCGCCGTCGCCGCATCATATTCGGGCGCAAGGTTGCCAGTTGAATCGATGTAACCCGCCGACAGAAGCTCCGAATCGACTTTGCCGTATGTCGGACACGACGAAGGCGAGAACGGACTGCTGCTCATCTGCTCACCCGTGCTCGACACCCATGTCACGCTTGAGTAAAATCCAAAAGAATACCATGTCCCTCCGCTTTGAAGATACCCCACCGTGTCGCCCCACCAGAAGTAGTAGCCGTGTTCCTCCGGCTCCGAGGCACCCACGTTGCACTCCGCCCAATACGGCCCGTTCTCCCACAGCTGGACGCCGCCGGGACTCGCTTCCCCCTCCGTCGCCGAGAGGCGATAGAAGCGAGAGGCGGCACTCCCCATCGGGAACACGGTGCGTCCCGTCGCGTCGAGCGGCTTCCTCCGCGTCACCGTCGCGCCCGCGACGTCGCTCGACTCCACAACCGAAACCGCGAAGCCCACCGTGTTCGATACGGGCGGCGTTATCACGACGGCGCTGTCGCCCTCAATCGCGATGTCGAGGAGCGGCGGATTGGTGAACACGCCCGTCGGCACGTTGAAGACGTAGCGGAAGACGTTGTGGATGCCGCTAGCGTCCGTCGCGTTCCACGCGCCCGCGACTCCGTTCGCGGCGGCCCAGAGGTCGTAGGCGGACGGGAATGCGCCCGTGACCGTCTCGTCGCCTAGGTTCAGGACGTAGCGCTTCACGTCAAGCCCCGCCACCATGCCCTTCAGGCGGAAGTACGCGCGGAAGGCATTGAGGGACGCGGCGGCAGCGGGCCAGGAGAGGCCCCCGTCGGCACCGACGAAAAGAGCGGTTCGGTCACCGATCCCGAACGCCGCTGGCGAAGTGTTGCCGACGAAATCAACGCAGGCGAACTCTGCTGGCGCGACGGCATTGCTGACTATGACGCCGGTAAAGGTAGGATTAATCAGGTCGGAGCCGCCACCCGCTGCCGGAGCGTTCCAGCGAATGATGTAGGGGCGACCCGCTTCGATGGCGGCAGCGTCCATGAAGCTGAGCGTCAGCGTGCCGTCTACGAACGACGCGGCGGAAAGCGTCATCAGTTTCGCTGGGGTAAGCTGGACGGCGACCTGCTGTGCTGTCATGTTGAACGGAAGGCACAGCGTGTTCCACGCGCCGTCCCTGCGCAGTGCGCGTCCCGCGATGGTGACGTCGGCACAATAGCCGTTCCACTCGCGCAGGGCGTCGGCGTTGTCGGCACTGTCGTGCAACGTCAACGCGGTCTCGTACTCTACCACCAGCTCCAGGTCGAACTCAGGCGCCCTGGCGAGCGTCCACTCTCGGTCGCCCGTCCGGGCAAGTTCCACGCCGTCGACAAACGGAGCCTCGAAGTCGGAGTAGTATTCCACTTCAATCTCTACGTCGCGGTCGTCCACCACCAGCGTCCACGTGTTGCCGTCCGTGGGGCTTGGAGTCAGCACGACCGCTTCCTGCGCATGGACCGCCGTTGCGAAGGAAAGCGCCAGCAAAACAAAGAGAATCGATGACGATGCTGTTTTCATAAAGCCGGAGTTACTTCTTCACAGCCTTGATGCTCTTCACCTTCTTGTTCCCCGTGTAGATCACGGTGACGCGGCCGCCCCTTGGGGCACGCGCGGGACTGATGGTCCAGTTGGCGGCGTCTTCCGTCCCCTCTTTCATGGTCACGCCGAAGGACGGATAATAGAACGGACTTTCGGCGATCTGCCCCGCAACGCCGACGATGGTCATGTTCCCGCAGTTGGAGTATGTGGCGGTGGGGCCGATGGAATAAGGCGCGCCTTCGCCCTTCGTGGCAGCCAAGCTGTAAACGTCCTCCGTGACGACGATGCCCGTGCACCGTCCGTGATCGCCGCAGCCAATGCCCGGGGCTCCGGCTCCTCCGGTGGCCACCACGGTACCGCCGTTAATGGTGATCATTCCGCACCCGCCCCAAGTGGCGCCGATGCCGGGGTATTCGTCCGAACCGATGGCCGTGACCACGCCGCCGCTGATGCTGATGTCGCCACAGCTGGAATGCGTGCCGCCAGTACAGCCTATGCCGGGAACACAATTAAGCCCCACCGCCACGGACGTGACCGTTCCGCCGCTTATGGCGATTGCGCCGCAGGTATATCCGCCGATGCCCGTGGCTTCAACTGTACCGCCCGAGATGGTGATGGAACCGCAGTTGGACCCACCGAGGCCGGAAGTTGGTGCCCCACCCGTGGCCGTGACAGTGCCGCCCGAGATGGTGATGTTGCCGCACCTACAGGCTTCGTTTATGCTGGATGGGCTGCCGATACCGGCGCCCGTGGGATTCTGGCCACCGCAAACGCCCGTGACGTTCCCCCCCGTTATGGTTATATTGCCGCAGACGCCATCATCCGTGGCGCCGATGCCAGCGCTACCTCCCCAGCCCGTGGCGACGATGGTGCCACCCTCAATGACTATGTCGCCGCTGCTTCCGCCTATTCCGGCGCTGTTGGCATCTGAGTCACCCAGCCGAAGGTCGGATCTGCCTGAATGGGCTTTGAGCGTGCCGTTTCCCCTTATGGTGAGCGTCGTTCCCGACGAACCTATCTGGATGCCGGGATAACTCCTGTTGCCGCCATACACGGTGTTGGTCGTTCCGTTGGCCAGAATAATCGTGGCGTCGCCTTCGCAGGTGATGCCGGGCCAGTCATTTCTATAGAGGCGGGGGTTTCCAACGAAGGGGAAGTCGTTTACAACGAAATCGATGTTCACCCCGGAGAGCGTCACCGTGGCGCCAGCGGCAATGACGACGTGTGTGCTTCGACCGCCTGTACCGGTCAACACGCTGCCATCCTGCAGCGTCACCTCTCCGGTCGAGCTGGTCAGCACCACCGGCGCCGGCGTCACGGTGACGGTCTGCGTCGAACCGACCTGGGAATCGCCGTCGCCGTTGTAGTCAATGGCAAAAACCTTGACCTTGTAGGTCCCGGCGTCGGCAATGTCGATGGTGGCGGAGTAGCCGTGCTGTCCCGTGAGGTGGTAGGTGTTGTTCACGTCATCGCGTGGACGGTCGGCGGTAAACGTCTCCTGCGTGACGAGTGTGGTGCCGTCCTGCTTGTAGATCTTGACCTGGACGTCGATGGACTGCGCGGGCACGTCGGGGTCGTAGGCCCAGCCGCTGACGGCGATCTTGGCTTCGCCGCCCGTGCAGACGTCGATGCGACCGACCGGCGTGGCGCTCCAGTTGGCGATGTACGACCTGTTGCCGGTGGAGCCTTTCGGGATGGTGACGGTCTTGACGGGGGTGGACTGGCCGTCCCAGGTCCAGCCGAGGAAGGTGTAGCCGGTGCGGGTCGGGTTGTTCAGGGTAATGGTGGCGGTGGTGGCGGTGTAGGTGGCGGGATTGCTCGTGCCGCTCGGCAACGATCCGCCCGCGAGGTCGTAGGTGAGGCCGTAGGTGACGAGGGAAGTCGTGACGTGCATGTAGATGTAGGCCGTGTCGCCGCCGCAGCCGTTGTTGAGATCGTAGCCGGGGGAGGAGGCGCCGTTCGCGCCAAGGGCACCGTCCTCGGTGGTGTTGAAGGCGACGGAGGAGACGGCGCGGCCGGAGGAGGCATCCTTGGTGTAGTAGAGGTGGATGGCGTCGCCGCCCGCGTTGCTGTTGAGGTCGCCTGTCTGGTCGTTGAAGTGGGAGCCGCCGTAGTAGGGCGTGAGGGTATATGTCTTGCCGCCGGATGTGAACGTGGTAGTCACGTTGGACGCGCCGGACTTGATGTAGAAGCCGGTGACGTAGTCGCGGTCGCCGGAGGTGTCGGCCTCGGCCTTGTAAAGGAGGTAGACGTAGTCGCTTGAACTGCCGCAACCCTTGTTCAGGTCGTAGTTGATGAAGGTCCAGCCGTTGGTGGTGAGCGAGTTCTTCAGCGTGGTGGTCTCGCCGGATGTGCCGCCGATGAGCATAACGTCCTTGATGAACGTCGTGGCGCGGGCGGGGAACGCCGCCGTAAGCGCGAACGTGGCCGCCGTCAGCGCGATGGCGGGCAGCATGGGGAACGTCTTGCGAAAGGATTTTGCCTTCATATCGACTCCTTTTGCTGGTTGGACGAAAGCAAGTGTATCAGTTTTGGCGGTGCTTGTCACGCGGAAACAACTTGCCTTTGGCGCGCGATGCCGTCATGGGCGAAGGGATGATATGGGACACACAATCACACCATCATCGCGCCGATAGGCAAATCCGCCAACAGCCGTCAGGACCATCTTGAACGCTGGTTGCACCAGCTTGCTTTCATTGATTTTCTGGCCGCCCTTGGACTCCAGCGCGATGGTGTTGTCGCGCACGCGGTCGCAGACCTTCTCGTCCACTTCGCGCTGAATATCAGCCGGCAAACACTTCTACGAGTTTGCCGTATGTCATCGGTTTGAGCAGAATTCCGGTGAAGAGGTTGATTCTTGCGTCATTATGGGACTCCGTATCGGCCGTTACCGCAAAGACAGGTAATCTGCTGAATCGAGGATCGGCACGGAGCTTCTCGATGAGCTCGAGTCCGTTCATGTTCGGCATCCAGAAATCTGAAAACACGAAATCGTGCGGATTGCCAGCCTTAATGGCCGAATCTAGTTCGGATAGCGCCTCCTCGCCATCGCACGCATGATCAATGGATGCGATCCCGGCTCTCTTCAGAAAGGCCGTCATGACCGAACGGTTGACAGGAGAGTCGTCAACGACCAGCACGTGCTTAGGCACGTTCTTCAAATCCTCAATCGATTTAGGCTCGGCAACCTGCACCGCCTTTTCATCGCTGGTCTCAACGCCAGGGATGCGGGCCGTGAACGTCGACCCCTTCCCGAGTTCGCTTTCGACGGCTAGTTCGCCGCCCATCACCTCGACCAGCCGCCTGCAGATGGAGAGTCCCAGCCCCGTTCCGCCTGCCCGATCGGCCGAATGGCTTGAATCCAAGACCTGTACGAACGGGTCAAGTATGCGCGTCAGCATGTCGGGGGGTATGCCGCAACCGGTATCGGAAACGGAGACCTCAAGGTTCGTACCCGCGTAGGATGCCGCAACCGTGATGGATCCACGCTTTGTGAACTTGACGGCATTCCCGACCAGGTTGAAGAGAATCTGACGGAAACGATGCCCGTCCAGCTCTATCGTCGGCACGCCGGACGTCCGGTTGACGAGTTCGACGCCCTTCTCTGCCGCAGCCAACCTGAATGACGCAAACACCTCGTCCGTCAATTGGGACAACAGCACGGGTTCCGGCAGGAGCGCCATCTTCCCAGAGTCGATTTTTGCGAGATCCAGAACGTCGTTCACGAGCTGCAAGAGCGTCGTACCGCTTGCGCGGATGGATTTGAGAGCTTCGTCCCTCTCGGCCTGGCTCTTGACCCCGAACTGGAGAAGTTCCGAATAGCCGAGAATCGCATTGAGCGGCGTGCGAATGTCATGGCTCACGATGCTGAAGAACGTGCTCCGGGCCTTCTCGGCCGAGCGGGCACGTTCAAGCGCCTTTTCAAGTTCGGCCATGTGCTTTGCCGTCTGTTCGCGCTCGATGACGGCCCGCCGCAGCTCGTCGCGCTCGTCCTCGATTACGAAGACATGGAAGAAGCAGTTGCCGATGAGGCAGCCGAGCGCGTAATACGGCCAAAGCGGCCAGATGATCTGAAATACAATGGCAACCGCCATCGTGAGGCAGAACAGGAACGCCACAATGTATCGCCTGCGCATGGAACCATGACAGCCAAGAGCCTTCATTAGCGCGAAAATCGCCATAAGGACATTAACGGCAACAAGAAGATAGAACAACATATAACGTACGGGGCCGGCGACATAAGCACCCTGCTCGTTGAAATGGAAAATGCAGCTGTTGAAGATATTGACCGCCAACAGCACAACGTACAATGGCAGAAGCGAATACCCCACCCATGAAAACAGCCTCGCCGTCCATCCGCTAATGTTCAGGTAGGCGATCGCAAAACGGCACCACATGAGGACGGATACGGCGATAGCGACGTAGTAGAACATCGTATCGACATACAGGACGTTCGTCCAGCCAAGTCCTGAAAAGATGCCCCAGCCCGCATCTGCAATGTAATATGCGAAGACGCCAGTCAAGAATGCACGGTACTCTCGCACGCCACGCGCGTCAATCACCACCCGACCAAAATGCAGGCTGGAATTGATAATCAGGTGTATCAGTATCGCCGAGAACGCAGCTGCAGAATAGATATAATCTTGCATATCACTTCAGTTTCTTATTCTGGCACATGAGCTGCATGAGTAACGTCAGAGTTGCGTCATATGATACCATATCTCGGCGTTCGTTCGCAAGCCGAGAGTTGGCAGAGCTCCATGGCGCGGCGTTTTGGTATACTGTCCCCATGAATCTCGAGGATGTCAGGAAGGAACTGAGGCAGGGCAATCGCGTCCTGCTGATGGTGAGGCACGCAGAACGGCCGCACATCGACCACGAAGACCCGACGTTCGGTGCGGCGCTCCCGCTAACCGAGAACGGCCTGCGTGCCGCAGAGGAGTATGGCGCGCGACTTCGCGAGTTCGCGGACGTCGTCCAGTTCTACGCCAGCCCGCTCAGGCGCACCGTCATGACTGCCGAGGCGATCGCAAGGGGGATGGGCGTAGTGTCGCCGGACATCCCTACCGACGACAAGCTCGGCAACGACACGTTCTACTTCTCGGACCAGCCTGCGGTGTTCAACCTCTTCCGGGACGGCTCCTTCTACAAGCACGTGTTCGACTACCTGCGCGACGGGCACCAGATCGGCTTTGCCGACATCCATGCAGCCTCGGACGCCCTCGA
This sequence comes from uncultured bacterium, assembly GCA_902763655.1. Lineage (GTDB taxonomy): Bacteria > Verrucomicrobiota > Kiritimatiellia > RFP12 > UBA1067 > RUG572. Next base: position 6,846 of record CACWSW010000040.1, read on the forward strand.
GGAATGGGCGCTAGAACGCTTCACTGGTCAGCTCGGCATCTTCACGACGCACGACCTCTACAACGGCGCCTATCTCAAGGCTCGCGGCGTCGTGGAATCCTTCACCGTCGAGACATGGGTCCAGTTCCTCGACGCCGCCGCCATCATCATCTCCCCCGACGGAAGCCGCCGCTACGCGCTCGTCCGCGCCAACCCCTGAGCGGCTGTACCCTTTCCGCCGCAGCTGCTGCAATGTCCGCAGGTGCATTCGTCGCGCGAGCAGCCGCACGAGCACGGCGCGCCCTTCCTGATGTTCCTCCAGACCGCAAGCCCGGCAAGAGCGAAGACGACCAATAGAACTATAACGGACGAGATGCTCATTTCCCGGATACCGCCTTCCTTGCCGGACGGAAGATCATCCAGAGGCACCAGAGATCGACCAGGATCGCGACGGCCGTCCAGAAGCCGAAACCGCCGCCTGCCACGAACACGCCGATCTGGTACACCGACAGCGCGAGCATGTAGCCGACGAACAGCTGGAAGCCGACCGCGAACCAGCCCCACGCCTTGGAGCCCATCTCGCGGAAAGTCACCGCGATGGCCACCATGCACGGCGGCACGAACAGGTTGAAGAGCATGAACGACATCGCAGCGAGCTTCGGGAAGCTGCCGAACGACGCGAACAGGTTCGAGACGTGCGCCGCCGTGGACGCGCCGTCCATGTTGGCCGCGACGAGCCCCAGGGTGGCCGTGGCCTGCTCCTTCGCGATCTCGGCGGAGACGGACGCCGCCGCGCCCTGCCAGGTCCCGAACCCGAGCGGCGCGAAGAACCATGCTATCCAGCAGCCCATGTCGTGCAGCATCGAGCGCTCTATCTCTTCGTCGGCCAACAGGTTGAAGTGCCAGTCGAAGTGCATGATGAACCAGAGGAACACGCAAGCCGGGAAGATGATCATGCCTGCCTTGAGCACATATCCCTTCACGCGGTTCCACGTGTGGATGAGGACACCGCGCAACGTCGGCATGTGGTACGCCGGCAGCTCCATCACGAACGGGGTAGCCTCGCCCGCGAAGGCGCGGGACTTCTTGAGGGCAATGCCGCCAAACATGACGATCGCGATGGCGATCACGTCCATCATCGGCGCCACGTACCACATCTCGCGGAAGAATACAGCGGCGAACATGGCGATGATCACCGTCTTCGCGCCGCAAGGAATGAACGTGGAGAGGATGATCGTCATGCGGCGGTCGCGCTCGCTTTCGATCGTGCGCGCCGCCATCACCGCCGGCACGCCGCAGCCCTTGCCGACGATCATCGGGATGAAGGACTTGCCGGATAGGCCGAAGGTCCTGAAGATGCGGTCCATGATGAGCGCCACGCGCGCCATGTATCCGCAGTCCTCCAGGAACGCGAGGAAGAGGAACACGATGCAGATCACGGGCACGAATCCGAGAACCGTCGCAACGCCGCCCCACGCGCCGTCAACAACGAGGCTCTTCACCGTTTCTCCCACGCCCATCTTTTCAAGTCCGTCTCCGATCAGCGCGCCGATGCCAGGCACCCAAACGCCGAATGCCGACGGATCCGGCTCCTCGTACTCGGCGGCCTTCTGGTAGGCCGCGTAATCCACGTCCCAAGTGTCCGGCTCGCCGCATCCGCAGCCGCAACCATCGCACTCGTCTCCAGCGTCGCGCTTCGCCTTGCACTTGTCGCAGTCGCATTCCTTTGCGACTGGCTCGCCAGTCTCCTCGTCCTCCACAAACACGCCCTTCTTCACCACTGTGGCGGCAAGGGCCTTGTCGAGAACCTCAAACTCGCTCTTCTCGAATTCTTCGCCGTCTTTCTCAGGCTTGAATTCCTTCTCTGCCTTCTCGTTGAACTCGTCAAGCGCCTTTTCGTATGCGCCTTCGCCGTTCTTCGCGTCATAGGCTTCCTTGTAGGCATCTTGCCAGCCGGTCTTGGAGGCGTCCTGCTTGGCGAACTCGCCCTGCGCATCCTCGAACTCCATGTCCTTGTACTTGCCATCCTCCTTGCAGGCATGCATGGTGAACGGCAGGTGCCAGCCGTCGCCGAGGAACCCGTCGTTCGCCCAATCGGTGAGGAGCGTTCCCGGCCCCTTCTCCGCCACGGCGAGCCACCACATGGCGCAGAGGGACAGGATGAAGATCGGCAACGCGAGAATGCGGTGCGTCACGATCCTGTCGATCTTGTCGGAAAACGTCGTCGACGCCCGCCGAGCGGAACGACTGAAGGTATCCCCGATGATCTTGCCTATGTACTCGTAGCGCTGCGTGGTGATGATGGATTCCGCGTCGTCCTCCATCTCCTTCTCGCAGTCCTTGATGTGGTCCTCCACATGCGCAAGGATGTCCGCAGGAACCTTCAGCGTCTCGATGGCCTTCGCGTCGCGCTCGAACACCTTGATAGCCGCCCAGCGGCTCGTGGCGTTCGCCACGGCGCCGTGCAGGGACTCCTCGATGTGCGCCAGCGCGTGCTCCACCGACCCCGAGAAGACGTGCGGACGCTCTTCCTTGACGCCCTTGGCCGCAGCCTCCAGCGCCAGGGCCACGGCCTCCTTGGTGCCTTCTCCGGTAAGCGCCGACACCTCGACGACGGGGCATCCGAGCTTTTTCGAGAGCTTCGCGGCGTCCAGCCTGTCGCCGTTCTTCCTTACGACGTCGATCATGTTCACCGCCACGACCATCGGCAGCCCCAGCTCCAGCAGCTGGGTGGTGAGGTACAGGTTGCGCTCCAGGTTCGAGCCGTCGATTATGTTGAGGATCGCGTCTGGCTTCTCGTTGACCAGGTAGTTGCGCGCAACCACCTCCTCGAGAGAGTATGGCGAAAGCGAGTAGATGCCCGGTAGGTCCTGTATCACCACGTCCTTGCGCCCGGAGAGGACGCCGTCCTTCTTCTCCACAGTGACGCCGGGCCAGTTGCCGACGTACTGGTCGGATCCGGTGAGGTCGTTGAAAAGAGTCGTCTTGCCGCTGTTGGGGTTTCCTGCGAGCGCTATCCTGATTGCCATTTCCGTTCTCCTTGAATCGAGCCTTTTCGTCCAGTTTTTCGCGCCTAATTAGACGCGGCGAAGTCAGGCTTCAAAAAAATCACACCAGAATCCTCCGCGCCAGGCCGCCGTCCACAGCCACGCGGCTTCCCAGCACGCCGACCACGAAGTTGCCGCCCACCTCGGCGACGACCTCCACCTCCATGCCCTCGACAAAGCCGAGCGCGCCCAAGCGATGGCGGACGGCGTCGTCCCCCGTGACGCCCTTTATGCGGCACCGCTTACCGATTCCTATCTGCGACAATGGCATATCTGCTTCCTTCCAATTCTTTTCCTAGCCTAATTAGCCGGGACGAAGAATAGTCTACCACACCGCCCGCCGCCGCGTCAACGGGAAAAGTTAGTAATATTTAATTTTCCTCCACGGGGCTAGGCCAGCCTGCGCGATGCCGCCATCTGGAGCGAAACGGCGACGAGGAGCAGGATCACTCCCGCGAGCAGGAACGGCGCAAAGTATTCCTGCCACCGCTGGTACACCGTGCGGTCGAGCGGCGTCTTCTCGAGGGAGTCGATCTCCTCCAGCGCGGCCTTGAGGCCAGCTGCATCGTTGACTGCAAAGTAGCGCGCGTGCGTCTTGGAGGCGATCGACTTGAGCTGGGATTCGTCGAACGACACGTCGGCGTACGCGATCTGCGTCCGCCCGAACATGTCCTTGGCGCGGAACGGCGTCCTGCGCGAGTGCGTGCCCACGCCGATGGTGTAGACGCGCACGCCCAGCTTCTCTGCCGCTGCCGCGGCCTGGTCCGGCTCCACCACGCCCGCGTTCGAGACGCCGTCGGAAAGGAGAATGGCGATCTTCGACTTGGGCTCGGCGTTCTTGAGGCGCGCGAGCGCCATGGCGAGGCCGTCGCCGATAGCCGTCATCTGCTCGTCCGGGTCGATGGGGCGGCCGTTCGCGTCGTAGGCAGTGGTCGGTATCTCCACGCCCTTAAGCACGTGCAGCAGCGCCTCGTGGTCGGCCGTGAGCGGCGCGCGGCTCGAGGCGTATCCGCCGAAGGTCACGAGGCCGATCAGATCATCAGGACGCGCTTCCACGAACTTGGCGAACATCTCCTTCACGACATCGAGGCGCGTCTTGTAGTCGCGCGTGCCCTTTGGCGTGAGGTCGAGCGCCTCCATCGAGCCCGAGACATCCACCGTCATCGCGATGGCGATGGCGTCGACGTTGCGCTGGCCTTGCGAGAGCGCCTTGCGCGGACGCGCCGCCGCAATGACGAGCATCGCCGCACCGACGAGGAACAGCCACGGGGCGAGGTTGGCCGCGCGCGCGCGCCAACCAGCCGTCTTGGACGGCAGCCGAAAGACCGGCGCGAACTTGATGCCCGCTCGGCGTCCCCTTCTCAGCATCCGCCAGGCCGCTGCCGCAAGCGGCAGCGCCAGAAGAAAACATAATGGCCATGCGAAGTTCATAGTTGTCAGTGGCTAGTGGTTTGTTGCGCCTCTCGGCTGTCGGTGGTAAGGTAGTCGCGAGCCTTGCCTGTTGCGGCATCGGCCATCTCTGGCGTGGCCTCCACGCCGGCGAACTTCACCATGTCGGCCGACTCGAGGAAGTTCTTGAGTTCGGAGATGGCCTCGCGCGTAAACGCCGGGTTCTCGCGCGCGGCCCGCAGGAACTCGTCGGTGGTGAGGTTAGGCGCGCGCACGTCGTGCCGGCGCTCGATGTAGCGGCGCACGACCATCGTCAGCTCCACGTAGAAGTCCTTGTAGAACCCGCGGCCGGGCAACCCCTTCTTCAGCAGCTGCTCCAGCTCGTACATCGCGCGCTCTATCGGGCTCATTCGGTGCACGCGCACCATCGTGCGGATCTTGCGTATTGCGAGATACGCCAGCGCCACGACGAGCGCGAACGCCGCCAGTATCGCGCCGCAGATTCCTACCAGCTTCCAGCTGAGCGGCGGCAAATCACGCTTCGGCTCGACCTCCATGTCGCCCGTCACCGCCTCGCGCGCCTTCGGCGGCGCGAACAGCACCGGCGCCGTGTAGAAGTTGTTTATCACGAACGGCGCGAGCCGATACTTCTTCGCCATCGGCTCCGGGACGAGCCGCCAGCGCGATACGAGCGTCGTGCCGCCGTCTGCGTCGGCGAGCGGCTCTTCGGTGAAGTCCTCGGCCACCTGGAAACCTTGGAATCGCGTGCGCAGGTCTGGCAGCGTTGCCGTCTGGCCCGCAGGCGACTTGACGGTCACTGTCACCGTGAAGTCGCGCCCTGGATCGACCGTCTCCGGCTCCGCCTCGACAGTGATGCCGATGCCGTCGCGGCTCAGGTCCGCCACTTGCGCGGCAAAGAGCGGGCTGACGCCCAAACAAGCCGATGCGCCAAGCACCAAGCACAAAGCGCCATGCGCCAAACACTGCTTGCTCATCGCTTCGAGGCCCTCCTCTTGAACAATGCCCGAATGGACTGGATGTAAGGTCTGTCTGTGGCGACGGGCACGTTGTCGATGCCGTTGCGAGCGAAGAAGCGGTCGCGGGCGGCGACCTGTTCCGCCGCAGTCTCCGCGAATGCGCGGCGCACTGCGGAGTCGGACGTGTCGACCAGCAGCAGCTCGCCTGACTCGGGATCCTCCAGTTCGGCCAGTCCGGCCTGCGGCAGCTCGCTCTCGGCGGGGTCGCTCACCGGAATGGCGATCATGTCGTGGTGGCGCGCCGTCACGCGCAGCTCCTTCTCGTAGCCGGAGTCCTGGAAGTCGCTCACTAGGAACACCACGGCACGGCGCTTCTGCACGCCGTTGAGGAACTTCAGCGCGCCCGCGATGTCCGTGCCGCCAGTCGCGTCGTCCTCGGCCGCCAGCACCTCGCGGACGAGCCGCATGACGCTCTGCCGCCCCTTGCGCGGCGGGATGTACTTCACGATCTTGTCGGAGAAGAGGATGAGGCCGATCTTGTCCTGGTTGCGGATGGCCGTGAGCGCGAGGAGGCTCGCCACCTCGGCGGCCAGCTCGGCCTTCGAGCGCGTCACGCTGCCGTATGACTGCGATCCGGAGATGTCCACGAGGAAGAGGACCGTAAGCTCCCGCTCCTCGCTGAAGCGCTTGATGAACGGCGTGCCGGTGCGCGCGGTGACGTTCCAGTCGATGGAGCGCACGTCGTCGCCGGCGACGTACGGGCGCACCTCGTCGAACTCGACGCCCTGCCCCTTGAACGTGGAGTGGTAGTCCCCGCTCAGCTGGTCGTCGATCAGGCGGTTGGTGAGGATCCTGATCTTCCCCACCTTCGCCATCAGCTCTTTGACGTCAATAGCCATGTTGGATTCCACAAAATGATTGCTGCTTACCCGGCGGTCCCGGTGGTCTCGGCGGTCCCGGTCATGGCACCGGTATCGTGGAGAGTATCTTGTCGATCACCATGTCGCTGTCCACGTTCTCCGCCTCGGCCTCGTACGTGAGCAGGATGCGGTGGCGGAGGACGTCGTGCGCGATCTCCTTCACGTCCTGGGGCGTCGCGTAGGCGCGGCCGTGCAGGAGCGCGTTGGCGCGCGCGGCCTTGTTGAGGCAGAGCGTGGCGCGCGGCGAGGCGCCCACCTGGATCTGCTCCTTGAGGGACTCGAGCCCCTTCACCTTGTCAGGCTCGCGCGTGGCGAAGACGATGTCGAGGATGTAGTCGCCCACCTTCTCGTCGCAGTACACCTCCTTCAAGGTCTCGCGCAGGGCGAGGATGTCGTCCATCGTGGCGACGGCGGCGACGTCCGGCGCCTTCGCCTGCTGCGCGAAGCGCTCCATGATGCGGCGCTCGTCGCTGCGGCTCGGGGTCTCCACGAGGCACTTGAACATGAAGCGGTCCACCTGGGCCTCGGGGAGCGGGTAGGTGCCTTCCTGCTCGATCGGGTTCTGCGTGGCGAGGACGAGGAACGGCTTCGGGAGCGGATACGTGGTCTCGCCGATCGTCACCTGCCGCTCCTGCATGGACTCCAGAAGCGCGCTCTGCACCTTGGCGGGCGCACGGTTGATCTCGTCCGCGAGAAGCAGGTTGGTGAACACAGGACCCTTCTTCGGAGAGAACTCGCCCGTCTTAGGCGAGTAGATGAGGGTGCCCACCACGTCGGCAGGCAGCAGGTCAGGAGTGAAGGATATGCGCTTGAAGTCGAGGCCTAGCGCCTTGGCGAGCGTGTTCACGCTGAGCGTCTTGGCGAGGCCGGGCACGCCCTCGAGGAGGATGTGTCCGTCCGTCACGAGCGCCAGCACGAGGCGGTCGATCAGCTTCTCCTGGCCGACGATGACCTTGCCGACCTCGTCCTTTATCTTCGTCACCAGCTCGCCCTGCGCGGCGATCCGGTTTGTCGCATTCTGCAGATCCATACTGTATTTGTTCCTTTCTCGGTTGTTCCAGCCGGGGCCTCGCGGCCCCATTTCTCGGATGCGGCATAAATATACCGCAATCGCCCCCATCCGCGCAAGAGGCAACTCGACCGATTTGTGCGATTCTTAACATCCCGCTAACATGCAGCCAGCGGATGTGCTATAATCACGCCAACGCAAGGAGACATCATGGCACGCAAAAGGAACCAGCTGAGAAAGATAGAGATAATCCGCGACTTCACGAAGTACGCGGCAGGGTCGGTGCTCATCAAGTGGGGCGACACGTGGGTGCTGTGCACCGCGTCGGTGAGCGACAAGGTGCCGTCCTTCCTGCGCGACACGGGCAAGGGATGGGTGACGGCGGAGTACTCCATGCTCCCAGGCAGCACGCTGGAGCGCAAGGAGCGCGACATCAAGAAGCTCAAGCCTGACGCGCGCGGCTCCGAGATATCGCGCCTCATCGGACGCTCCCTCCGCGCCGCCGTGGACCTCGAGAAGCTCGGCGAGCGGCTGATCACCATCGACTGCGACGTCCTCCAGGCGGACGGCGGCACGCGCTGCGCCTCCATCACGGGCGGCATGGTGGCGCTCCGCGACGCCATCGGAAAGCTCCTGCGCGACGGGCAGCTCGCCGAGGACCCGATCCGCCACGCGGTCGCCGCCGTCTCCGTCGGCATCTGCGGCGGCATCCCCACCCTTGACCTCGACTATGCGCTCGACTCGCACGCAGACGTGGACCTCAACGTCGTCATGACGGACGACGGCCGGTACGTGGAGCTCCAGGGCACGGCCGAGCGCGAGCCCTTCACCGAGGACGATCTGGCGGCGCTCCGCGCCCTCGCGCGCGCCGGACTCAAGAAGGTGTTCGCGGCCCAGAAGGCCGCGGCCCGCTAGGCGGCCGCGATAGGATTTGGTAGAATCTCCGCATGGCACACCTGATAGAGATCCGCGACCTCCGCAAGATATACGCCGTGGGCGACGAGCCCGTGGCGGCGCTGGATGGCGTGTCGCTTTCGATCGACACCGGCGAGTTCGTGGCGATCATGGGCGCGTCGGGATCGGGCAAGTCCACCCTTCTCAACATCCTCGGATGCCTCGACACGCCCACGAGCGGCAGCTACCTGCTAGACGGCATAGAGGTGGCGCGCCGCACTCCCACGGAGCTTGCGCACATCCGCAACCGGAAGCTCGGGTTCGTGTTCCAGAACTTCAACCTCCTCGCGCGCACGAGCGCCATCGAGAACGTGGAGCTGCCGGACTTCTACCTCAACCGCCTCGGCAGGCGCGCGCGCCGCGCACGAGCCATGGAGCTGCTGGAGCGCGTCGGGCTCGGCGGGCGCGGGACGCACACACCCGCCCAGCTGTCTGGCGGCCAGCAGCAGCGCGTCGCCATCGCGCGCGCGCTCATGAACGAGCCGCCGGTCCTTTTCGCCGACGAGCCGACCGGCAACCTGGACACCAAGTCGTCGGTGGAGATAATGAACCTCTTCACGGAACTGTCGCACGAGGGAATCACCATCGTGATGGTGACACACGAGGACGACATAGCCGCCTACGCCAAGCGCCACCTTGCGATGCGCGACGGGCACCTCGTCAAGGACGACGGAGCCGCTGCACCGCGCGCTTGAAGCCTTCTGCCGAACGGGCGATGATCTTCTCGTCGACGCTGCAGGAGAGGCGCACGAAGCCTGCCATGCCGAAGCCGCGCCCAGGCACCGCGAGAATCAGCTCGTCCTGCAACGCGTCCACGAACGCGATGTCGTCGCCGCCGGGCGCCTTCGGGAAGAAGTAGAACGCTCCGCGCGGCATCACGAACTCGATGCCGGCGTCCGAAAGGACCTTCGCCATCAGCTTGCGGCGGCGATCGTATATCTCCAGGTCTACGGTCTCGTCGAGAAGCGCCGTCGCGAGCCGCTGGCCGATCACCGGCGCATTGACGAACCCGAGCGTGCGGTTCGTGAGCGTGACCGCGCTAACGAGCGTATCGCCATCCGGCATCGCCGGGTTGACGGCCACGTACCCGATTCGCTCGCCGGCGAGCGAGAGCGTCTTGGAGAAGGATCCCAGCACCACGGCGTATGGCGTAAGCGGCAGCATCGGCGGCACCGTGGCGCCGTCGTACGCGAACGCGCGGTACGGCTCGTCGGAGAGGAGGAACAGCGGACGTACGCCTTCGCCGCGCGCTGCGTTCGTCTTGTCCACAAGCGCCGCGAGCTGGCGCACGTCTTCGGCGGAGTAGATGCAGCCCGTTGGGTTGTTTGGCGAGTTGACCAGGAGCGCGCGCGTCTTCGGCGTGATCGCGGCCTCGATGGCGGCGATGTCGGGACGGAACCCCTCGTCGGCGATCGACGAAACGGGCTTAAGCACGCCGCCGAAGTGTCCGCAGTAGCTGCCGTACTCGACGAAGTATGGCGAGGGGCATATCACCTCGTCGCCTGGCTCGATCACGGCGCGGAAGAAGCTCACGAGCGCGCCTGCCGCGCCAACCGTCATCACCACGTTCGACGCTGCGACCGGAACCTGCTGCTGGCGTGCCAGGTACGCGGCGATGGCCTCGCGCACGGCGGGAATGCCGGCGTTGGGACAGTAGCCCAGCCCTAGCGGCTTCACGGCCTCGGCCGCGATCGCCTCCAGCGCGGACTTCGTCTTCGCGGGCGGAGGCACGTCCGGATTGCCAAGCGAAAAATCGCACACGGCGTCTACGCCGTGCTGGCGCTTGAGCTCGAGGCCCTTCTCGAACATCTTGCGTATCCATGACGATCCGGCCATGGATTCCTTGATCTGATTTGTTACAGTTTGCATGGGAAGATTATAGCAAAAATGGCCCGCCTGCGGTCATCGCGTCTCGGGAAGACGATCTGGATCGTTCGAGCGCAGCAGGAGCGACGGGTTGGACTTGATGTCGTTCGCGAAGTCGCGCAGGGACGCGCTCGTCTCGCGGAGGTTGTCCAGTATCTCGCCGACGTTGCCGCCGTTGGATTCGAGCAGCGCTCCGAGCGAGGAGAGCGTGCTGTTGGCATTTTCAAGGGTTCCGACGATATTGGTCCATGCAGCCAACAGGTCCATGCGGTTGATCTGGTCGAGAATCTGCGTTGCCGAGTCGGCGGCGCTTTGCAGGATGGAGGGCGCAGGCGGGATTGTGACGCGGCGCTTCTCCCAGCCGATCTTCTCCTCCGGCACCTTCCCCTTGGGAAAGTTCAGCTCGATGTGGGAAAGCCCCGTCACGCCCGACGCGGAAACCGTGGCGTGGAGGCCTCGGCTAACGAACCTCTCCAACGTCTGCTCGGGATTCTCCGAGTGGTTCACGCGGAAGAGGCGCTTGTCCAACGCCAGCAGCACGTAGATCTTGCGGCCGTCCTCGTGCGACGCAACGTCGTACACCGCGCCTATGAAAGATATGCGCTTGACCGATCCGACGCGCACGCCGCGCAGGTTCACGGCGCTGCCGACGTCCAGTCCCGAGACATCGTTGGAGAAGAAGGTCTCCGCATAGAACTCGTTCTTGTTGCCGCCCGCGCCGCCCAGCCAGACTAGCGTCACCAGGATGAGGACGATACCGAGTATGATGAAGCCGCCAATCCTCGCATAATTGGCATGGTTGTCATTTGCCATTGGAACCTCCACGTGTGAAGAACTCGCGGACGAACGCGTCGTCCGACGTGTCGCGCAACTCGGCCGGACGGCCGAGAGCAATCATCGCCTGCCGCGCGCGGTCGAACATCGCGCACCGGTCGGCGATCTTGAAGATACTGGGGAGCTCGTGCGTCACGACAACGAACGTCACGCCGCGCGTGTCGCGCAGGCGCAG
>CACWSW010000041.1 GCA_902763655.1 uncultured bacterium
TGCAGGATGCCGGCGTCGTGCGCCTTCACGACCTCCTCCGGCAGCAGCAGGCGCTTCGTCACGTCCTTCGACACGGCGCCGGCCATGTAGTCGCGCTGCACGCTGTTGATCGTCGGGTTCTTGTTCGCGTTCTCCTGCTTCGCCTCCTCGTTCGTGCAGTTGATGAGCGTGAGGATCTCGCCGTCCGTCGTGTTGTGCTGGCGCTTGAGCGACTGGATGAAGCGGTACGTGATGTACTTCTTCGCTACCAGGTGCGCGCCCGCCTCCTGGATCTTCGTCTCCACCAGGTCCTGGATCTCTTCCACGCTCAGCGCGCGGTCGTACGTCCGCGCGAAATCCTCGATCTGCTGCGCAATACGCTCTATGCGCGCCTCGGTAAGCTTGTCCGCATCCTCAACCGTCTCGTTCGCCTTGCGGATCGCGGCGGCAATCTTGCCCCGCTCGAATTCCATTTCCTCACCGCTGCGCTTTATGATGTTCATGTCGCCTTACATTCCTGTAGTCGTCCCGGCGCGCACTCCCGATGCCGGACAGCACCATGCCGTCCAGACCCACCATCGGGATCCCTCCGCGCAGAGACGAGAGTTATGATACAGGATTGAGCCGCCGAGCGCAAGCAGGAAATCAATATATTGTGTATTTTTTATTTTGGACACACAAGATGATGTTATCCCGCCGAAAATCGCAGTTATACGCCCAATCCGCTCGAACAGCCTCGTCGAAGGCTGTGTAAGCGCCTCTGAGAATGAGATTATTCACCCAAATGAAAGCCATGCGGCCGCAGCGACACGGCCTTGCCGCCAGGCAGGGCGAACGACACCGGTTCGCTTGAAATGTTCACGGCAAGAGTGAACGTCGTGCCGTCCGGCAACGGACGCGAAAAGGCGTATGCCTTGTCTGGTTCCGGCACAGCATGCCATACGACAGGCGCATCGAAGAGGTCGGGGTGCGCGTGCCGCAAGGCCGTGAGGCGGCGGACGAGCGCGCGGCGCTCGACGGCAACATTGTCGCCCGCGCGCGACCAGTCGACGCACCACTTGCCGTGGTCGCGGTTGGCGTAGATGGAGTGCGGGCTCGCGTCCGCGATCTCCTGTCCGTTGTAGAGCATCGGTATGCCGTCGAGCAGAAAGCAGGTCGCGATCATCGCCGCGTTCAGCTCGTGCCCGTATAGCGCCTCCTTGCGCTTCTGCCCGGGATTGACGTTGGCGAAGTCGTGGTTCTCGAAGCAGCGCATCCAGTGGAAGCCGCGCGGGTAGTCGCGCACCTGCGCGCGCCAGGCCTTCTCCAGCATGGAGGCGGGCGACTTCCCCTCCAGCATCGCGACCATCGTCCACTGCGTGTAGAAGCCGTAGGTGAGGTCGAACGCGGCGATCTGGTCATCGCCCTTCAACCCCTCGCACATCAGGAACACGTCAGGCTTCACGGCCCTGCAGCGGCGCGCGCCCTCTTCCCAGAAGTCGACGGGCAGCATGTCTGCCACGTCGCAACGGAAACCGTCCACATCGTAGTCGCGCACGAATCCGACCATGTTGGCGTAGAGGTATTCGCGCACCGCGGGATTGGCGATGTCCATCTCCGGGAACGCCCAGTCGCCGAGCTTGGGCGTGCCGTCGGGATTGCGCACGATGAAGTCGGGATGGTCCTTCAGAAACACGGCCTTCGGACCGCAGTGGAAGTACACGAGGTCGAACATCACCTTCATTCCCAGTCGGTGCGCCTCGTCCACGAACGCCTTCAGGTCCTCCTTCGTGCCGTACTCGAGATCGACGGCGAAGAAGTCCTTCTGGCGGTAGGGGTTTTTCGGGTTGTTCAGCTTGCACGCCTTCTGTCGTCCGCTCCAGAACTTCGGGTCGGGATCGTCGTCGGCCAGCTGGTGCGGCGTGAGGTAGACGATGTCGATGCCGTCCGCCTTGAGGTCCTTCAGTTTCGCGCGCGCGGCGGCGAACGTGCCCTCCGGCGTGAACATGCGCGTGAAGAGCTGGTACATCACGCAACCGCGCAGGAACGGCGGCACGTCTTTCGCCCGCGACGTCTCCGGCGCGTGCGCGCTCGCGTAGGTGGGGTGGAACCTTCCCTCCAGCCCTTTCCCCCGATGCGGCAACCGCACGAGCGGAGGCGTCCCCGCCGCCAGCGCCGCCAAGCAGATCGCCCCAACCGCGGCAGCCACGTTGAAGATGTGCACCCTATTGCTCACTGGCGGCGGGCTTAGTCAGATTGAACGTGCAGGTCACCTTGGTGAACTTGCCGACTTCCGACTGGATGTCGAAGGCGTCGGAGACGCGCTTGGAGTTCGATAGGCCCATGCCCGCGCCGAACCCCATCGAGCGGATCCAGTCGTTCGCGGTGGACGTGCCGTCGCGGCAGGCCCACTCGATGTCCGAGATGCCGGGGCCGCGGTCCTTCGCCGTGATGGTCACAGTGTCGTCGGAGATAAGCATCACGAGCACGCCGCCGTGAGAGTGGATGCAGATGTTGATCTCCAGCTCGTATGCGGCCACGGCCACGCGGCGCGCGACCGAACGGTCGACCTTGCGCTCGCGGAGGATGCCCTTTATGTCGTTCGCGGCATGCCCGGCGCGGGAGAGGTCGTTGTGGACAACCGCCCACTCGCGGCGGAAGTAGCGTTCGTTCGTGGCGTGCTCGAGGACGTTGTTCGACGTCTTGCGCTCCAGCTTGCGGATCTCGACGGAAAGCTCGTAGAGCAGCGCGCGCATCACGTCGCGCTGCGAGATGATGCCCACCAGCTTGCGGTCGGCGTCCAGCACGGGGAAGCGCCCGTACGTGTAGTTGTTGAAGTACCTGAGCGCGAACGAGAGTGGCATTCCCGCCTCCAGCACCACGAGGTTGCTGGCCATGTGGCTCTCGCACGTGTCCTCTATCCAGCCGTTGTCGAGGGCGTTGATGATGTCGTTCACCGACACGATCCCGTAGAGGCGCCCGTCCTCGCACACGGGCAGGCCGGAGATGCGGTTCTCTCGCATGAGGCGCTGAGCCTCGCGCAGCGAGGCGTTGCGCGCCACGGAGATGATCTGGCGCTTCATCACGTCGCGCACCTTGAAGCGCTGCAGGAGCTCCATGATGATGACGCTCGAGTCGCCGCCGAGCGCCTTCGTGTCGAGCGGCATGTTGGCGAGGATCTCGTCGTCGCTGGTCTGCTGCCCCTGCAGGATCGTGGGCGTGTACTCGCCCGCCATCAGCCGCGCTCCTCAGCGAGGAACGCGTCGTGCAGGCGCACGCACGCGTCGTACTTGGAAAGAGGGCTGGAGACTAGCGGCACGCCAAGGTCGGCCGCAACCTTGAGCATCGTCTCGGAGAGCGGCTTGGCGTTGTGCACCACCACGCCCATCGCGCCCACGATGTGCGCGGTGCGGATGGCCTGGTCGCTCGCGAGGGACGTGAGCAGCAAGATGTCGTCGGAGTCGTTCAGCAGCACGTCGCTCATGAGGTCGTTCGCCACCACGGCACCCACCGCGCGCGGGCTCGTGCCGTCGCCGGCCATGAGCTTGCCGTCAAGAATCTTCACCACATCGGCTATCGTCATGTTCTTCGTCCTTTCGGTTCGTCAGGTTAAACGTGTCGCTACTCGTAAAGCTTCTTGAGTCGCAGGGCGATCTCGGTGTTGTCCATGTAGCCGTGGAACGTCTCGGCGCCGGGACCGCCACTCGTCGTCAGTACCGGCAGGGCGGTGTGCGAGCTGGAACTCCAGCCCACGCCGGCCTTCTCGCTCGTGATGCGGCGTGCCTCGTCCTGCAGCTTGTTGCGCTTGAACGCCTCCTTGAGGGCCTGCACGTCCGTGGAGGTCATCATCAGGCGCTCGTCGTTCGTTGTCGTCTTGGAGGCGTACTTGCCGCCGGCGAGCTTGTCTTCCAAGCTGTCGCTGTGCGCGGAGGCGGAGAAGTCGAACGCGAAGTACTCCTCCAGGAGCTTCTGCGCCTCCTCGAAGGTCCAGGGCTTCCCGGCCTTCTTCAACTCGGCGCGCTTGTCCTTCAGCACCTGCTTGAAGGCGATGCGCGAGCACTTCTGGTGCGAGAGGCGCTTGACGTGGATCGCGTAGCCCGTGCCGTAGAAGCCCATCGCCATGCCGCCGGTCTCGTGGTCGCCGGTGGTGATGATGAGCGTGTCGGCCGGATGGCGGTCCTGGAACTCCTTGGCGACGCGCACGGCGTCGTCGAGCGCGAGCACCTCGCGCAAGTTGGTGGCCGCGTCGTTCGCGTGTCCCGAAAAGTCGAGCGTGCCGCCCTCCACCATCATGAAGAAGCCGGCCGGGCCGTCCAGCAGCTCGACGCCCTTCCTCGTCATCTCGGCGAGCGAGGGCATGGACGCGTCGCGGTCGATAGCGTGCGGCATGTGCCCCTCGCAGGCCGTGTAGAGGACCTTCGTGCCGGGCTTGGCCGACATCAGGTCCGCCTTGTTGGTAGCCACCAGATACCCGGCCTTGGCGGCGAGGTCGTAGATGTTGCCCTTGTACTTCTCGTCGCGGACGTCGTTCTCCTTGCCGCTGAAGCCGCCGCCGGCGAAGTACTCGAAGCCGGACCCGATCATCTCGAGCCCGATCTGGTAGCTCCGCCCGCGGTTCTTGTTGTGCGCGTAGAACACCGCCGGGGTCGCGTGCGTTAGGTAGCAGTCGGAGACTATGCCCACCTTGCGGCCGAGGCGGTGCGCCTGCTCGGCGACGGACTCGACCGGATTGCCGTCCTTGTCCACGCCCACGGCGCTGTTGTACGTCTTGGCGCCGCAGGCGATCGCCGTGCCGGCGGCGGCGGAGTCGGTGACGAGGGACGTCGCCGAGCTCGTGCGCGTGGTGGCGTGGTACGGCAGGTGGTTGCAGGTGAGCTCGCCGCGCCCGATCTCGCGCGAGAACTCCTCCGCCACCATGCGCTGGGGCACGGAGAAGCCGTCGCCGATGAACATGAACACGTACTTCGGCCCGCCCGCGCACGCGGCGGCGGACAGCATGCACGAGACAGCGAGCGCTGCGACCTTCATTTAGCCGTTCTTCCTCTCGAATTCCTTCATGAATTCGACGAGGCAGTCCACGCCGGCCATCGGGAAGGCGTTGTAGATGGACGCGCGTATGCCGCCGACGGAGCGGTGCCCCTTGAGCGACTTCATGCCGGCGGCCGTGGCCTCCTTGATGAACTGCGCCTCGAGCTCCTCCGTGGGAAGACGCCACGTAACGTTCATGTTCGAGCGGAACTCCTTCACCGCCGTACCGCGGTAGAAGCCCGAGCCGTCGATGACGTCGTAGATCTTCTTCGCCTTCTCGGCGTTGAGCTTGAAAAGGTTCTCCTTGCCCATCTTCTTTACCCACTTCATGGTCTCGCAGAAGATGTAGATGCCCCAGGTGGGCGGCGTGTTGTAGAGCGAGTTCTCGTCCACGTACGTGCGGTACTGCAGCATCGTCGGGATCGTGGTCGAGCCCTTCTCGGCAAGCTCCTTGCGGATCGCGACCACGGCCATGCCGGACGGCCCGAGGTTCTTCTGCGCGCCCGCGTAGAACATCGAGAACTTCGAGTAGTCGCGCTCGCAGGAGAGGATGTCGCTCGACATGTCGCCGATGAGCGGCGAGCCGGAGTTCGGGATGACCTTCAGCTCGGCGCCGGAGATCGTCTCGTTCGTGCAGATGTGGCTGTACGCGGCGCCGGGCGTCCACTTGAACTCGTCGTCCGCAGGCATGCGCGTGGGGATGTCCTTCTGGCAGTTGGCCACCACGTTCACCGTGCCGATCATCTGCGCCTGCTTGAGCGCCTTGTTCGACCACGTGCCCTGGTTGGCGTAGTCTGCGGACTGGTCCTTGCCGAGGAAGTTCATCGGGATCATCGCGAACTGCATCGACGCGCCGCCCTGGATGAAGCACACCGCCCAGTCGTCGCCCAGGCCGCAAAGCTCCTTGAACGTGGCGACCGCCTCCTGGTGGATGGCGTCGTAGTCCTTGCCGCGGTGGGACATCTCCATCACGGACATGCCGCAGCCCTTGTAGTCGACGAGATTCTCCTGCGCGCTCTGGAGCACCTCCAGCGGCAGCACGGCCGGACCGGCCGAGAAGTTGTAAACACGAGACATTGTCTTTATCCTCATTGGGGTGTGAAAAACGGCGGATATTGTACTCTTCTGGCGTGCGCTTGGCAACCCGATTCGCCCAAATTTTCGCGTGGCGAATTTCGCGCTTGATTTTCGGCACGGAAAACGGCATAATATTCTCCGTTTTTCGCTTTTCAAGAAACGAGGTAGAAGATGGGTACAGGTCGTACATTACGCAAAGAGTCGCACGTCCGTCCGTGCAAGACGCCCGCCGGCAAGGCCCGCAAGAGCGCCGCGCAGCGTCGTCGTCTGGTCAAGTTCGGGCTGGGCGAGGAAGAGGTCAAGCTGATGAGCACGGAGAACGTCCGCGTGCTCGTGCAGCGTCCGGCCGTCGTCAAGAAGATGCTCGCCAAGCGGGCTGCGGCAAAGTAAGCCCGCCTTCAGCAATGACGGTCGTATCCTGTTCGATCGACGAACGGTACGTCAATCCCCTCTTCGAAGTGTTCGACGGAGGGGATTTGATTTTGTCCTCGTACCGCGACGTCGAGGACGACCTCACCACGATGCAGGTCTTCCTCGCCGACCCCGCCGACGCGCCGCGCGCGGCCGAGGCGCTGTCCGCCGCCGGGCGCATCGTGGGCATCGACCTCTCCCCGACGGTCGGCACGATCCCGGACGAGGACTGGAAGCTCGCCTACCGCAAGCACTTCAAGACCGACGTCGTCTCCCCGCGCCTCGCCATCGTCCCGGAATGGGAACTCGCCGCCTTCAGGCCCGCCCCCGGACAGAAGGCGCTCGTCCTCGACCCCGGCATGGCGTTCGGCACCGGCCAGCACGCCACGACGCGCGCATGCCTGAACTTCATCGACCGCCTGGCCGCCGAGAACCCCGCGCGCGACTTCCTAGACGTGGGCTGCGGCAGCGGCATCCTCGCGATCGCCGCCGCGCTCGAGGGCTTCCGATCCGTCGCCGGCTTCGACATCGATCCCGATGCCGTGCAGAACTCCAAAGAGAACGCCGAGCGCAACAGGCTTTCGATCCCCTTCTTCCGCGGCGACCTCTCTGGCAGCTCGCGCCTCGCGGACGTCGTTCCCCTCTCACCATCCGAGAAGTTCGCCGCCGACGTCGTGGCCGCAAACGTCCTCGGCCCCATACTCGTCCGCTTCGCGCGCGAGATCGCCGCGCTGGTCCGCCCCGGCGGACGCCTGATCCTCTCCGGCATACTCGAAGAGGTGTACCCCGAAGTTCACGACGCCTACTCGGCACTCGGCTTCAAGGAACTTGAGAGCGAACTCGTCGGCGAATGGCGCACCGGCCTTTTCTGCCGCCCGTAGGATGCATCTCAGTATTCCGCGGCATCTCTTTTTTGAAGAGAACCAACTTGTACAACTTCTAGGGCAACTTCCCTTTGGAGCGCGGGCTAACTCGCCCGCGCCTTTTCACGTACCACCTCTTCCTCACCATATCGTTCTCACACAGAGTCACAGAGCCACAGAGGAAGATTTGTAGCTGGGGCGCTGCCACAGACCCCGAAAGCAAGCCAATCACTTGCGATTCTCCTGTGTTCGGGGTATGGGGCGGAGCCCCATCTCTAAATCACTCCTTCAAGACTCTGTGTCTCTGTGCCTCTGTGTGAGACCCCCCCACACATCGCATTTTGCACTTTGTAGTTTGTTGCAGGCGGGAACCCTGCGCGGGCGAGTTAGCCCGCGTACCAAAAGTTGTTCTCGCTGTTGTTCATGTTGTTTCCCTACAACCTCGCAGACATGCGCCACAGGTCATAGGTCAGCGGATCTTGACGAAGAGGACGAAGATGAGCGGCATGAGGAACGCCTGAAGCAGCATGAAGCGCATGAGCACCTGCGCGTTCGACCACTTCAGCACCTTCTTGCAGTGGTCGTGGAGCGGGAAGCGCACGCTCTGCACGATCTTCACGAGCACGTTCCGCCGCTCGGCCTCTTCCGGCTCCAGGATCGACGGCGGACGCACGTCCATCCCGCACTTCTTGAAGAACCGGAGCAGCAACAGCTTCACGAGTCCGCCGCCGCCGTTCACCAGCACCACCGGCGCGAACGCGAGGACGAGGAACGGGTTGCCCGTGACAAGCACGCCCGCGCCCAGCAGCAGGCCGAGGAAGCGCGACCCGGCATCTCCCATCAGCACCTTGGACGGTTCCGCGTTCCACCACAGGTATCCAGCGAATCCGCCAGCCACCGTCATGAGCAGGATCGCCCAGCGCACGGCCATGTAGTTGTGCGGCACGAGCAGGTAATCCGCCATCGGACGATAGCCGATCACCACGTACAGGAACACCGCAAGCGCCACGAGCGATATCACGGTGAGGGAGCCGGCGAGTCCGTCGACGCCGTCCGAGCAGTTCGTCGCGTTCATCGTCACGAAGAGCACGAACCCCATGCTCGGGATGTACGCCCACCACGGGAGCGTCCATTCGCCCTTGAAGAACGGCACCCACACCTGTCCGCCCAGAGCCATCCAAACGAAAAACGCCACGCCAAGGCACACCGCCACGTCAAGCACGCCCTTCTTGAGCTGCCCCCACGGCTCGACCGCACGGTCGTCGAGATAGCCGAACGCCATCGCCACGTACAGGCAGAAGATCATGCCGAGCACGGGAACCGACAGCGGCATCACCAGCAGGATGATGGGAAGCACGAGGAGCGTCACCCACAGGCCCGTGCCCGTGGGCTTGCCGGCGGACGTCATGCCGTCCTTGCCGAGTATGGCCTTGCCGTGGTCGCGCGGCGCGAAGCGCCACAGCTTGGGCAGCAGAAGCAGCACGACGAACGCCGCGAGCATCGTGCCGGCGGCCAACAGCAGCGCATGGGAGCGGAAGAGGCGGAAAGGTCCCCACGACCGCTCGAGCAGAAGTGAAAGATGGTAAAGCATAGTGGCGGCGATTATACCACCATCCGTCGGCATGTTCAAGTACCCCAGACCATCAATCACCTATAATAGTCATGCCATTCGCCGGTGCTTGCGGGACGGGAGGGTATTTTGGTAGACTTCCCGAAACTTCTTCAAGAAAGGAATACGACTGTGAACATAAAAAATGTAAATGCCATCGACCGCCGCTCTTTCCTGTCCGGCGCCGCCCTTCTCGGCGCGGCCGCCGCGATGCCCGCCTCGGCCATGCCCGCGCCCGGGCCGACCGCCCCCGGCACGCTGCGCTTCTGCGCGTTCGCTGACATCCACTACTACCCGAAGACTTTTCCGCACGACACGCGCGAATGGCTCGAGCGCATCCTCGACCGCGCCGTGAAGACCAGGTGCGACATGGTGATCCACATGGGCGACTTCACGCACAAGCCCGCCGAGTTCAGGGACTACGTGGACTTCTACAACGACTTCAAGATCCCATGCTACCACACGATCGGCAACCACGACGACGACGGCAACGTTCACGAGGAGACGCTGGACGCCTACCGCCTCGAGCGCAGCTACTACCACTTCGACCGCAACGGCTTCCGGTTCGTCGTGACGGACACGAACCACTGCCTGATCGACGGCGAGTGGATCCACTACTCCAAGGGCAACTACTACGCCGTCGGACGCAAGGACTCGTCCAACATCTCTCGCGTGTCGCCAGCGCAGCTGGAATGGATGAAGGCGACCATCGAGAGCTCGCCATACCCCTGCATCGTCACTAGCCACGCCAGCTACGAACGCGCGTACGGCGGCAGCCCCGACGGCAAGGCCGTGCGCGCGATCCTCAACGAGGCCAACGCGAAGCATCCCGGCCGCGTGCGGCTCGTCATCAACGGCCACCACCACCACGACAACGTGCGCATCCTCGACAACATCGTCTACCTCGACCTCAACTCCGCGAACTACGAGTGGATGGCCAAGCCGCATTCCGCCTATCCGGCCGAGTACTCCAAGCAATGGCGGCTGGCAAGCCACACCGTGATGTGGGATGACCCCGTCTCCGCCATCATCACCATCTCGCAGGACGGGCGCATCCGCGTGGAGGGACAGAAGAGCCGCTTCCATCTCGGCATCACGCCCGCGATGGCGAAGTGCCCCGTCGCCGACAGCAACGGCCGCCTCACCACGCCGGACATCCAGTCCTTCGACCTGCAGATGCGCTACGCGTGACACTGGTGAATGAAGTTCAAATGGCTTTAAAGCAACGGACATTACAAAGATGCATAAAGTGGGAAAAACTATTTTAGGCATGGCCGCGCTGGCCATCGGAGTTGCCGGAAACGCCTTGGCGGATGGCGCTCGCGACCGGACTTTGTGGGTCGACCAGATGCTGAAGATCGTCGCGCCGGTCGTCACCAACCTCGAGTCCGGCACGCTGCGCGCCAACATCCCGCGCCGCGACGGGAACAAGACGTCCCCGTTCACTGAGCTGGAGGCTTTCGGGCGCGTGATGACCGGATTCGCGCCTTGGTTCGAGCTGCCGGACGACGACACGCCGGAGGGGCGCCTGCGCGCCGCGTGGCGCCCGCGCCTGCTGCGCGCCATCAGGAACGCCGTCGATCCGCAGTCGCCAGACTTCCTCGTGTTCGCCGCAAAGGATCCGGTGCGCGAGCGCCAGCCGCTGGTGGACGCCGCGTTCTTCGCGCAGGGCCTCCTGCGCGCACGCAAGGGCGTGTGGGAGAAACTGCCCGAGAAGACGCGCCGCCAGACCATCGACGCGCTCGTCTCCTCGCGCGCCACCCAGCCATGGGAAAACAACTGGTTGCTGTTCGCGGGCGAGATCGAGGCGTTCCTCCTCGAGGTCACCGGCTCGTGCGACACGAACCGCCTGCGGATGGGCGTGGACAAGTTCGCGCACGAATGGTATTCGGGCGACGGATACTACTCGGATGGACCGTATCTGGCATTCGACGGATACAACTCGTTCGTGATCCACCCGATGTTCTGGGAGATCGCGCAGACGATGGCGAAGCACGGCATCAAGTACGGCAAGGGCTACATGGAGATGGAGCGCAAGCGCCTCCGCCGCCTCGCGGACCTGCAGGAGCGCATGATCTCGCCGGAGGGGACATACCCCATGGCCGGGCGTTCAATCTGCTACCGCTTCGGCACGCTACAGGGACTGGCGCTCGCCGCCACACTCGGCCCAGACTTCCATCCCGCCTCCGACGGCGCCATACGCTCGGCGATGACTGCGGTGCTGCAACGCCAGACGCATCCGCGCAACTTCCGTCCGGACGGCTGGCTGGAGATCGGCTTCAACGGCGCTCAGCCCGTGCTGGCGGAAAGCTACATCGGATACGGGAGCGTCTACCTCTGCACGGCGTTCTTCCTCCCGCTCACGCTCCCGCCAGACGCGCCGTTCTGGACGGCGAAGGAGGAATCCTGGACGTGCAAGGCCGGCTGGGACGGGCAACCCGTGCGCATCGACCACGCCTTCAGGGAGCTGCGCAAGCGCCCTAAGAAGTAGCATCCGCAGGTGTGGAATGGTATAATTCGGACGACTTGAAAACAACAGACACAACAACGAGGCATGAAATGAAGAAAGCGTTTCTGGGCATGGTCGCGCTCGCGGCGATCGCAGCGATGGCGCAAGAGCTAGTTGATTTCTCGCACGCCGGACATCCATGGCGGGCGCACAACCACGTGGCGAACGCCCGGCAGAGTGCAACAGGCTATTCGTTCGACGTGACTGGCGTCGATCCCTGGTGCGTCGCGCACGCCACCTATGCGATGCCCAAGCCTCCTCCAGGCGCCGCGTACCTCCGCATCGAGCTGGAGACCGCGCCTATCGCCGCCCCACGCTCGTTCCAGATCTTCTGGCACCCGCAAAAGGGGCATTTCAACGAGCTGGAGGCCGCGCGCCTCGAGCCCGTCGGCCCCGCGCCCTGCTCGAAGTTCGCCGGCGAGCTGCCCGTCGGGCTCATCGGCCCTGAGCCGATGGCACTGCGCATCGACCCTCCCGGAAAGACCGAAACGTTCACCTCAGTCGAATACCGGCATCTTCGCGCCTCGTACCTCTCGGCCGAATGGACGCCCAAATTCTCCGCGCCGCCGCCGATCGCGATCGCCGACCCGCTCGTTCTTTCGGGCGACGGCTGGGAACTGCGCCACGACCGCGCGCGCATGGGCGCGTTCGCCTTCGTCGCCAACGGCAAGACGTGGGCGGAGGGCTACCCGAACGAGCCGTTCGTCATCAAGGGGCAGGACGGCAAGCCCGAGACGCTCGACTGGGGAAAAGGCGCAACAAAGGTACAGGCGATCGGTTCGCGTGTCGAGGCGTGCGCCACGGCGAAGGATGCCGCCGGACGCACCTGGACATGGTCGCGCACGTTCGCCGCCGCAGGGACGACGCTGAACGTACGTACCGCCGTAGCGGTCGACCGCCCCGTGCATGTCTACCACATCCCCTACATGACCCTCTTCGTCGACCGAGCCTCGAGCGGACACAAGACGCAGGCCCTCCTGCCCGGCATCGAGTACCTCGCCGACGAGCCGTCGTCCAACGAGAAGGAAGTGCGCGGACCGCAGGCGAACCGCCTCATCCCCGCCGCGCACAAGTTCTGCTATCCGCTGATGGCGCTCACCGATTCCTCCAGTTGGTTCGCGTTCGAGTGGGAGGATCCCGCCCCAGTACGGGAGGGTCGTGCTCCTGCGCGACCGTTCGCCCCCGTCTTCGACACCCCCGACCGGCAGTTCAAGTCCGGCGGGCACCTCTTCGCGCTCTGGGCGCCCGGCATCGGCGCAGCGCGGCGCGAAAGCGACACGCGGCTCTTCGCCGCCGTGCCCTTTACCTCCGGTGCGGTCGAAACCACTCTCTCGACGGGCGCGGGCGGAGATGTGGTGGACGTGCTAACGGCGCGCTATCCGCTCAAGAAGCTTCCGCCGCCACCTGCGCTGGAAGCGGGCAAGGCCTGCGAAGTGCTAGCGCGCGGCTGGCTCGAGTCCGGCATCCGCGAGGGCGCGCAGGGCTGCCGCCACGCCCTCGGCGCGCGCTGGCATGCGAATCGCGTCTCGGACGTGCCCGCGCTCATGCTCTGGCTCGCGTCCGCCACGCCCGACGCCGCGCGGGCTGCGAGCCTCACGGCCGCCGCGAACGAGATGATCGCTGCCATGCCCGAGAAATCCGCCGAGCGGAAGGGATGGGGCGGCAGCGTGTCGCACGTGCGCCGTCCGGCCGCGCCGCTCGTGTTCGGCGACCCGATCGCCTACGCCATTTCAGCGGGAGGCACCGCGAAGGGCATCGCGCGCCAGCTCGCGAGCGGCAAGCGCATCTGGCGCAAGCCGAATGACAAGAAGCCCGACTACGGCGAGACGCTCGGCTCCGACCACTGCAACGGCTACACGTCCATGGCCGTTTCCGGCATGCTCTCCGGCGCGCTCTGGACGGGCGACGAGGGACTGATCGCCGAGACGCTGGCGGTTCTCGACAAGTTCACGGAAATCTACGGCAACGACGTGCCGCGCGGCGCGCAGCCGTGGGAGATGCCGCTCCACACGCCGGACATCCTCGCCTCCGGGAACATCGTGAACTGCTACGTGAGGGGCTATCTCCTCTCCGGCAACCCGCGCTACCTGGAGCGCGCGCGCTACTGGGCGCGCACCGGCATGACGATGATCTACTTCGTCGACCCGCCCACGAACGTGCCGAACCCGATCGGACGCTACGCCACCATCGGCGTGATCGGCGCGACGAACTGGTCGGCCCCCAACTGGATCGGCCTGCCCGTCCAGTGGTGCGGACTCGTCTATGCCGCCGCCCTCGCTGACCTGGCGGAGATCGAGACGGACGCCGAGCTGGCGGCCCTCTGGCGGCATCTCGCGAAGGGCATCACGGCGAGCGGCGTGGACCAGAGCTTCCTGCCGAGCGACGGCGAGAAGGTGGGCTTGCTGCCGGATTCCTTCGCGCCCGTCCAGCAGGTGCGCAACGACCCGCCGATCAACCCGGGCACGGTGCAGGAGAACGTGAGCAACTTCATCGGTCTCCCGTACTACCGCGTGATCCGCGCCGTGCAGGGCGGCAAGACGCTCCTCCACGTGCCGGGCCGCGCGAGGGCGAAGGAGCCGCAGGCGGGCGAACTCGCGCGCGTAGAGATCGCCGCGTGGCCGAAGGCACCGTACAAGGTGTTCTTCTCGCGCGTGCAGAAGCCTTCCGCCGTCAAGGCCAACGGCCAGCCGGCGCCATTCAAGTTCTTCGGCAACGTGATGACCGTGGACCTACAGCCCAGCGTGAAGCCCGTGCTGCTCACGCTCGAGAAGTGACAGGCATGACCGCAGTGTGGTATAATATTTCCCGCAACCGAGCGAGTGAGCGAATGCGGAACGAGCGCGGGAGCGAAAACGAGCAGCAATCGATGAGCGACCAAGCGAGTGAGCGAATGCGGAACGAGCGCGGGAGCGAAAACCTCTAACGAGCAGAACAATGATTGACATCAAGAAGATCCGGGAAGATTTCGAGAACACCGCCGCGCAGCTCGCGCGGCGCGGCGTGGAGAAGGAGACCGTGGAGAAGGCCCGCGACCTCGACGCGAAGCGTCGGTCGCTCCTGGGCGAGACCGAAGCCCTCAAGGCCAAGCGCAACTCCGCCTCCAAGGAGATCGGCGCCCTCGCCAAGGCCGGCGGCGACATCGCGGCCGCCAAGGCCGAGGTCCGCGCCATCGGCGACCGCATCGCCGAGATCGACCGCGAGCTCGCGCAGGTCGAGACAGACCTCCGCGAGACGATGCTCATGATCCCGAACCTTCCCGCGCCCGAGATCCCCACCGGCCCCGATTCCTCCGCCAACAAGGTGGTGCGCCTCGTGGGCGAGTGGAAGGATCCCGCCTACCCGATCCCCGACCACATGCAGATCGGCGAGAAGCTAGGCATATTCGACTTCCCTCGCGGCGTGAAGCTCACCGGCACCGGCTTCCCCATCATCCTCGGACAGGGCGCCAAGCTCCAGCGCGCGCTCATCCAGTACATGCTCGACGTCCACTGCCAGCAGCAGGGCTACACCGAGATGCTCCCGCCCTTCATGGTCAACACCGCGTCCATGACCGGCACCGGCCAGCTCCCGAAGTTCGCCGAGGACCTCTACCACTCGAACGCGGACGACTTCTGGCTGATCCCCACCGCCGAGGTGCCCGTCACCAACTTCTACCGCGACGACATCTTCGACGGCGTGAAGCTCCCGAAGATCACCCCCGAGTCGCCCGTCAAGCTCACCGCCTACACGCCCTGCTTCCGCCGCGAGGCCGGCAGCGCCGGCAAGATGACGCGCGGCATGCTCCGCGTCCACCAGTTCGACAAGGTGGAGATGGTCAACTTCGTCCATCCCGACACCTCCTTCCAGCAGCTCGAGACGCTCGTCAAGGAGGCGGAGGCCATCCTCACGGGTCTTGGGCTCCACTTCCGCGTCCTCATGCTCTGCTCTGGCGACATGGGCTTCTCCGCCGCCAAGTGCTACGACCTCGAGCTCTGGGCACCCGGCGAGAAGCAGTGGCTCGAGGTCTCCTCATGCTCCTGCTTCACTGACTATCAGGCCCGCCGCCTGAACTGCCGCTTCAAGGACGCCGACGGCAAGACGAAGCTCGTCCACACCCTCAACGGCTCCGGCGTGGCCCTGCCGCGCCTCATGGTCGCGCTTCTCGAGCAGCACCTGCAGGAAGACGGCAGCGTCCTCCTGCCAGAGGCTATACGCCCGTACATGGGCGGCGTCGACCGACTTGTGCCCGTCAAGCAGTAACGGGCTGCCGGAGCCCTCTGGATGCGAAAGTACCTCTGGCCGATTCTCGTCATCGCGCTCGCGCTTCTCGTCGCGGGCGCGTGGGTGCTCTTCCCGGAGGAAAGGACGACAGCAAGCTCTGCGGTGTCGTCGTTCTGCACCTCGTTCGCCGAGCACGCAAGGAACGCCTGGACGCGCCTCTTCCCGCCCGCCGGCGAAGCGGAGGTTCCCGAAGCGGATCTGCTCGACGAAGGCGACATCCCCGACGCTCCGTCTGCAAATGCAGCCTCGACGGTGGCGACCTCCCTTGGCGCGATTGCCGACCCTGCCAGCGATCCGGAACCCGGCAAGCTCACGCCTGAACAGCGCAAGCGGCGGTACAAGGAGCTGGTTGCCGCCGCGGACACGCGCAAGCGCGAGGTCATGCGCTCCAACCTGATGAAGAGCGAGGTGGGCAAGGAGGCGCTCAAGGCGACGCGCGCCTACCACGCGAAGGTCGATGCGATGAAGAAGCTGGAGGAGAAGTTCGGTCCCATCGACGATCGCGTGGAGATGATCCGCATCGAGCTTGTCGCGCTCAAGGAATCGGTGAAGGTAGCCAACGCACGCTACAAGGCCTGGAAAGACGCCCATCCCGCCGAAGTCGTCGACCCCCTCGCCGACAAGCTCTACAAGGACCTCCTCTACCGCAGCCGCTTTTTCAGGGACTGACCCTCCCGCTACTTTGCCATCGCGGCGAGGACCTGGTTCACGGCGTTGAGGTAGAAGCCGCCGCGCGGGTCGGGACCGAACGTAACCGTGAGGTCGCCTATCTGGTAGGTGAGCTCGGGGAATTCGCCCTCGACCTTCTTCTCGGACGGCGTCACCTTGTAGTGCTCGGAAAGAGATGCCTTCACCGACTCGTAGTAGTCCTTGTCGTCCTGCCCTTCCGTGCCGCCCTCGCTGCTGAGATGGATGGCGTACACGCCGCCGCGCACGGGATCGATGTCGGCCCGGCCGTAGGCGAAGCCGCGGAACGGGGGACACTTCGCCATGGCGTAGTTGAGGAAGAATCCCTTAGCGCCCTTCTGCGGCACAAGTATCGTCGTGTTCTCCGCAGGCGCGCTCGCGAACACGATGCCGCAGAACGACCGAGGCGTCTCGTCCTTGAACCTCACCCCTTTATACTTCTTGCGGTCGAGACCTCCGTGCGGATAGCGCTTGGAGTCGAGGAGCGCGCCGTCCGCGGAGACGACGCCCTTCTCCTGCCGCAACGTCTCGGTTTCGGCACGGGCCTCTTCCCTGATGTCCTCGCGCTCGACAGAGAAACGCAGCACGCCGTCGAACTCGCCGACGATCACCGTGGTGGGGCCCATGGGAAAGACGTACTCGCAGCCAGCGCGCCCGGGCACGCCGGGGCGAGGCGCGAACGGCTCGCTCTTGAACTTCGACTGGAGCACGGCCACGAGGTTCGTCGTCTCTGGATCGTGCTTCGAGGCGGACTTCGCCAATGCGCGGCTGAACTCGATGCGGTACGGGCGACGCGTCTTCGGTGTCACCCACACGAGCGGACTCGTCCCGAGCGACATGAACGGCTTCTTGAGCTTCGGCCCGTACACGGCGAACGCCACGCCGCGCGCCGCCACGGAGTCTCCGGCCGACCCTTCGAGCGCAGTGCCCCACTTCACCGGAGCGCCAGACTCAATCGGCTCGCCGAACCTGATGCCGGCAAACCCGCTCAGCGGCTTCGCCTCGCTCTTCTTGCGCGCTTCCTCGATCTGCGCCCAGACGGCCTTGCGATGCGCTTCCTCCTCGCGCAGTATCTCCGCCTCGGTCTTCTTAGGGGGCTCCGGCGGCGGCTCTTCCTTCTTCACCGCAACCTCCACCTTCGTCACCACGTTCGTCTCCGGATCTGGCAGGTTCCGCAAGCGCTCGCGCTCCGCCAGCCACCTCTGGTACTCGGCCTCCTTCGCGCGCTTCGCCGCCTGGCGGCTCTCGAACGCCTTCCATCCGAAATACCCGACCACGCCCAGGACGATCAATACCAGAATTACCGGGATCGGAGATCCTCGCCGTTTTGGCCCCGTGTTAGAAAGGGTCGCCTCCGGAATCGCAGTCGGGGGCCGTCCTGCAGCGCTAGTTCTTATCCTTATGGCACTCATTGCAGGACTTGCCCTTGGTGTGCTGCTTCGTCTTCATGTGGCAGGCCGAGCAGTTCTGTCCGTTGCTGTGGGACTTCGTCTGCTTCTTGCCCTTCAGCTGCGGG
>CACWSW010000042.1 GCA_902763655.1 uncultured bacterium
GCGGTCCCACGCGAGCTGCACGAGGTGGCGGACGATGGCCGGCAGCTCGTCGAACGACGGGCATCTCTCCACGGTCACCTTCTGGAGGAAGCGCAGGTAGTGCGTGAGGATGAAGTTGAACTGGCTGTACGACCCGATCTCGGCTATGACCTTGCGGTGGTTCGAGAACAGCACCTCGTAACGGCGCTGGATGTCGTCCAGCGACTCCCCTTCCGAGCCGGTCAGGCGCGCTCGCAGGTCGCCGTCGAACGTGCCGTCCATGATCTCGTCGTAATGCTCCTCGAACTGCGCGACGAACGCGCGGATGAGATGGTGGATCGCGAGCGCGCGCAGGCGCTGGATCGGCTGACCGCGGTTTGCCTCGTGCAGCTCTGACGGAATGGCCTTCAGGAATATCTCCGCCACCTCGTCGTACGGGAGCAGTCCCATCAGCACGGCGTCCTCGAAGTCAGCGATGCGGTAGCAGATGTCGTCCGCCGCCTCCGAGAGGTACGAGAGCGGGTGGCGCATGAACGAACCGTCGGGGCGCACTAGCCCCAGCTCGTCCCACACGGCGCGGAAGATGGTTTCCTCGGACGTGAACGCGGCCATCTTCCGCTGGCCCGCATATCCCTTCGGGAAGTGCGAAACCAAGCGAGGGTACTTCACGAGCGTGCCGAGGGATGCGGCGGTGAGGCGGAAGTAGGAGGTGTCGCGCAGGTCGGGGCGCGACATCATCCGGAACGTCTGCGCGTTTCCGTCGAAGAAGCGGAAGTCGTTCCACACCGGATCGTCGCCCAGCTCGTTGGCCAGCTTCTCGGCCCATGCCTGGATGGCGGCCTCGCCGGAATGCCCGTATGGAGGGTTGCCGATGTCGTGCGCGAGGCCGGCAGCCTGCACGGTCCAGCACACGTGGCCGATGCGCTCGGGCGGCAGGTCGCCGCGCTCCACGAGGAACGAGCCGACCTCGCGCGCCAACGTGTGGCCCACCGACGCCACCTCGATCGAGTGCGTGAGGCGGTTGTGCACGTGGTCCACCTCGGAGAACGGATGCACCTGCGTCTTGCGCGCGAGCCGACGGAACGGCGAGGCGAACACGACGCGCTCGTAGTCGATCTCGTACGGCGAGCGGACGTCTGGCCTGTGCGGACCCGACAGCTCCACCGCGCCGTCGGCGGCAAGCCGCACGCGCTTGTTCGACAGCAACCTGTCCCATTTCTCCATGCGTGACATCAGCACTGTGTCTCCTTGCGCGAAGATTGTATCACAAATCGGCTTGCCGCCGCAGGAATCTTTCGCTAAAATAGTGGCACATCATGACCTCCAATGACGAATATGTTCTGCAGCTCCTTCGCGAGAGGGGCTATGTGACGGCCGAACAGCTCGACGTCGCCAGCCAGGCGATGCGCGAGGGCAACGAGACGACGCTCGACGTGCTCGTCGCGTCAGGCGCCCTGACCGAGGACGACGTCCTCGGCACCATTGCCGACCAGTTCGGCATGAAGTACGTGAACATCGACCCGTCCGCGCTCGACCCGGACATCGGCAAGGAGATCACCTCCGAGATCGCCCACAAGTACGGCGTCGCGCCGGTGATGGCGGACTCGGACTCGGTGACAGTCGTCCTCTCGGACCCGATGAACTACGACGCGGTCGACTCGCTCCGGTACGTGCTCCACGGCAAGGACGTGCAGGCCGTGCTGGCCCCGTCTGCCGACGTGAAGGCGCTCATGGACAAGCTCTATCCGTCGGGCGCCGACGAGATCACCGCGCGCACGGACGACGGCTTCGGCGGCGACGACGAGTCCTCGAGCGGCGACGACGCGCCTGTCATCAAGCTCTGCGGCCTCATCCTCTCCAACGCCATCAAGATGAAGGCGTCCGATATCCACCTCGAGCCGATGGAGAAGGAGTTCCGCGTGCGCTACCGCATCGACGGCGCGCTCCGCAAGATGGATTCGCCGCCGAAGCGCCTGCAGGGCGCCATCCTCTCGCGCTTCAAGATCATGTCGAAGATCAAGATCTCGGAGAAGCGCATCCCGCAGGACGGCCGCATCCAGGTGAACGTCGGCGGACGCGACCTCGACCTCCGCGTCTCGACCGTGCCCACGAACCACGGCGAGTCGATCGTCATGCGTATTCTCGACAAGTCGAACCTCGCGCTCGGCCTGCCGCAGCTCGGCTTCCTCTCGGACGACCAGTCCAAGTTCGAGCGCTTCATCCACCTTTCCGACGGCGTGGTGCTCGTCACCGGCCCTACCGGCTCCGGCAAGTCCACCACCCTCTACGCCGCACTCGGCCAGATCAACCTCCCGGACCGCAAGATCATCACCGTGGAGGACCCGGTCGAATACCAGATGTCCGGCATCAACCAGGTGCAGGTGAACCGCGACGTCGGCCTCGACTTCTCGGCAGCCCTCCGCTCGATCCTGCGTCAGGCGCCGAACATCGTGATGATCGGAGAAATCCGTGACTCGGAAACCGCCGACATCGCCATGGAAGCGTCGCTCACGGGCCACCTCGTGTTCTCCACGCTCCACACCAACGACGCTCCGTCGGCCGTGACCCGTCTCACGGATATGGGCGTGAAGCCGTTCCTCGTGGCGTCGGCCATGCGCGCCGCGCTCGCGCAGCGTCTGGTCCGCGCCATCTGCACCAAGTGCAAGGAGGAGTACACCATCACGGACCGCGACAAGAAGATGCTCGGCCCCCTCGCCAAGCTCGCCCCGGACAAAATGTACATCGGCAAGGGCTGCTCGGCCTGCAACGGCGGC
Source organism: uncultured bacterium (assembly GCA_902763655.1). Lineage (GTDB taxonomy): Bacteria > Verrucomicrobiota > Kiritimatiellia > RFP12 > UBA1067 > RUG572. The sequence continues at coordinate 2,754 of CACWSW010000042.1, forward strand.
TACAAGGGCCGAAAGGGCATCTTCGAGATCTTCGAGGTTGACGACACGATCCAGCGACTCATCTTCGACCACGCCCCGACGTCCGTCCTCCGCGAACGCGCCCGCGAAATGGGCATGCGCACGCTGCGCGAGGACGGCATGCTCAAGGTCGCCTCGGGCATGACCTCCCTCAAGGAGGTCCTCCAGGCCACCATGGGCGACGCCGACTAGTTCAAGCTCCGCTCCGTCTTGCGGTCACCGCGGGGATTTGGTAGAATCATCCCGACAGGACACAAGGAGCAGAAAGAAAATGGTAACTTACGATTATACGGGCGTCGTGGAAGTCATCGGCGAGACGAAGGCATTCGGCGCGAACGGATTCACGAAGCGCGAGCTTGTCGTCGGCAACGACGTCGATTCCCCGAACAAGTATCCCAACCCCGTGCTGTTCACCTTCAAGAAGGAGCGGTGCTCGCTCGTCGACGCCGTCAAGCAGGGCGACCGCGTCAAGGTCCAGTTCACCATCGACGGACGCCGCTGGGACGGTCCCAACGGCACTCGCTACTTCACCGACCTCACCGGCTGGAAGATCGACGTCCTCAACGCCGACGGCACGGCCACCGAGCCGGTCCCAGTGCCGCAGCCCGCGGAAGCGCCGGCGGACGTGGATGCCGGAGACCCCGACGACCTGCCGTTCTGAGCGGTGAGCAAGACCTGGCAGGAGCTGCTTTCGCTGGGCGGCACGTACCTTGACGGCAAGGGCGTGCCGGACGCCTCCGTGGCGATGGAGCTGCTGATGGCGCGCCTGCTGAAGTGCGGGCGCGGCTTTCTTTCTCCGCACCTCGCGCAAGTTCCCGAGGAACGTCTCGTTGCGGCCATGCGGCGCGGCATGGCGCGCCTCGTGGCCGGCGAACCCATCCAGTACGTGCTGGGCGAATGGGACTTCCGCTCGCTCACCCTCTCCTGCGACCGGCGCGCGCTCATCCCCCGCCCCGAGACCGAGGAGCTCGTCACGCGCGTCCTCGCCTTCGCAAAGGCCTGCGGCAACGAGAGGCCGTTCGTCGTGGACGTCGGCACAGGTTCCGGCTGCATCATCCTCTCCCTCGCGCGCGAGATGGCAGACGGAATCTTCCTCGGCATCGACATCTCGGCGGACGCCATCGCGCTCGCCACGGAGAACGCGTCCCGCTGCGACCTCGCCGACAAGGTGAAGTTCGCGGTCGCGGACGGGCTAGACGACTTCGACGAGCCGGAGACGATCGACATCCTCGTCTCCAACCCGCCATACATCCCGACGGCGGAGTGCGCGACCCTCGACCCGCGCATCCGCAACTTCGAGCCGATGAACGCGCTCGACGGCGGGCGCGAGGGGCTCGACTTCTACGACCGCCTTATCGGCGACGCCATAAACCTGCTGCGCCCCGGCGGCGGCGTATTCTTCGAGATCGGCGACGGCCAAGGCCCAGCCCTCCAGAAGCGACTCTTCGACGCGGGCTTCGATAGCATACGCATCGAGTCCGACTACGCCGGCCACGACCGCTACGCTAGCGCCGTGCTGCCCTGATCACCCGGCATAGGCACAGGAGTATTTCTCGGCGGCTGATTGCATGTCATGCCACAATATGATAGACTCGCTTTCCCCTTCTCCATTAGAGGGGAAAGCGAAAATCGGTCTATCGGTCTAATGGGCATAACAAACACCAGCATCGGCGTTGCAGCCGCACTAGGGTCCACCGCCTCGTGGGCGCTTTGCGGGGTTTTGTTCAAGAAGCTGGGAGAAAGGCTCGATCCGGTGGGGATGACCACCGTGAAGTCGCTAGTGGCCGCAATCCTGCTTGCCCCGGTGCTGCTCTTTGCCGGCGGGGCGCATGCCGAGGGGCGTGACCTGCTGCTGCTGGCGGCGAGCGGCGTGATCGGGATCGCGATCGGCGACTGTTTCTTCTTCGCGGCGCTGGGACAGCTTTCGCCTCTGCTGCTCACGATCCTGCTTCTCACATGTCCCAACGTGTTCACGGGTGTTCTGGGCGTACTGTGCCTTGGCGAGATGCCCTCCTTGCCGGCATGGTGCGGAATCGGGCTGATCATCACGGCCACGGCGCTCCTGATGTTCCCGGTGGAGGCAGGCGAGGGAGGCAAGTCGACCATCAAAGGGGTTCTGTTCGGCGTGGTCGCCTTCATCTGCTCTTCAGTCTCGACGGTGATCGCGAAGCCGGTGATGACGGGGGAGGCGGGAGTGTCCCCGTTCGCCGTCACGTTCTACCGGATGGCGGCTGGCGGACTTGTACTGGCACTGTTCGGGCTCTTCGCGGGCCGCGTCTCCGCCTGGGCCAAGCCTTTTGCGGACAAGCGCTACGGGGCCGGCTTTCTGGGCGTGACGGCGGTGGTGGCATTTGGCGGGTTCGGCCTTTCGATGGCGGCGTTCAAGTACCTCGACGTCGTGGTGGCCGGGGCGCTGCTGAGCCTAGAGCCGCTGTTTGTCCTGCCGTTCATGGCGGCGTTCGGGCACCACAAGGTCAAGCCTCGTGAGATCGTGGGGATGGCGCTGGCCGTCATCGGCGTCATGTTCATAACGTTCGGAGCAAAATGAGAGAAGGAGCTGTCAAGAAATGAACCTGAGCGATCTAGTGAATCTCGCGGACAAGCGCGTGGACGACTTTCACGAGATGGTAAAGCTTGGCCTTCATTGCAAGCACGGGGATTTCGTGCCGGCCGTGCATTACCCGCCGATCACGAAGTATCCGCCGATCGACCAGGAGGAGATGTTCAGGGGGTACACGCCGCCGGAGAACGGCCTCATGGACGTCTACTACCATATCCCCTTCTGCCCCAAGCGCTGCATCTACTGCCACTATCCCTCCCAGTACGGAGCGAGCGACTGCGAGAAGGACCGCTACATAGACGCGATGTCGAAGGAGATAGACATATACAAGGCGCAGCTCGGCATGGACAAGATCAAGCTCCGCGTGGCCCTCGCCGGCGGAGGGACCCCCACGGACCTCACGCCGAAGCAGCTCGACCGCTTCCTCAAGATGTTCACGTCGAAGTGCGACATGTCGCAGCTCCGCCAGTTCAACTACGACGTCGATCCCTGGACGCTGGTGGGGCCGGACGGACACGAGCGTCTCAAGATCATGCGCGACTACGGCGTAGACCGGCTCACGATCGGCATCCAGTCCCTGAACGAGGACATCATCCGCAAGATGAACCGGGCCCATGACAAGAAGACCGCGCTGGAGTCCATCAAGAACACGCTCGCCTACGGATACCAGCTCGACATCGAATTCATCTTCGGCTATCCCGGGCAGACGCTCGAGAACTGGTACGAGGACCTGAAGGAGATGGTGACGCTCGACTCGCACGAGATCCAGTTCTACCGGCTCAAGGTGGAGGCGTACGGCGACCAGCAGGGCCTAATCAAGAAGGTGGAGCAGATACATCCGGAGGACGTGCCGCCGGTCGACGACACGATGCGCATGAAGCAGATGGCCATCGACTATCTCGCAGAGCACGGCTACCACGAGAACCTGCGCAGGGTGTTCACGAAGAAGAAGGAGCACATATCGCTCTACGCCTACAACCAGTGCTGCATGCTGTTCGACCAGATGAGCTTCGGGCAGACAGCGTTCTCGTCGCTGCGCGACCGCTTCGTGCTGAACACCCAGCACTTCGACGAATACTACCGGAAGATCTCCGAGGGCAAGCTGCCGTTCAACCGCGGATACGTGCGCGACGCAGAGGCACAGCAGCGCTGGTGCATTATACTGCCGCTCAAGAACTGGACCTTCCGCAAGAACCATTTCAAGAGCATGACGGGGGTGGACGTAGAGACGACGAAGTTCTGGCCCGCGCTTCAGAAGCTCAAGCGCTTCGGCCTGGTGGAGGACGCGAGCCCAAACACGCTCCGGCTGACGAAGCTCGGTTCCTTCTTCGCCGACGAGGTCGTCGAGTGCTTCTACGATCCGCGGTTCATTCCGTTCTCGCGCGAGCACTACAACGAAGGGCCGCTCAACCCGTACGTCGTCAACGACGAAATGCTGGAGCATGAAAGGGCCATGGGATGAAACGTCTTCTTGCGGCAGCAGTTGCCGCCCTGGCGGGCGGTTTCGCGGGCGCGCTCATCGCGACGATGGCGACGCCCCAGAGGCAGGACGCGGCGGACGCATACCTCGCCGCGAACCGCGCGGAGGTGGAGAGGATGGTGTTCGCCGATCTGGAGAAGTACGGCATGGACGTCTATCGGCTCTACCTTGAGATATCCCAGGCCATGCCGGGGAATCCCGGATCCGACTTCGCGGTGGACAAGGCCGTGCGCAAGCTCGAGGTGACATATCCAGACTCCAACATCCGCCGCCTCGCCGACGCGCACACGGTCTACAACGCCATCCGCAAGCGCGACATGCTCCAGATCGAGAAGTACCTTGAAGAGGCGGAGCGGTCCGGACACAGGCGGCTTCTCATGCCAAACGGCTACGAGATCGAGCCCCAGCTCTTAGCGGCCCAGTACAACTACAACTTCCACGTCGGAAGGCTAGAGGAGGCAGAGAAGACCCTCGACTACCTGGCGGCGAACTTCGGAGGTAGCTTCATCTTCCAGCCGCAGGGGAAGACAATCCCGGTCGCAGACTTCATCGCCAGCCAGCGGAAGGTGCTTGAGATCCTCAAACGAAAGGAGTCGAAATGAAGAAGCTTCTTGCCGCATTGGCGGCCGCCGCATGCGCGGCCTTCGCCGAGCCTATAGAAATAGCTTCGCGCGAGTCGCTGGCGACGGCAGGCGATTTCGTGCACACGGAGCTGACCCCCGCCGGGCAGAACATAGCCTCCAACCTCTACTCTCTCCTCAGCGAGCCGGACACCCCTGCGCGCCGCGCCGCCTGCGCCGCGCTGGCCGCCAAGGCCGCGGCGTTCGATCCTGACAAGCTGGCCAACCGCGAGACCATTGCCCTTGGCTGGCTTATCGGCAAGATCGCCGAGGATCCCGCGGCGAGAAGGTTCGACGGCCATCTCGAGGAGGCGTACTGGGACTATTTCGCGCGCGAGAACTTCAACGGGCTGAAGACGTATCTGATGGCGCAGTACAAGCTGCCGGGATACGAAGGCATGGACCCCGAGAAGCTGATGATGAACCTGAACCTCTACCAGAACGCGCTCATACACAATTCTCCGTTCCGCTCGAAGTGGGAGCCGGTCGACGAGATAATGAGGCTCGTCGCGCTGAAGCCGGGCGACGCCGTGATCGACTACGGATGCCGGCAGGGATTCTACGCCGACCGATTCCGGCGGATCGTGGGAGACCGCGGCATGGTCTATTGCCTCGACAACGACCGGGGCCATATCGACTTCCTACAGAAGTACATCGTCGACTACGACTTCCCCAACATGCTCGCCACGAAGTCCACCGACGGCGACCTGGGGCTGACGTCCAACCGGGCGGACGTGCTCTTCATCAACCAGATGTACCACTTCGTCTACATCTACGCGCCACGCCAGGAGCAGCGCAAGTTGCTCAACAGCGTCAAGAAGGTTCTCCGCCCCAACGGAAGGCTGATCGTGCTGGACAACAACCCGGTCAAGGGCGTGTCCGGATATTCGCTCGACTCGCGCCTCGTGGTGAACCAGCTCGGCGCATATGGCTTCGAGCTCGTGAAGCGCCTGCAGCTGACGCCGGGCGTCTACTACCTGGAGTTCGCAAACCGCAAGGGAACGGACTTCGAGAAGAACGCGGCGGACAGGTTCGGCGACGGCGAATCCCTTCTGCACATCGGTTCGCTCGACTCCTTCGAGCTCACCGCCGGCGGCATCGAGGCCGGCCGCCTACTCTGGAACGCCCTTGAGAAGCACGACACCAAGGAAGCCGTCAAGGCTCTCGCGCAGTATGACACGATCATACCGAAGGAGAACTACGGCGGCGAATATACGGCTCTGGCCTGGCTGTGCACCGCGAAGTTCTTCCCGGAGCGCCTTGATCCGGCATGGACGAACAATCCCTGCCATGTGGTCTACCGCGACTTCTTCCTGAATGACGACGCCAAGGTCCTGCGCGAATACCTTCTGCGGAAATACAAGCTCCAGAAGGTGCAGGACATGAGCATATCCGCAGGCCTGGAGCGAAAGATACAGCTAGAGGACTACATCCTCTTCAACAATCCGAGGCGGGAGGAATGGGAGAGGACCAGCGAGTTCGTGAAGCTCATCGACGTGCCGGAGGGCGCGACATTCGGCGACGTCGGATGCGGGCCAGGGCTGTACAGCTGGCTGGTCTCCCGCAAGGTGGGCCCTTCCGGCAAGGTGATAGCGATGGACCTGAACACCAACCACCTGGAGACCGTGAAGTACACCTGCAAACGCTTCGGCATCGGCAACGTGGAGACGCACGTCTCCGGCGTCACGTCGCTCAACCTGCCGCCAGACACGCTGGACTCGGCCATGATGTGCTCCCTCTACCACATCATCTACGCCGAGGCGGAAGAAGAGCGGGACGCGTTCGTCAAGGATCTTGCCCGCGTGATGAAGAGGGGCGGCATCCTCTATCTCATGGACAACAGCCCGGTCACCGGCGACACGCTCCCGTACCACTCCAACTACATCGACAAGAAGCTTGTCATAGGGCAGCTGCGCCACTACGGCTTCACGCTAGTCGCAGACCACCACTTCTTGCCGCAGCGCTACCTTCTGATCTTCCGCAACGACAGGAACAGTGGACATGAATGACAGGAAAACCATAGCGATCTCGGCGCTTGGCGCAGTCGCCGCCGTGGCTGCCGTATGCCTTTTCTTCCAGAATCGGGCGCTCAAGCAGGAGATGGCTGCGATGATGGCGGAACGCGAGGCGGCCATCCGCCGCCCGAAGATGAGGATTCCGCCGCGTCCGCCAGCGCGCCCGCGACCCCTGCGGGCAGAGCAGGTCTCGCCCAGCCCTGCTGCGCACGCAGGAAATCCGGCCGGAGGAGGCGCGATCACCGAGGAGCGTCTCGACCAGGCGGTGAATGAGCGCATCGCGGCGCTGCGGCAGAAGGCGGAGGATGCGCGCGCGCGCCGCCGCGAGGCCATCGCGGCGCTCACCCCGGAGCAGAAGGAGGTGCAACGCGAGGCGTTCATCGGAAAGATGCGCGAACGTGCGCAGCAGCGGCTCAAGGCTTTTGTGTCGAAGACGGGCCTGAACGAGAGCCAGACGGCGGCGTTCGAAAGCACGGTCTCGGCGCTTGACGCCACCCTGCGCGAGACCGCAGACGCATGGGCCGAGCAGATCCGCAAGAGCGGAACGTTCTCGCGCGACGCGCAGATAAAGTTCGTCAGCGACGTGAGCACAGTGATAAGCGCCGGCTACGGGGAAATGGACGCCACCCTTCCGGAATCGTGGCGGACGGCGGACGGCAATGTCAATCTCATGGAGATCGTGGGGCCCGAGGCGTTCGCCTCCGTCGTCGATGCCCTGACGGAATCGGGGCTGGAGGACGGGCTTCAAACCATAGGTCAGATCATGGGAGGTCCCAACGGCGAAGGGCCCGACAGCGGCCCCGGCCTTGAGAACATAGAAAGCCCAGGCGTTGGCGACGGTCCAGGAGGAATGAACGGACCGGGCGGGATGGGAGGCCCCGGGAGTGGAATTGCTCCTCCAGCTGGTCGCTAACGGTCTTGTGCAGGGAGCGCTTGTCGCCTGCCTGGCAGCGGGATTCGGAATCGTTTACCGCTCGTTCAGGGTGTTCCACGTCGCGATGGGTGCCCAGTTCGTCGTTGCGAGCTATGCGTTCTACGCGGCTGCGGCGATCGCGAAGATGCCGACGGCGGTGGCCGTGGTTGTGGCGCTTGCCGCTTCCGCCGCGTTCGCCATGCTGCTGGAGTTCGCGATGTACAGACCCTTCGCGAAGAGGAGGTGCGCCGGCGGAACGACGATGATAGCCTCTCTCGGCGCGTTGATCGTGACGGAGAACGTCCTCGCCATCACGTTCGGAAACGAGGTGAAGACCATCCCCCACGCGCCCTACGGGTCGATGGCTCTTGGCGCCGTCCGCCTCACGTCGCTTCAATTGTGGCAGTTCGCCGTTTGCGCGGCGCTTTTCGCCGTCGCGGGACTCGTGGTGGCGAAGAGCCGGATAGGCAAGGCGTGCTGGGCCTTGGGCGACGAACCGGATCTTGCCCGGGCCCTTAGGCTTCCGCTAGGAAGGATAAGAGCGACGGCGATGCTGTTGGGGGCGCTGCTGGTGTCCGTTCCCGCGCTGATGGTTTCCGCCGACACCGGCATGGATCCGCACGAGGGCATGCGCTGGCTTCTCATGGCATCCATGGCGGCGTTCTTCGGCGGGCGCGACAGGTATTGGGGATGGGGCGCCGGCGCACTTGCGCTGGGACTCGCACAGGCCGCAGTCGTATGGAGGCTCCCTTCGCAGTGGGCGGACACTGCGGCCTTCGCCATGCTTCTAGGAGTGCTGGCATTCCGTCCGCGAGGACTTTTCGGACGGGCGAGACGGGCGGAGGAGGCGGCATGACGTACGTGCTCCATCTGGCGGTGATGCTGGGGCTGTACGGGATGCTGGCGATGTCCGCCAACATCGCGATAGGCTATGGCGGATTGCTTTCGCTGGCGACGGCAACCTTCTACGGCATAGGCGCATACCTCTACGCCTGGCTGTCCGTCACCGCGGGATGGTCGGCCGCTGCGGCGTTTCCCGCGACGATCGCCGGCGGCGCGTTGGCTGGCGGCGTGTTTGCGCTTGCGACGCTCCGCTTCAGGAACGAGACGTTCACGGTCGCCACAATGGCTGTGCAGATGGTGGCGTTTGGGGTGTTCTACAACTGGACAGACGTCACCGGCGGCCCGTACGGATTCCCCGACATCGCCCGCCCATCGCTGTTCGGCTTCGTGTTCGAGTCGCAGACGTCGTTTTGCGCCGCCGTGCTCGCGCTTTGCCTTGCGTCATGCGTCCTCTTTCGGTTTTTCTCGCGGACTCGGTTCGCGCTCGCGCTGAGGACGCTGCGCGAAGACGAGCTGGCGGCCGCATCCCTTGGCATCGCGCCGAACCGGACGTTCGCGGCGGCGCTCGTGCTTTCCGCGATGCTTGCGGCGACGGCCGGGGCGCTGTTCGCCTGCTACGTGTCGTACGTCGATCCAACCGGTTTCGCCATCGGGGAGAGCGTATTCATCCTAGCGATGCTGATAGTGGGCGGTTCTGGGAACCTCAAGGGGCCGATCATCGGCGCGGCGATTCTCTTGGCGCTGCCGGAGGCCCTCCGCTTCATCGGCCTGCCGGCGGACGTTGCGGGGCCGCTCAGGGAGATCATCTACGGTTTTCTGCTCATCGTTCTCATGTACCTGAAACCGAAAGGGCTTGCCGGTGACTACGCAATACGATAAAAACTGCGCGTCGCCGGTCCTCGAGGCGCAAGGGATCGTCAAGCGGTTCGGCGCGTTCACCGCTCTTGGAGGAGTGGACCTGCTGATCCGTCCGGGAGAGATCACCGCGCTCGCTGGGCCCAACGGCGCAGGAAAGACGACTCTCTTCCATATCCTCAACGGGAACCTGAGGCCAGACAAGGGACGCGTGATCCTCAACGGCTCGGACGTCACCGGACTTGCCCCATGGAAGATGGCGCGTCGCGGAGTGGGCCGCCTTTTCCAGGACGTGCGAACGTTCCCGAACCTCTCGGCTAGCGAGAACATCGTCGCCGCGCTCATGGCGTCCGGCAGGCGCAGCGACGAGGCCGAGCACTGGCTAGACCTCGCCGGCCTCAAGGGCAAGGGGGCTGTGAAGGCCGAACGCCTCTCATTCGTGGAACGCAAGCTGCTCGCCATCTCCCGCCTCATGGCGCTCGACGCCAGACTGCTTCTGCTGGACGAACCCGCTGCCGCGCTGCCGCCGAGCGAAACGGGAAGGGTGTATTCGTTCGTGCGCAGGCTTGTGGAGGAGCAGCGCGTCTCCGTCGCGCTGGTGGAGCACAACATCGAGGCGATAAGACGCTTTGCCGATACGGTCTGCTTCCTGCACGAAGGAGAATGCCTCAAGACGGGATCTGCAGCCGAGGTGTTCTCGGACGCCCGCGTCCGCGCGCTCTACGAGAAGGATGCAGACTCCGATTCGGGGCAGGGGAAGGTGGAGTTCGTTGAGACCTGCGACGCCGTCCGCGACGCGCGCGGGGAAGTTCCGCCGGATGTCGCCTACCTGCGTAACGAGGGCAACGTGTTCCCGTCGCTAACCGTGGACGACAACCTTGCTCTTGCGGGCTGGACCGCTCGGCGCGACGCGGCGGCGGAAAGGCGCGGACGCGCCGTCGCCCTCTTCCCGTTCCTAGCGGAGCGAGGACGCCAGCGGGCGGGCACGCTTTCCGGCGGACAGCGCCAGGCGCTCGCCATCGCAATGACCATGTGCCGCGAAGCCCGCGTCTATTTCTTCGACGAACCGTCCGCCGGCCTGGCTCCGCGCACGGCGGCCGCGATGTTCGCCGCGATCGGCCGCTTCGCGGCGGACAACCCTGATTGCAGAGTGCTTGTGAAGGAAAGGAAATCGAAATGAAGACAGTTGCGTTGCTCGCGATGGCTGTTGCCGTCTCATGCGCGTCATACGGTTCTGGCCTGTTCGGATCCAAGCGCGACGGCGCGCCAGACGAAGACGCCAGCCGGCACGGGAATCGTCCGCGCGTCATGGAAGTGAAGATCGGCGCGGTCCTTCCGCTTTCTGGCGTTGTCGCCTCCGACGGCGAAGCCGCCCTGCGCGGGCTGCAGATCGCCGAAGCCGACATCAACGCCGCAGGGGACCTTCCCTTCCGCGTGAGGATTCTGCCAAAGGACGGCAAGTTCGAGCCGCGCGAATCCCTCAACGCCTTCAATCTCCTGATGTCGCAGAACGTGGCCGGGATGCTGCTCATCGGCGACAACACCTGCCAGATGACAAAGATGCAGGTCGCCAAGCGCGAAATGCCCACGATCGCGTCGATGGTGGTCACGGAGCGCTCCGTCAAGGGGAACCCGTGGATGCTCCGCTGCTGGCCTCCGATCGCGACGTCCTCGCGCATCATGGCGCGCCACATGCGCAAGGCGGAAAAGATAGACCGGGCTGCGGTGTTCCACATAGACGCCATGTACGGGCTGGAGTCGCTTAAGGGCTTCACGGCGGCATTCGAGAAGGCCGGCGGAACCGTTGCGGCACGCGAGTCCTTCCCCTTCCTGGCGTCCGACCTCAGGTCGCAGATCGCGAAACTCCTCGCCGCACGTCCTGACGGGATGTTCGTGACGGGCTTCGGACAGGGCTTGATCACGGCCATCAACCAGCTTCGCGAGGCCGGATGGCGCGGCACGATCTTCACCGATACGGCGGTGATCGATCCGCGCGTCAAGAAGAACCTTGCCTCGCTCGACGGCATCGTGTTTGTCGGCAACGCCTTCGACGAAGAGCGTGCCAAGGGCGGCGCCGCAGCAGATTTCGCGGCAAAGTACAGGAACATTTCCGGTTCCGGCACGGATGAGGTTCCGCCGCAGGCCCCATTCGCATACACGGCCGCCAAGCTGCTGGTGCACGGACTTGCCGAGGCACGCGGCTCAAAGGCCGCCGTAATGCCCTCCATCGCGGCCGCAAAGTTCTTTCCGTCCGTCCTCGGCCCGTTGTCGTACGACGGCGGACGCGAGATATCGCTGCCGCTGTTCGTCAAGAAGTTCGGTCCGGACGGCCGCAACGTGCTGGTCGACGACAAGCTTTGGCGAGAACCCTGACCCGTAGCGAAGCATACCACCTCAAGGAGAAGGAATGGACAACCAAGGCATCATCGAAAGCCTAAGCGCCGGAGATTTCTCGACCGCGGTGCTGCGAGAGGCGCTTACCGCCGGAGGTGAGACGCAACAGGCGATGTTCTCCCTCGCACGGGCGCGACGGCACGAACACTTTCCCGACGACCAGGTCCAGGTGCGAAGCGTGATCGAGATATCGAACGTCTGCCGGCAGCAATGCCTGTATTGCGCCATAGGCGGAAAGTCGCAGAGGAAAAACTACACGCTCGACGGCAAGACCATCGTGACGCTTGTCGACTATCTGTACGAGAAGGGCCGGCGCACCGTCCTTCTCCAGTCTGGCGAGAACCCGGAGAGGTCTTTTGTGGACGATGTGGCTGCCGCAGTTGGGGAAATACATCGTAGACATGCCGACCTGCGCATCATCCTCTGCATGGGCGACCTGCCCGAGGCCGACTACCAAATGCTGCATGCCGCCGGCGCCACAGACTACATCATCAAGTTCGAGGCGTCCCGGGAATCGCTCTTCATGGCATGCAAGCCACGCGATTCCCTGGACAACAGGATCGCCTGCATCCGCACGCTCGCCCGCCTTGGCTATCGGGTGGGCTCCGGCAACATCGTAGGCCTGCCCGGGCAGACTCTAGACGATCTTGTCGCCGATCTGGAACTTGCCCATGAGCTGCCGCTCATGATGAACAGCACCACGATCTTCGTGCCGGCCGAGAACACCCCATACGCGAACGAGCCGCCCGGAAATCCGGCATGGACGCTTAACATGATGGCGCTCTTGCGCATCATGAATCCGCACCGTCTCATGCCCACGACCAGTTCGCTCGAGAAGATGATGCCAGACGGACAGTATCTCGGCCTCATGGCCGGCGCGAACACCGTCACGATACACGACGGCACGCCGAAGGAACTTCACGACCTGTTCCCGATATACTCCGCGAAAAGGATCCGTCCGCAGCTTGAACACTTCATGGACATAGTGCGGCGAGCCGGACTGAACGCGCGATTCACGCCATAGCGGAACGTCGGCGACGCAGGAACATGGAGGCGAACACGGCGACCGCAAGTGCCGGCGGGTAGTAGAGAGATGTTATTACATCCCCCGATGAGAGGGCGAGCCCGGCGGCGCGCCCTACGCCTATCGCGATCAGTATCTGTCCGCCATAAGGCAGGAATCCCTGAACGACGCACGAGGCGGTGTCTATCAGTGAGGCGAGCCGTGCGCGGTCAATGCGGAATCTGTCGGCGCAGTCTTTGGCCATCGGGCCAGACAGAAGGACCGCCAGCGTGTTGTTTGCGGTGAGCACGTTCAGAAGCGAAACCAGCATGAAGATCACCACCTCGCATGTGCGCGAGCCGCTTGCGACGCGTGACATCCGCTCCACGATCCATGCAAGGCCGCCACGCACGCGGACGGACTCCATCACGCCAAATGTCAGGAGCGCCACTATCATGGTCTTGCTCATCTCCGCCATGCCATGCCCCAGATGGCGAAGCGCGTCGAAGAATCCGAACGCTCCCGTGCCTACGCCGATTGCCGCGACAAGAGCCGCGCCGAAGAAAAGAAGCAAAAGCACGTCGACGCCCATGACGGCAAGAGCAAACACGGCAAGATATGGCGATACCAGCAGGAAATCGCGGGCGGTCAACGCGGCGCCTGCCCCAGATGCGGCGGCGACTCCGCTACCGCCGGTCATCATGGCGTACGCCACCGCCACTACCGCAGCGGCAGGCAACGCAATGGCAGAGTTCGCCACAAACTTGTCGCGCATGCCGATGTCAAGAGTCCTGACCGCGGCGACGGTCGTATCTGAAATCATCGAAAGGTTGTCGCCGAACATCGCCCCTCCCACCACGGCGCCAGCGAGGATTCCCGGCGTGAAAGGCGGTTCGCCGACGAAACCTGCCGCTATCGGCATCAAGGCGGCAATTGTTCCGCAGCTCGTCCCCAGAGCCAGCGAAATCAGACACGACACCACGAACACACCTGCCAGCATGAAGCGGGCCGGCATGAGGGCGCGGGCAATCGTCACGGCGGAATCCACGGCTCCAGACGCCTTGGCGGCAGTCGCGAACGCTCCGGCGAAGACGAATATGAGACACATGAGCATGAGATTCGGTTCACCCATGCCACGTGTGAACGATTCTAGCCTGCTGGCAAGCGGCCGTCCCCGGTCCATGGCAATGGCAGCCGCGCCAGCCACCGAGAACGCAACGGCCATAGGGACGGTGTCGAACGACCTCGCCACAATGGAAAGTCCCGCGTAGAACAATACGAAAACGACAAAAGGCAACAGAGCCCACGCATTCGGCGTAACACTCGAAGTCGAGCTGCATTGAGATGACGGTGCCGACATTGCTTCAAGGCTCCTCAAGCTTCCCGTTTGTCCTCACCGGTGGTATTGGATGAACGCCGCGAACGGAATGCCCATCGCGGGGTAGTTCGGATAGGGGTGCGGATTGCCGGCCTGGACGCGAAGCTTCTCGTCGCCTGTACACTTCTCGAACGGGACCGCGGCCGCACCTGACGCGAGGCGGTAGCCGTGTTCGTTGTCGGTGTTGATGCCCGCGTCAAGGAGGTAGAAGCCGTCCTTCTCCCGCGCGTCGAAGTTCTTGATGAGCCAGTCGCGGAAACGCCACATGGCGGCGTTCTGGCGAGGCGTGAAGTCGCCGGCGGCGTTGTCGATCGAGCCGCAGGTGGAACACGGGATGCAGATCACGAACTTGCCGCCTGGCACAGCCTTGAGATACGATTCCTTCATCACCGCGATGCGCTTGCCCCATTCGGTGAAGTCGGCGTTGAGGTTGCCGCGCCAGTCGTTGAGACCGAGCAGGACGAAGAGGAACTGCGGCGGCTGGATGTTCCACATCTTCAGGTACTTGCCGTAGTCGAACGACCAGGAGAGGCTCTTGGCGTCCACGGGCCGCCACGCCGCGCCGTCGTAGCGCACGAACGTCTTCGCGGACTCGTCGAACTGGAAGTCGCCCGCCTTGGGATTCAAGAGCACGCCCGTCTTCTCGTCGAAGCGGTTCACGTAGTCGTCGAACCGCGCGCACGAGTACGTGGGCTCGAAGCCTGGCGGCTGGGTCTTGCGCACGCAGCGCCACGCCATCTTCCAGAAATCGCGATT
>CACWSW010000043.1 GCA_902763655.1 uncultured bacterium
CAGGATGCCGCCAGTCATATACCAGCAGGCGCTGCGCGGGACGTGCGTGGCGAACGCGGTGACGGCGCTTCTCGAGTACTACGGCGACTGCAAGACGCGTCTGAGCGTGCAGTACCTCTATGCGGCGACAAAGGAGATCGAGCGCGCAGGGCTCGAGCGCAACTTGTCGCACGTGCGTTCGGGCGAGGCGCTCGATACCACGTTCGAGGCGGCGTTCCACTCGCAGCTCCAGCAGCTGGCCATGATGGCGAACGCCAACGGCGGCATGGACAAGCCTGCTGTTCAGCCGTACCTGCAGCGGTTCGAGGAAGGTGCGCGTACGCGCTTCGACCAGGAGGGCGGAACCCTGCTGATCAGCTGCTTCAAGGTGGTCGAGACGCGGGGAGTCTGCCGGCACGCGCTGTGGCCGTACTCGGCCGCGCCGGCTACGCCGATGTTCGGCAAGCGGGAGCGCATCGTATTCCCGCCAGGCACGAACGATGACGCGCAGAAGCGGCGCGTGCTTTCCGGACTCTACTTCGAGGGGTGCGACAACGGCACGTTCGCGTTCCCGGCCACGCGGGAAGTGGACGGGCATCTGGAGAGCGCCGTCCCGTGGCAGGGGCGGCACGGCGTCCTGCTTGTCGGGTACGAGGACAATGCGGAGTACGCGGGCGGCGGATATTTCATCGTGCGCAACAGCTACGGCGAGGACTGGGGCGAGGGTGGGTACGGCAAGATGCCGTACGCCTATCTCGAGTGCTTCGCGCTTGAGGCGGGGACGATTCTCCAGAACATGGTGGACTATGCGGGCGACGGCTACGACGGGATGCGGACGGTATACGACGGCGACGGGAACGTGCTGGCAAGTCGGGCAGGGAATAGCCATCCTCGCAAGAGGTGGTCGCCGATCGCCTGGGTGAACATGCTCGTGGCGGTGGCGCTCGTCGTCGCGACATGGTTTGTGACAAGCCTGCTGATGCGTCCGCCAAGAAAGCCGTTCGTTGAGGTGACGATCTACGGAGCTGGCGGAATCAACGCGGCTGGCGTGCTGCCGCCGTGGAACGTGAAGGGGACTCCCATAGACGGCGGGTACATCTACGCGCTGCCGGCGGAGAACCGGACGGCCGTGGACGAGATACGCAAGGTGCTTGGCGCGATGGAGACATTGCACGAGAAGCGTGGCAAGCCGCTCACCTACGACCTTATCTCGCTCTTCGAGCTGAGGACGGACGATCCGGCGGCTGTGAAGCGCACGATCTCGGAATTCATGGGAGAGGGATTCCCGGTGCGCATCCGAGCGGTCACCGCGAGCGGCCTGACTGTGGCCACGCTCAACCCGCGCGGTCTGAAGGGGAAGCTGTCGCACGTATATTCGATTTCGGAGAAGGATGGCAACGTGCCGGAGCTGACGTTGCGGAAGAAGTGAGAGTTAAGAGTTGCGAGTTAAGAGTTGTGAGTTGGGAATTTTTAGTGGTTGCGCAACATACCCGAAAGTATGTTATAATAGTCGCCCAAACGGAAGGAAGATGATGTCATGAACCTGATGAAGAGTGTTTGCCTGACCATGCTGATGGGATGTTTTCTTGCGCTCGGTGTTGCCGGATGCAAGGGCTGGTCTGTCGGTCCGGACTACAAGGAGCCAGAAATCAAGGCTGCTGCCGTGCCGTTGCCGGACGCTGGCTACCCGACGACGAACAAGACAGAGACGGGAGAGTTCAAGGCCGCCGACGCGAAGGACGACCCTCGCAAGGAGATCACCGCAGAGTCTATCCGCGGCTGGTGGAACCAGTTCAACGACGACATCCTCACGAACCTGGTGGAGGCGGCAGTCTCGAACAACCTCACGTTCCTCATGGCCCAGCAGCGCCTCCTGCAGGCGCGCTGGCAGCTGGTAGGCAGCGCGGCGGCATTCCTTCCCAAGGTGTCGCTAGACGGCTCCTACACGCGCAGTGCCGCGCACAAGTTCACCTCGTCGCGCTGGGGCTCTGGCAAGAACTACCACGGCGACCACTGGAAGAGCGGCTTCGACGCCACGTGGGAGATCGACATCTTCGGTGGCACGCGTCGCGCGTTCGAGAGCGCGGAGGCTGCGATGGATTCGGCCAACTGGTCGCTCGCCGACGCATGGGTGTCGCTCACCTCCGAGATCGGCAGGCAGTACATCTCCCTGCGTACCGTGCAGGAGCGCCTGCGCGTGGCTCGCACGAACCTGAAGCTCCAGAGCGAAACGTACGATATTGTCAAGTCGCGCCGAGACTCTGGCCTTGCCACACAGTTGGCGGTCAGCCAGGCGAAATACAGTGTCGAGCAGACGCGCGCCTCCATCCCCAACCTTCTCGTGCAGGAGGAGCAGCTGATGAATGCGCTCGCGATCCTGACAGGCACGATGCCGGGCGCGCTACACCCGCTGCTGTGCGACTTGCCAGACCGCGACTGGCTCGTGGCGCCGCAGCGCCTCGCCGACATCCCGCTCGACACGATCCGCCTGCGCCCTGATGTGAAGGCAGCCGAGCGCTCGCTTGCCTCGCAGGTCGCCGCCGTGGGCGTGGCCACGTCCTACCTCTTCCCGAAGTTCTACATCAACGGCACTTTCGGGCTCGACAGCGTGGAGTTCAACAAGCTCTTCCGTCGGCACGCATTCCTCGCGTCCATCGGGCCGAGCTTCAGCTGGCCGATCTTCCAGGGCGGCAACCTCGTCGCCAACATGAAGATTGCCGAGGCGAAGATGGACGAGGCCGCGCTCAAGTACGAGCTCGCGGTGCAGACGGCCTTCGACGAGGCTCGCAATGCCTACTCGGCCTACACGCAGGAGTACCACCGCTACCAGTCGCTCCAAGGTGCCGTGAAGGCGGCTCGCTCTGCAGTGGACATTTCCAATGACCTCTACAGGAACGGCCTTACCGACTTCAACAACGTCCTCGACGCGCAGCGCTCGTTGCTCACACTCGAAGAGGCGCTCACCATCAGCCGAGGCAACATCTCGATCGACCTGATCGCGCTCTACAAGGCCCTCGGCGGCGGCATCACCGCGGAAGACTGACAGCCGCACCGGGAGAACTGGCACACTGGGAGAACGGGCATCTTGCCCGTTTCCCCAGTGCTTTGAGGGATATCATGTGAACCTTTTGGCGCGGGAAGGCGTTTAATTAACGGTAATTGGATAATCAAGGACGAGACGATGGATGCGTTGAAGGCGACAGGGTTGGCGCACGCGTACGGCAAGGGCGCGGCGCGGACAGACGTGCTGAAGGATTTCGAACTCGCGCTCGCACCAGGCGCGTTCGAGGCGCTCATGGGGCCGAGCGGCAGCGGGAAGTCGACATTCCTGCACCTCGCCGCCGGACTGATCACGCCGTCCGCCGGACGCATCGAGATCGGCGGTACCGACGTGACGGCGCTTTCCGACAGCGCCGCAGCCAAGTTCCGCCGCCGCCATGTGGGCGTGGTGTTCCAGAACTTCAACCTGCTCGACGCCCTCACCGTGTCCGAGAACATCGTCCTGCCGGTAAAGCTCGACCATGGCCGAGCCGATCCCGATCGACTAGCCGCGCTCGTGAAGAAGCTCGGCCTCGACGGCAAGGAGAATCGCCGCCCACCAGAGCTCTCCGGCGGCGAACGCCAGCGCGTTGCCATCGCCCGTGCGCTCTTCGCGGAGCCAGACGTGATTCTCGCAGACGAGCCGACCGGCAACCTGGACGTGGCCGCCTCGCGCAGCCTTTGCGCGCTGTTGGCCGAGCTGAATGCCGACGAGAAGAGCGCCATACTGCTCGTGACGCACGACCCTGTGGTGGCCGCCGCCGCCAGCAAGGTCCATTTCCTGAAGGAAGGCAAGATCGCCGCCTCGCGCGATACGGAGGGAGCGGCTGAGAAGGTGGCCAGGAAGTATTTGGAAGTGTACGGGTGAAAGGTGAAGGGTGAAAGGTGAAGGGTAAAAGGTGAAGGGTAAAAGGTGAAGGGTAAAAGGTGAAGGGTTATGCTTGGGAATCTGATTAGGAGAGGCGGGAAGGTGCGGTTCGCGTGCGCGGCGGCGGGCGTGGCGATTGCCGCAGGGGCTGTGGTGTTCATGTTCTCGCTCACGGCCACGAACCGCGCGCAGGCCCCCGCATTGGCCATGCGCGCCGCTGCACCGTGGGCGGCGTGGTACTTCGACTGGCCCATGGGCCAGCGCGGTGGGTTTAAGGAGTCTAAGGTCGTTAAGGAGTCTAATGGGTCTAATGGGTTTAAGGAGTCTAAGGTCGTTAAGGAGTCTAATGGGTCTAAGGTCGTTAAGGAGTCTAAGGTCGTTAAGGAAGCAAAGGACTTTAAATACCTTAAACACCTTAATGGCCTTAAGGCCGACTTGACCTTGCCATTGATTGGCGCGACGATAGACCTGCGCCCTGGCGGACGCGTGCTTCAGGGTCCGCCCATGCGGGCCGTCCTTGCCCTTGCCCCGGCGGAAAGCCCATACGGCTGCACTAAGCTTGCGGAGGGACGCTGGGTGGATGCCGACGCCTCGGCCTTCGAGATGGTCTGCACGCGCAACACGCTCGTGCGGTTTGGACGGGGGAAGCCGCCACCGTTGGGAAGCGCCATCAAGTTCGTTGGGATGAAGGGGACGATGACGGCGAAGGTGGTCGGCTACCTGGACGACGCAAAGCTGCCGATGGGGTGGCCTGGGGTGTTCGTGAACAGGGCGGCGTTCGACGCTTTCGCAGACGAGCCGTGCGGCACCTTGGCCTTATACAAGGACCTTAAGGAGTCTAAGGTCGTTAAGGGGTTTAAGGAATCTAAGGAGGTGAAAGACCTTAAGGACCTTAAGGACGTTAAAGACCTTAAAGACGTTAAAGACCTTAAGCCGGAGAGAGAACTGCTGACGCCGACTTCGGAATCCGTGGTGCGCGGATTCACTGGCGACGAACAGCGGCGGATGGACTATGCGAGGCCGCTTCTCCTTGCAGGGGCCATCCTTCTGGCGCTCTGCCTGCTCGTCAACTCGCTGCTGCTCTCCGTGGAGGCGAACAGGCGTTCGTTCGCCATCTTGCGCACTGTCGGACTCACTCGCGGCGGCGTGGTGCGCCTCGTGACGGCGGAGTCGCTCGCGGCCACGATAGTCGGACTGCTTGTTGGCTGCGGTATCGCGTTGTGCGCGCTCGCGATATACGTGGCGGCCGATCCAGTGGCGTTCCCTACTGGGCCGTCCATCGACTGTGGAACAATCGTCGTGGTGTGCGCGCTCGCGCTCTTGGTGGCGTTCGTGGCGGTGCTGTTCGCGCTGTGGCCTGCCTTGGCGGTGCGTCCGCTCGACGCCTGCGAAGAGCGTCCGCGCCGGCGCCGGCGCGGCATGGCGATCGCGTTCGCGTGCGGGTTCGCAGCGTTCGTTGCTGTGGAGGTGTGGGGCGCATCGCTGATGCGCGCGTTCGTGCCGTCTCCAGAGTGGCCGGACGCGATCGTGTCTATCCTGCCGGACGGCGCAAGCGCCTTCGACGTTGATAGGCTGCGGAGCCTTCCGGGAGTGAAGCGCATCTCCGAGCTTTACCCGCTCCAGCTGAACTTCGATCCGGAGGAGCCGATGGAGATGCCAGGCGGCGGTCGCGCAGGAGCGCGACCCTCCCGCGGTGGTCCCGGTCGTCCCGGCGGTCCCGGCAAGCCTTGCCGCAACGCGCTCTTCCTGGCGGCGGAATGGCTGCCGGAATTCCGTTTCCTGGAGGGGGCACACGAGGAGTGCGAGAAGGCGATCCTCTCTTCGGATGCCTGCGTGATTACGGAGATGATGTCGCGCGCGCGGAAGCTGCACAAGGGCGACAAGCTGCGCGTGGCTATGGGCGGACGCGGGCCGAAGACGCCCGTCGAGCTGCCGGTCGTCGGCGTGGTGGACCTCAACTGGCACATGGTGACGAGCCGCGGGCTCGTGCGCGGCATGAACAGGATGCCCGTGATGACGGACGGGCCGGTGTTCGTGTCGCTCGACACCATCGAGTCGCTCGATGCGCGGCCGGCCGAAATGGTGCCCATGACGCACCTGTGGGTGGAGTACGAGCCGAAGTTCCTGGCGGAGAAGGGCGTGTTCCCTGCGGGGCGCGAGGTGGAGAAGTCGATCGCGGACGCGCTAGGTAATCCCGTGGAGTCGACCGTGCGCCTGCACGCGCGCGACGAGATCGCGGACGGGACGCTGGCGCATGGCTCGGACCTCATCGGGCAGGCGGCGCGCGTGCCGTTCGTGTTTCTTCTCGTGCTCGCGTTCGGGTTTGTCGCCATGCTCGTGGCGGATGCCGACGCTGCCAAGCGCGAGTTCGCTGTCCTTCGCGCCGTTGGCGCCACGCGTGGCCAGCTGACCGCGCGGCTCGCGCGCGGCGCATTGCGAACGGCCGCGTGGGGAATCGTGTTCGGGCTGCCTGTCGGGGCGTTCGTGGGGTGGCTGTTCGCCATCAAGACCGGCTCAATGTGGCCTGGCCTGCCGCACTACTTCGTGGTTCCGTGGCAGGTGCTGGCTGAAGGGACGCTCGGCGCGCTCGCGTTCGTACTCATAGTGGCGGTGCCGACTTCGCTCGCGCTCGTCGCGCGCGCCATCCGCGGCGGCATGGGGCGCTAGGCCGAGCTCAGCGGGAGGGCGGCTTCCGCATTGGGCGGCAATGTGGTATCATATTCCCGCGAAAGGAATGATAGCATGAGTCGAATGATCAAATGGAAGGCGGCGTTGGGTGTCGTCGGGTTGTTTCTTGCGTCTGCGGTTGCAGCAGGCGATGTGGTGTCCGCCGCAGGCATCGCGGGTGACGGAACCGTGCCGTGTTCGGACGCGATCCAGCGGCTGATCGACGCCAACCCCAACCGGGAGATATTCTTCCCGGACGGCACCTACCTCCTCGACAAGCCGATCTGCACGCCCGCACACCCGGAGAAGAGCGTGGCCCTGCGCCTCTCGACCTACGCGAAGTTCAAGGCCGCGCCAGGCTGGACGAGCGCGGAGGCCATGGTGCGCCTCGGCGGCATCCACCCGGCCAACAACATCTGGCTTCCCGGCAGCTGGTACTGGCTCAAGGGCGGCATCATTGACGGCAGCGGCGTGGCGAAAGGCGTCTCCATCGACGGCGGACGCGAGACGCTCGTCGCGGACTGTTCGATGAAGGGCGTGCTCGTTGGCCTCCACATCAAGCGCGGCGCGAACAGCGGCTCGTCGGACTCCGACATCCGCAACGTCAACATCGTGGGCAACAACGCGACGAACTCTATCGGCGTGCTGATCGACGGCTACGACAACACGCTCGCGAACATGCGCATCTACGCCGTGAGGAGGGGCGTGGTGGTCAACAGCGGCGGCAACTGCCTCCGCGACATCCATCCGCTCGTCGCGATGAAGAAGGACAAGGGATTCTACGGCAGCACCATCGGATTCGAGATCAACGCCGGCCACAACTGGATGGATTTCTGCTACAGCGACCAGTTCTGCACGGGCTTCAAGTTCGGTCCGCGCGGCGGCGGCGTTCTGGACAAGTGCTTCTGCTATTGGTACTTGTCGAAACCGGGAATGCGCCATGTCGGCTTCTCGTCGGTCGGGAAGTTCAACGCCAAGGTGCAGAGCCCCACGGTGGTGTTCCGGGACAACGGCTCCACGAACTGCCTGATCGAAGTCGGCGCGCCCGACGGCAAGGGCTACATCAAGGATGCCGACTGCGGTAACATCAACGATCCGCGCGACGTCTCCGCGCAATACCGGAAAGAGTGACTGCTGGTATCCTAGAGACATAGGAATGACAAGGCAATTGGAAAGAGCGTCAGGATCTGGCTATAGGGAGCGCCAAGGAGAGTTCCGCATCGCACAACGTGCCGTTTTTTGGTAGAATAGAACAAACTTTTCTGGAACCAGCAAGATGAATCCTGATTTCGACAAGGTGTCTGCAGGTGTGGACGATGGTCTGAACGCGCTGATCATCGTTGCGATCCTTTTGTCCGCCGTCGCCCATGTCGGGATGATGATCGGGCTTGCCGACTGCGCCTTCGCGCCGCTGCCGGAGTCCGTGAAGAGCGACAGGCACTGGACGAAGGACATGCCGGTGATGCATGTCGAGAAAATGGCTAAGGATCCATTGCTGACCGAGATGCCATCGCCGCCTCCGCCTCCGGCGCCGGACGCGGAGAAGCCGGAGGACCGCGTGGATCGGTTGGCGGACGCGACAGCGAAGACCGTTGTGCCGGATATGCCGACGCCCGTCTCGGAGGCCGCACCGCGCGTAGAGGCGCCGCCGGAACCGACGCCAGTGGCGGCTGCGGAATGGAAGCCGAGGCAGGAGATCATGGCGATAGAGCTGCCGAAGGTGCCGGACGAGGAGGCTGCGTTGCCGCGGCTAGTGATTCCGAAGGTGGAGCGCGTTGCGCATGCGTCCGACATAACTCCGGCGTTCGATCTGCTGTCTTCGGGCGGCGCTGGGGTGTCAGGCGCGCCTGTGACCGACGCTCCGCTTCTTTCCACGAAGGGCTTGGGAGGTGTTGGCGGTGGGAACGCGGCCCTTGCGCACCTTGCGCCAGTTCCTCCGAAGATCGGCGGGACATCGGATGGCGGCGGTGGATCGTCGTTCGGTCTTGGCGCGCCATCGCTGATGGCCGTGTCCGAGGCGGACAAGAAGTCGCAGGAGAGTGCCGGCAAGGACAAGAAGAAGGAGAAGCCGGTCGCCGCTCCGTCGCCGCCCGCGCCGCCGCCGAACGCGCGGGTGGACGAGAGTAAGGTGGTGAAGGAGAAGGAGGCCGTGCGTGTCCTCCGCGACGAGCAGGTGCCGGTTGGCGAGCCGTTCGACCAGCACGTGCGAGTGGGGCTTGGATCCTGGATCGATCCAGAGCATCCGAAGTTCAAGTATTTCCGCATAGTCGTGTCGTCTCGCGCCGAGAAGCCGCTGCCGGTGGTGTCGAAGGACATAGTGTTCATGCTCGACGCGTCAGGTTCCATCGCGAACGACCGCCTGAGAAAGTGCCGCGATGCGGTGTCCGAGGCGTTGCGCCTGCTGAACACCGGCGACAGGTTCAACGTGGTGGCGTTCCGCGACAAGTTCTCGTACGCGTTCCCCGAAGCCGCATGGAAGGAAGTGACGGCCGAGACGCTGGAGCATGCGGACAAGTGGCTGGGCCGCCTGACGGCGCACGGACAGACGGACGTGTTCCGCACGCTGCGCAGCGTGCTGACGCTGCCGCGCGACCCTGCGCGGCCCGTCGTCGCACTGGTGGTGACGGACGGCGAGGCGACTAGCGGCCTCACGCGAAACGCGGAGATCATCTCCAGTTTCTCCGAGCTCAACGGCGGGTTGATCTCCGTGTTCATGTACGGCGTGAAGGACACGGCGAACGCCTACCTCATGGACATGCTCACGCGCGGCAACCGCGGTAGCTGGGCCCGCCACGAGGGCCTGCGCTGGTCGGCGGCGGCCGGAATCCCCGCTCTCTCGAAGAAGTTCGAGCGGCCGGTCCTCTCCGACGTATCGGTGATCTTCGCGTCGTCGTCGCACGCCGAGACGTATCCGAAGCTGGTCAACAACCTGTGCGAGGATGCGCCGATCGAGATCTACGGCGTCTGTCCGGCAGACCAGAAGGAGGTCGTTTTCCAGATGCGCGGTCTGAACGGGGCTACCGTGTTCGAGAACCTGTTCCGCATCCCGTTCGCGACGGCGGAGAAGCTGGACGAGTCGGTGCGCCGCGAATGGGCCACGCGCCGCATATACGCGCTCATCGCCGCCTACACGGCCAATCCCAAGGAAGACACCTTGCGCGACATGCGCATCTTCGCAAACCACTACAAGATAGCGATTCCATACGAGAAGGAGATAAAGTGAGCAGACTGGCATTTTTCGCTGCATGCGTTGGCATCCTTGCATTTGGGGCATTTGCTCGCGAGCGGAAGGTCGCGGTTGTCGTGGAGGGCGGTACCGCCGAGGAGGTCGCGTTCGTTAGGAAGAACGCGAAGGGATATGCGGCAAACGGGCATCCTGTGACGTACGAGGAGAAGTCCGGCGGTGCGATGCGCATCACCGTGACAGACCCGAACGGCGCTGAGGTCTATGCCGGTGGCGACAAGAACGCGGCCATCGTCGCGATGGTCGACACGCTCACCAACCTGCCGGTGCCCGGCCAGCTTATCGGCGGCGGCGTGGCGCTGAGGAAGTTCAAGCAGTACCAGAAGACTCTCGTAATGGGCAAGAAGGCGGAAGGGTACGCCCTTGCGCCGTTCAAGGCCGCGCTCAAGAGCAAGAAGCCTGCCGAGGTGGAGGAGGCCCAGGCGATCCTAGACTCCATCGAGAAGGCAAAGGCGCGTCTTGCGGATGACATCAAGGAAGACCTTGCCGCCGGCGACAAGGGCATGGCGCTGCGCGACATCCGCTGGTACATCACCACCTGGCCCTCGGAGCGCAAGACGTACGAGGAGGACTTCAAGCGCCTCTCGGCGGATCCCGAGGCCGTGAAGGCCGAAAAGGCCTGGTTTGCCGCCCAGAAGAAGCGGCGCTAGTAGTCGACGGGCTTGCGCATCGCCTTCTTCTCGGCGTGCGCGTGCTTGTCGTCGAGCATCTTCTGCTTTTGCCTTCGCGAGCGGCGTCGCTTCTGGCGTCGCTTCTTCTCGCGCTCCTGCTGGAGAGCGCTCTTGCGTCCTTGCTCGCGCTCCAGAATCTTCTCGGCCAGCATGCGCCGCGCGAGCCAGCGGTTGATCTCGCGCGACCGGTTCTCGCCGCAACGCACCTGGAACCCGCTGGGCGGGTGCAGCAGCCGCACGACGTTCGACGTCTTGTTGGTCTTCTGCCCCCCGGGTCCGCCGCCGAGGATGAAGGACTCCTCCAGGTCCTCCTCGTAGACGGAGGCCTGTGCCATCAGGTCCTTGATCTTCGCTATCGTTTCTGGCGTCATCATGTCGTGCCTGTCCTTTTCCTTGTCGCGGGTATTATAGCCGAAACGCCGCCCCCGCCGCAACCGGCATTGTCCGCCTCATGTCTCATGTGGTATACTTTTGGGCGGCATGAACAGCAATTTTTCAGTACTTGGTTTCGCGCTGGCGATGACTCTCGCAGCGCATGCGGACGTTGTGTCGTTTCCCGGTTGCCCTTGGAGCGAGACGAAGGTCAAGGCCGACGCGCAGCGCGTGACGGTGACGGACGCGAAAGGGCGCACGCTATTGTCCTTCATGGGCGAGCCGCGCGGAACTTCGCTCGCGAGGCTCGTCGTGTCGCAGGCCGTTGACCGGCTGGTCATAGACGCGCGCGGCGCGTTCGCGGACGGCATGTCAAAGCTCGTATTCGTCACGCCCGACTTCGCCTCGGCGCCGTTCGCCGGGCGCGACGCGGCGCTCGTCGGCGAGATGGGCGGCGCGCGAGGCTCGAAGGGGCTGCTCTACTTCGAGGGCCACACGAAGAGCGGACAGCACTACTACAAGAGCCGCCCGTTCGCGACCAAGGGCCATCGGAAAGCCTATCCGATGGTCCAGAGCATCCCTGACGACATCGGCCCTCTCCACCTACGCTGGGACCTCTCCGAGGCCAGGGGGCCGATCGAGCTGTTTGGCGCCATCTACGCGCTGTCTTCCGAAATGCCGGCGACGTCAGGGAAGAAGAAGTTCGTTGAACCGGAACTCCTGTTCTACGCGCCGTTCGACGGGACTCCGGACGCGGAGTTCGCGAAGGGTTCGCCGAAGCCGATCCTCGCATGGGGCCTCGGATACGACGAAGGCAAGCGCGGGAAGGCGGTGCGCCTGACGAAGGCGGCGAGGAGCTCGCTCGAATACGTCTCGGCGGGCAACCTGGTCCAGGAGCGTGGCACGGTGAGCCTCTGGTTCCGTCGCGAGTGGCGGGACGGCGGACGCACCAAGGACGGGAAGGAGATCTGGCGGACGCTCTTCGCGAACCCGGACCCGAAAACGCGTCCGCGCGTCGGTTCCGGCCAGCTCATGTTCTGGTGGTGGGCGGATCGCCTGCGCGCCGACCAGGCGGACGACGACGACGAGCACGCGATATGGGGAGGCGCCGCTCCCGAAGACGACTGGAACCATCTTGCCGTGACTTGGGACGAGACGGGAGTGCGCATCTACCTGAACGGCAAGAGCGGACATGGCACCTCCGACGGCGTCTCGCCGATGTCCAGCGCCCTGAAGTCGCACGATCTCTTGAGCTTCGACAGGGAGCTGTTCGCCACGTTCTGCGTTGGTCACTGCGGCACCGGGCGGCAGTTCGACGGCCTCATTGACGAGCTGCGCATATACTCTGCGCCGCTTTCGGCAGATCAGGTACGCGAGCTGTGGAAGAAGGAGTCGGTGGTGGAGCTGACGGCGCGCGGGTGCTATTCGCTCGCTGACACTCCGGGCGAGCTGACGGTGAAGGCCACGAGTCCGGCCGGATGCGACATCTCCAAGTTGACGTACTGCCTGTGCGACGAGTCGGGAAAGGTGGTCTGCCGCTACCGCGAGAAGCTTTCCGGCAAGCAGGTTACGCTTGCGGTGAATCTCCCCGCCGGACGCTACACTCTCCGCGTCACGGACGGCGTGTGGTTCTACGGCTCCGTGCCTATCCTCGTGATGCGGCGCGACAATCCATACGAGCTGACGGGCGAGGCTGCAGAGAAGGCGACGCGTGCGCCTGGGCGGCTCGAGGGGCTGGAGCTTGTCCAGTCGCTGAAGCTCGACAAGACGCCGCCCCCGGACCGCTTTCGCGCGGTTGGCCCGACCCAGGTGAAGCACCTTGGTGGCGTGCCGTACCTGGAGGCGGGACCCGACGAGGGGAACCGCTTCGCGCTCCGCTTCAACCTCGACACCAACGCGCCGCTCTACTGCTTCGAGATCGACTATCCGGACGATGCCGTGCGCACTGCGGACCTGATAGTCCAGCGCGCGAAGAAGCAGGGCGGCGACTACACGATGCAGGTGGGCTACGTGACGGGCGACGAGTATCCCAACACGGGCCGCATGCTGACGCACCGTTGCCTCTACTGGACGAGCGAGCCGGAGGTGGCGCTGGTGGCGATGACGGCGCGCGCGAACGCGCCGGCGGCGATCGCGGCCGTGCGCATCTACCGCGTGAGGGGCGGAGCGCTGCCGGCGGCGGCGATCCGCGAGCCGAAGCCCGCGGACGGCCCGAGCGACTGGGCGCGCCTGTGGCACGACATAAAGACGAAAGGCGAGGACCGTCTGCCAGCGCATCCTGCTGCCAACGGCTGGAAGCGCTCGTTCGGCCTCTACTTCGAGGATCCCGCGATCGGCTACGATTTCGCCACAGGCGGACATGATGCGTCAAGCCTAGAGGACCTGATCGACCGCACGGCCGCGCTGATGAAGTTCACGGGGCAGAACATCTTCGCCTATCCAGGCGCATGGTACCACGGCCTCATCGGCGAGCAGTACAACCCGCGCAGCCATGCGCCCGACTTCCTGAGCGCCTGGTACGCGAAGTTCGACCAGGAGGGGCTATTCCTCATGCCGACCGTGAACCCGAACACGATGCCCGTGCCGGACGGCCTCGTGACACGCTCCTCGATGGGTGACGGGTCGCTGCACGGCACGCCGATCGCCATCCATTCCACCGGCAAGCCCAACTGGGGCGGGTGGCACGACACTCCGCCGAACTTCAACTTCCACCATCCCAAGGTGCGCAAGTACATCTCCCGCATGATCGACGACCTGGTCGCGCAGGGCAAAGGGCATCCGTCGTTCAAGGGCGTGTGTCTGCACATGACGCGCCATTGCATGCTGTGGTTCGGCGACGAAGAGAGCGGCTACAACGACTACACCGTGGCGGCGTTCGCGAAGGCGAAAGGACTGAAGATCCCGGTGAAGAAGGGCGATCCGATGCGCGGCAAGGCGTACGCCGAGTGGCTGCGCGCGAACGCCTGGAACGACTGGATCCAGTGGCGGTGCGACGAGGTGACCGCGTTCTACGCCGGCGTGGCGCGCAAGCTTGCCGCCGCGCGCCCCGACCTCAAGCTGTGGATGAACAGCTTCGTGCCTGCGAACGTGCGCCATCCGGACTTCATGCGGCCTGACTTCATGGAACGCGCGAACCGCGCCTGCGGGCTCGACCGCGACGCGCTGACAGCGGCGATTCCCAACCTCATACTCTGCCAGACGCTCGTGCCGGCCGACTACCGCTTCCGCCATGCCAACTACTTCCCGTCGCCGGAGGCGCGCGCGCACCAGCGCGTGCTCGACACGCTGCCAGGCTTCTACTCGCTCCTGCGCGGCGCGAAGTATCCGTGGGTGAACCAGCACGACCGCTACTGGGAAAGCCCCATCGGGCGCGCGAGCGTGAAGGGCGGGGCGACCACGCTCTCGTGCGACTGGCTGAACGAGTGCACGTGGCGCGTCTCGACGCTCAATCCGAGCGGAGTCCATGCCTTGCGCCACTTCGTGCTGCCTCTCAGGTACGGCGACGTGCTCGGCATGTCGAAGGGCGGCTTCCTGATCGGCACGTACGGCATGGAGAACGTGCTCGTGCCGTTCGTGCAGGCGTTTCGCGCGCTGCCGGCAGTCGTGTTCGACGACGTTGGCGGTACCGAGACCGTCAAGCTGCGCCACAAGGACTTCGACGGACGGAGCTGGTTCTACATCGTCAACACGGACATGAAGCCGGCGCGGGTCAAGCTCTCCGTGCCGAAGCGTACGCACGATCTCGTGACTGACGAGCGCGTGGGCGGGGTGTTCTCGGAAGAGACGCTCACGCTCCAGCTGAAGCCATACGAGATGCGCAGCTTCTCCGCGCCCGAGGGGCGTCCGCAACTGCTGCCGGAAGGGAAGTGACGCGATGGCCGAAGGCCTTTACAGCGTGAAGATGCGCGCGTCCCAGGAGGGACGGCACATTTCGGGTGCGGAGCGGATCGTGCCGTCCGCCGCCGTGCCTGCCGTGGTCGCGCAGCTTGCGGCGCGCGCACTCGAACACTCCAAGGGGGTGCCTGACTCCGTCAACGTTAAGGTGGAGAGGCCAGGCGAGATCGTGCGCCTCAAGTCGCTTCCTGTCGCTACCAACGTCACGCGCACGCCGGCCGAGGGACGCGCCCTCGCGGCCGACCTGCTGCGCGCCGCCGGCATCGGGCGGATCGACGAGATCATGGCGCTGTTTCGCGAGACGTACTCGATGCGCGGCGCGATGCTGCTAGATGCCGACACGCTGGAGCGGCTTGAGCCAGACCGCGCGCGCGGCGTGCGCGCCACATGCATGGATGCCGCCGATTCGATTGCCAAGGGATCTGCCGCCGACAAGAACCACTACGCGGAGGCGATCGTGCTCGCCACCAAGGTGCAGCATGCGCCGGGCATCGTCGCCGAGATATGCGTATCGGACGATCCGGACTACGTGACCGGGTACGTCGCGACGCGCGGAATCGGGTACCAGCGCATCACCGTCGTCAAGGAGAAGGGCGATCCGTCTGGCGGGCGCATCTTCCTCTATCGAGGTCCGCGCGAGCAGGTGCCTGAGACGATCCGCTTCCTGGAACAGCAGGCGGTCATTGTGGAAGATGTGCCATCGTTGGACATGCGTCATGTTGGACGCGCGGCAGCGCGTCCCTCCCGCATGGATATCCTTGCCGACGAGCTTGCCGCCGTGGAGGCGGCGGGATTGGGACGGCGATGCCAGGTGTCGGACGCGCCGACGGGACCGACAACCGTGATCGACGGCAAGCCGCTGCTGGTGCTGTCCTCGAACGACTACCTCGACCTGGCGCGTGATTCGCGCGTGACGGCGGCGGCGGCCGAGGCAGCGCGGCGCTGGGGCGCGGGATCGGGCGGGGCGCGTCTGACGACAGGCACGCAGCCGCCGCACGTGGCGCTTGAGGCGCATCTCGCACGCTTCAAGGGAACGGAGGCCGCGCTGACGTACGCGACGGGCTACATGGCGAACGTGGGGACGATTGCGGCGCTTGTCGGGAAGGGGGACGTGGTGCTGTCGGACGAGCTGAACCACGCCTCGATCATCGACGGGTGCCGGCTTTCCGGCGCGACGGTCGTGGTCTATCGCCACAACGACATGGACGACCTTGAGAGCAGGCTTGCCGGGCTGGGCGCATGCCGGCGGCGGCTCGTTGTGTCCGATGCGGTGTTCTCCATGGATGGCGACATGCTGGATATGCCGCGCTTTCTGGAGATATGCCATCGACATGATGCGTTCTCGATGATCGACGAGGCGCATGCGACGGGCGTCGTCGGTGCTACGGGGCGGGGCATCTGCGAGCACTTCGGGTGTGGACATCCCGATGTCCTGATGGGCACGCTTTCCAAGGCGCTCGGAAGCGAAGGCGGGTACGTGTGCGGGACGAAGCTGCTGATCGACTGGCTGCGCAACAGGTCGCGTTCGTTCATCTTCTCCACGGCGCCTGGCGCGTCGGCGATGGCGGCGGCAGATGCCGCGCTCTCGGTGCTGGAGGCAGAGCCGGAACGGGTGGCGCGCGTTCGCGAGAACGCGGCGTTCCTGGTGGAAGAGCTTGCCAGGTTCGGCTTGAAGGCGACGACGCAAAGCGCGATCGTGCCGATTCTTGTCGGCGACGAGCGGCGGGCCGTGCGAATGGCCGAGGATCTTCGAGCGGAAGGCTTCCTGGTTCCGGCGATACGCTATCCCACCGTGGCCCGCGGCGCGTCGCGTCTGCGTGTGGCCGTCATGAGTGCCCACACGCATGCCGACCTATCCCGCGCCGCCGCGGCAATCGCCCGCCATTTTTCTGCCGTTCGACGCGAAGACTCTCGCGGCCTGGTTGGCCTACAAGCTGAACGCCAAACGACATTCGGCCAGTGCGACGATGAAAGGCAGGTTCGGTAGATGAAGACGGGGCTAGTGCTGGAAGGGGGCGCGATGCGTGGGCTTTTCACGGCCGGCGTGATCGACGTCTGGATGGAGGCGGGCGTCAGGTTCGACGGGCTCGTGGGCGTTTCCGCCGGCGCCTGCTTCGGCTGCAACTACAAGAGCCGACAGCCTGGCCGCGTCATCAGGTACAACACGCGTTTCGCGAGGGACCCGCGCTACTGCAGCTGGCGGTCGCTCTTTAGGACAGGTGACATCTTCAACGCTGAGTTCTGCTACCACACGCTACCGGAGGAGCTTGACCAGTTCGACGCGGCGACGTTCGAGTCGGACCCGATGGAGTTCCACCTCTCGGTGACCGACGCAAATACAGGCAAGCCCGTCTACCGCAAGATCGACAAGGTGGACGCTGATGCGTTCGAGTGGATCCGGGCGTCGGCGTCGATGCCGCTCGTGTCGCGCCCCGTGGAGGTGGGCGGCGGCGTCTATTTCGACGGCGGGCTTTCCGACGGCATCCCGCTCGCGTACTTCGAGTCGCTCGGCTACGGGCGGAACGTTGTGATCACGACGCGGCCGCACGGCTACCGCAAGTTCCCGTCGTGGAAGCATCGCCTGGCAAAGCCGTTCCTGCGGAAATGGCCGGCGGTCTACGCCGCGCTTGCCACTCGCCACGAATGGTACAACCGCACGCTGGCCTACATCGACGAGCGCGTGGCGGCGGGGGCGGCGCTGCTCGTCTCGCCGCCGGAGCCGTTGCCGATATCCCGCGTCTGCCACGATCCTGACCGCATGCGTCGCGTGTACGAGATCGGCAGGCGTATCGGCACGGACATGCTTGAAAGATTGCAGGCGTGGATTGGCGATTCTGACACGACGAGGTCAAATACATGATTAGACGAATCTGGTGCGCAGGGTTGTGCGCGTGGGCGGTTGGCGCGGGGGCCGAGACGCTGACTTGGAACGGCCAGGATGGCGACACGTGGGGCGGCGCGGGGCAGAACTGGGTGGATGAATCGGGGCAGGTGTGCGCGTGGAAAGACGGCGCGGAGGCCGTGTTCGCCGGTTCGGCGTGCCG
>CACWSW010000044.1 GCA_902763655.1 uncultured bacterium
GGGAACCGAGCGTATCGAAGATCATCTGGTCGTTCATGTACACGGCCAGCGGCCACTGTTTCGGCGTACCGCCGAGTTCTGCGGCCACTGCGGCCGGGTCGCCCGCACCCTGCCCCGTGATCTTGGACGTGTAGCGGAACGAGTAGTTCTCCGCCAGCTCCGGCGGCACCCAGAACTTGACGCTGGTCGTGCGCATGTGGGATGCATAGTTTCCGCCCAACACCGCGCGCATGTAGCGCCTCCAGTTCCACTGGCCGGCCCACCCCCATGTCTGCGTACGCCCTTCCTGCGTGAACTCGCCGTTGCCGTTGTTGGCCGTTCCGATCGCCGCCGAGCCATTCATCTCCACCACGTCGAACGAGATCGCGGACGCCGTGCCGCCCGTCCGCACGAGCCGCAGCGTCGCCGCGCCCGATGCGAGCAGGCCCGCGGGGACGAACCACCGCTGGCTGCCGCCCGCCATGACGAGCTTGGAACCGAGCGCCCTTCCGTTCACGTACGGCATCAGCACCGTGTTCCCCGTCCCCGGCGCGGCCTTGACGTGCAGGACGTACGGGACGAGGTGCGAGTCGGTGCGGAGCGTGAAGTTGATCGTCACCTCCGGCTTCGCCGCCGTGAGCGTGCCCCGGAAACGGTACCACGTGTCAAACTCGGCGTTCACGGCGTCCGGCGTCTCGTCCGCCGCGCCGAACTCGTCCTTCGAGCCGTTCTCCGTGCCGAGGCGGAACAGCGGCGGCGCCTGCACGAGCGCCTCGCCGATCTCGTCGCGCGAAAGCACGCGCCGCCACACTGCGAGACGCTGGATGCCGCCGTTGAAGCCCTTCGCGCCCTGTCCAGAATTGTCGCCTCCGCGATGCCAGCCGCCGATGTCCTCGCCGCCGATCTTGATGGTACGCGACGCCTCCGTGTAGCGCGTCTCGTTCGTGAAGCAGCCCGCGTCCTGCTTGGCGACCTGGAACACGAGTCCTGTGTTGATCGTTCCGGAAAGGCAGGATTCCGCCACCGCAAACGTCGCGTCGGCGCGTCCGTTGCCGATTTTCCTGAGCGTGTAGGCGACGTCGTACCAGCGGTTCGTCCGGAGCGTGATCTGGTTCGCCGTGAATGTCTTGTTCCCCTGGATGCTGTAGGGCTGGCCGCTCCCGGTGAAGCCGAACTCGGAGCCGAACGCCCTGTTCCAGTCGAGCCCGTTGTTCAAGAAGATGGACACGGAGTTGCCGAGGTTGTCAAACTTGAAGTTGCGCACGAAGACGCGCGCGACCACGGTCACCTCGCCGGTGAAGTTGCCGGGGAGGCTGAATCCGTTCCGCCAGGTGTTCGTGACGTTCGAGCGCTGCACGTTCGCGGGAAAGTCAAGGTAGGTGGCGGAGGCGTGCGTGAGACCGCGCGATGGCAGGGGGATGTCCGCCGTCTTCCACGCAAGCTTGTTGCAACCGTCCGGTGCGATGTACATCGTGTGGCCGAGGTTGACGGCGGAGCCGTTCTCGTTCGTGGAGCCGAAGTGGAGCGCATTGCGGATCTCGCCCTTCTGGACCGCGCCGTCGCCGTTGAGGTCGGTGCTGAAGTCGAAGAGGTAGGCGGCATCGCTCCACACGTCGCCCATGCGCAGCTTCGCGAGGTGCACGAGATCGCCCGCCTCCGCGCCCGTCGCGTCCTTCCGCCCGCCCGCGCCGAACGCGCCCGTCCCGGGCGCATTGCCGATGAAGGCGTCCGTCGCCGTGTCCTTCACGCCCGCGACGCCCGCCTGCACGTACGGCACGTACGCGTGCGCGCCGGCCGAGGCGGTGGAGAGCGTGCCGCCGTAGAAACGGCCGTCCTGCATGAAGTAGCTGTACCCGCTTGACGTGCGCCCGCAGCAGAACGCCACCGTGAGCGTGCCGGTATTGGTGCGGGTGGTCGAGACGGTGACCGTCTTGTACGGCTTGCCGCCGACTTCAAGCGTGATGCGGTTGTTGGGACCGTCGAACGTGGTGTGCGCGCGGCCCGCGTCCGGCGCGACGTCCAGCGAGGACCAGTTCCCCTGCGTGTTCTGGAAGCCCCACGCCCAGTATCCGTTGCCGTTGACGTAGGACGCGACGGTCAGGGCGTTGTCGGCCGTGCCGAACGCGCGCTGCTGGACGACGAGGGGGTCGTTCAGCAGCACGTCGGCGGAGACGACGATCGAGGGCTCGGGCACGATGCCGGTGTCGAAGCCCTGCGACCCGGTCGTGACGAGGTAGTCCACGGCGTACGACTGCCCGGCGGGGAAGAGGAAGAAGCGCGCCACGCTGGCCTTCTTCGCACCGGGCGGCAGCTCGGACGTGATGGCCGTCGCGCCAGCTGGCACGGTGCAGACGCGCTCGTTGTTCGGCCAGGCCGTGAAGGAGGATCCCTTGTCGGAGTCGCCCCACGCGCACCAGAGCTCGCGTGCGGACGACGCCGCGTTGACGGCGAACGTGGCCGTGCCCGGCACGTTGGGCGACCCCGTAAGCGACGTGAGCGTCACCGACGCCTGGAGCGTCGCGCCCATCGCGACCGCCACCATGCTCATAGCTGCGAACCTTGCAAACTGTCTCATTCCATGCTCCTTGCCTTCGGCGCGCACCGCTCACGCGGCGCGCAGACTTCCTCTTCTTGCAGTTCTACTTGCGGGAATCATATCACACTCCGGCCTTTTCCCGCAAGCCGAAACTCGGCAGGATCGGTCACTGTAACGCAGGGATTTGTTTTTGCCGTGTAGCCCGCGGGGAGGATGCCCTTCTACCCGTTGACGGTCAGCGTCATCTTGAAGTCGCGGCAGGTCGTGCCAGACTTCGTCACCCTGAATCCTTTGTCCAGGAAGTTCTCTCCCGCGAGACGGTCGAGCTCCTTCGTCCGGATCCTGAAGGAAAACTCGACGTCAAGCGCGCTGTCTTCCCCCACGTCGTTCACCAGAAGTCCGCCATCCTCCTCAAGCTGCTGCGAAAGCGTCATTTTCTCGACGGTCTGGCGAGATTGGACTTTCTCCAGCCCGGGACGCGTCTGCAGCTGACGGATGTTCCTGTGTCCACGGAACGTGATCTTCAGTCCATCCTTGCCGAGCTCGATCGAGGCGTGCTTGCTGTCCGACTTGGCGTCGCCGACGGCGACAAATGCAGGCAGGGTCTTGTCCTGCATGGGCTTGGAGCGTGCGGACGGCACGTCGAGCGCGAGTCCGGGGCCGTCGAACGCCGCCTGCGCGGTCCCTTGGGACAGGAGCGCCATGACGGTGTACACCTTGTTCTTCTCCTCCGCCGAAAGGGACTGGAAGTCCTTCTTGGAATCGTTGGCCACAAACGCGGCGATCTGGTCCCGCGCGATCTTCGGGTCCTGCGAGAGCTTTACGTTGCCGGGCAACGTCACGACGGTGCCGCGGATGGCGTCCGCAAAATCGGCCATCCCCTTGCCTTGCGCAAACATCTTGCAGCCGTCGGCGACGCTCTTGCGGAGCATGCCCTTGATCGTGGCCTGGCAACGCTCCTGGATGGCCTCGCCCGTCTTGTAGGGCTGCACGTCCATGATCTTCCGCTCGAAGATGAAGCGCATCTCGTCGGCAGAGCGGCCCTTGCCCTTGACGGAACCTGAGATGAACGCCTTCTGGTCCGCCTCCATCTTCCCGAAAGCCTTGTCGGCGATGAATCCCATGGCTTCGAACTCGGGGTCGACCTCCGCCTGCACAAGCGGCTTCCCGTACGGCACGATGGGACGGGGCTCGACGTCATTGCCGTCGCAACTCAGGTCCACAGCCTCCTTCAGCTGGTCCAGCAGCTTGAGCTGGGCATCCACCTCGTCCGCCATGCGCTGGCGCTGGCCGAGGCGAAGCTTGTCCGAGCGGGACGCCACCTGGACGGACGTTCCGTCAAAGCCACGGGTGTTGAAGTAGACGACTGTCTCGTCCTTCCCGCTCCGCAGAGCGGCCGCGCTGTCTACATAAAGCCGCTTCAGTTTCGAAGCCGTCCCCGTCTCAAGGGCAGACTGGACGTCCTTGACAGAGACGCCGTCGCCAAGCGCCTTCGCCAAGATCATGTTCGCGAGGAACATGCGGCAGTCCTCCTTCAAAGATGGAGTCGTGATCCGATCGACGCCGGAGGCGCGCATCGCCTTGTCCAGGAGCGCGGAGAAGCTGATGGCCGCCTTCTGGATGTCGCGCGCGGTGGCGTTCGGCGTGAGGAGGCCGACGTCTTTCACGTCCAGATCCATGACGGACGCGACCATGCGGCTGATCGCCTCCGGCTCGAGGTTCCAGAACTTGTCCTCCTGCAGGAACCGCAATCCCTCCGCATAAACCTTCTGATTGCCATTGGCGGCATGCTGCAGCTCCCCGATGCACTCCGCCATAAAGCTGCACGCGCCCGGCTGCATGACCCTGCCGTTCTGCCGTCCGAGGAGTCTCAGTCCCTCCGCATAGACGTCGGCATTGGTCCCCGCGGCCTGACGTAGCTCGTCGACATAGGCGACCATGGCCCGAACCCTGCCCTTGACGCTCTCGATCTTGTCGCTCACTTCATACGAGCTCAAGGTCTTGTGCTCATATCTGAGCACGCCCGAAATGCACTTCGCCACGAGGTCGAGAACGTCCTGGTCGTCGATGCACGCGCCCACCGCCGCAAAGATCAGCTTTTTCATCGTATCGTTCAGCGGGATGTCCTCTTTTTCCGCAGCCGCCATCAGGGGTTGGGCCTTGGCGGCGAGAACATCATCCACCGCAGTCTTGACAGCCAGAATGCGGCGCGCGGTGAGCGGCTTGCCCTTTCCGTAGTCGTCAAGCTTCATCGCCGACTTGACCGAATCCGGCAGGTCTTCCACGTCCTTCACGCCGAACATCCCCAGGATGGAATTCTTGAAGTCGCTTCGCACAGCGTCGTTCGCTGCCTTGGAAGCGGCGCTGCGCCCGATGTTGCCGACGAAGTCGAACTTCGACTTCGGGGCTACGCGCAGCCCGTGATGCTCTGTCGCGACGAGGGTCGTTTCTTTCGCGGCCCGCAAGGCGAAATCCGCGAACTGGTTGTACATCGACTGTGCCTGAACGTCTACTGCCATTTTTTTGCCCTTCCTTGGATGTGTCTCCGCTTTGCCTACACGCCAGCGAAGAAGAAGTTACAACGCGTCGATCATTTCCTTGAATGCCATCCGTTCATCTCCTCCTGTGCCGACCTGCCGCGCGCATTATAAATGATTTCGCCGCCAGTGGCAAGGCTTGACGGCGGGAAGCGGAGTTGATAGACTTTCAACCGTACTCGCCCGGCCCCAAGCGGCCGGACGCGCCAGCGACTTCAAAACGACAAACGGAAAGGCCACACGACATGCAACCGAACGCATTTGGGACAATCGGGGGAATCCTGCGCCTTCTTGCCGCGGGACTGCTCCTGTGCGGACTCGCCGCCCGCGCCGAGACCTTCTACGCCAACGGCGGCGGCACGAAGACCACCTACGGCTACGACTGGTACAACAAGGACAACTGGCAGGTGATGGATGCGGCGAGCAACCTTGTGGCTGCCTCCAGCGCCCCGCAGCAGGGCGACACCGTCATCTTCAACAAGTCGATCACCTGGATGTCCCTCCTCCCCGACAGTTCCGTCGCGCCCGGCCTGCAGAGGGTGCAGTTCAACGTGGCCAACACCATCCACCAGGGATACGTGAGCCTGCTCGCGGGCGGCGACGGCCTCGTCATGAACTGCACAGGCACGATGACCTGGTGGGCGGGACTCCACCTCACGGGCGACGGCGAGGTGCCGATCGTCGTCCCCTCCGGCGCCACCTTCAACAACCAGAAAGGCGTCCGCGTGGTCGGCAACCCGATCCTCGTGAAGCAGGGCGCGGGGACATTCAACACCGCGAACGAGGGCGGCAACGAGTACAGCGCCAAAAAGACGCTCCTCCAGGGCGGAACGATCATCATGCGCGCGTCAAACACCGCAACGGGACACGAGTTCGTGTTCGACTCGAACGAGCCCGACCTGCGCCTGCGGTTCACCACGGCGAAGAACAACCCCCGCGACTGGACGATCCAGAACGGCTCCTTCACCGAATGCGCCGAGGTCGACAACACCACGCATGGCCTCTCAAGCGATGCCGCCAACGGCCGCCTCTACTACCTGCGTCTCACCGGCACGCCGAAGCTCGCCGAGCAGCGGTTCACGGGCCAGCTGTACGACACGGCGGGCATCGCGTTCCTGCCGGGCGCGAAGCAGGCGGGCGGCGACGACTACGTGTTCACCTTCGCCAAGGCCGTCTCCGCGGCGGGCGGCGGCATCGCCGTGACGAACGGCACCGTGCGCCTCGCGGAGGGCGCGTCCTTCACCTACCTCCAGCGCCTGGACGTGGGCGCGACGGGCACCTTCAAGGTGGAGAGCGGCAGCGGCGCGAGATTCGTGTGCGCGAACCTGGACGTCGCCGCGGGCGGCAAGCTGGACATCGCCGCGGGCGTGAACCTCTCGTTCATGCAGGGCCGGGCGGGCGGCCAGACGCTCGCGACAGGAACCTACACCGCCACGGGCGCGAACGGTTCAACGGCGGCGGACTGGATCACGGGCGACGGGCAGGTGACCGTGGACCGCGCGCCGGCCATCGA
This sequence comes from uncultured bacterium, assembly GCA_902763655.1. Lineage (GTDB taxonomy): Bacteria > Verrucomicrobiota > Kiritimatiellia > RFP12 > UBA1067 > RUG572. Next base: position 6,566 of record CACWSW010000044.1, read on the forward strand.
CCCGATCGTCCTCACCGTGGACGCGGGCACGTCCTACCTGCCCGAGGCCCTTGCGGCGTACAACCTGGAGACGGGCGAGAACGTGACGTTCGCCTCGCTCAACGGCGGCGACGACAAGGCCCGCACGCTCGTGAAGCGCGGCGCGGGACAGCTGAGCCTCACGAACGCGATGGCATCCTACGAGGGCACGATCCGCGTGGAAGGCGGCGTTCTCTTCTCAAACGCCCAGAATGCGCTGGGCAAGACGCCCAACGACGAGCATCCCATCGCCGTCTTTCCGAACGCGCAGTACAGATGCGAGGCCAAGGCCAACAACCACAACGCAAACCGCATCTTCCGCATCCAGGGGCGCGGTCCCGACGGCACGGGCGCCCTGCACATCAACAACAAGACTGGCGGCAACAGCGGCGTGGGCCAAATCTACGGTCTTACCGGCATGGCCGGCAAGATGATCTACCTGGACGACGACGCGGCCGTCGGCGGCAACATCTGGATCTCCTATCCGTCCGTCAACCTCAACGGCCACGATCTCACGTTCGTCAGCACAAACCCCGAGAACACGTTCAACGTCGGCAACTTCATCGGCGACGGCAATATCTACGTCACGAACGCCGCCTTCCGCGTGGGAAGCAGCATCGAATTCCTTAAGGCCACCGCCCCCCACACGCTCCACATCGGCAAGAACGCCCAGTTCCGCTTCGTGACCTCCGCGCTCGGCGGCGCGGCGCTGGACAAGTGGAGCGTCGAGTTCGCGGCCGACTGCAGCGACCTCTTCGGCGACTGGGGCTTCAACCGCCGCAACGAGACGCTCGACACGTTCAGCATTCCCGTGACGCTGAACAAGATGATCCATCTGCACGGGCAGATCGACCGCTGGTACGCCCACGTGCGCTTCACCTCGACCGTGACGGGCACCGGCGGCTTCGTGACCGCCAAAGACTACGGCAACAGGCGCCATTCCGGATGGCTCCACCTGAACAACCCCGCCAACTCCTTCACGGGCGGCTTCGAGTTCGACCGCGGCGTCATCTGGTCCTACTGCAACGGCGCGATCCCGGCCGACGGCGGCCCGGTGAAGCTCATGCGCAAGACCGCCACGGACACGGAGCGCTGCGTGTACGACGGCGTGGCGTTCCCCGCGCCGAACGAGGTTTACGCGCTGCCGGAGCTGCAGGTGAGCGGCACGCAGACCGCCCGCGTTCAGTGCGGCGAGGGCACGTGGAAGAAGATCGTGAAGGAAGGCGCGAACACGCTGGAATACTATTCGGAGGTGGGCGCGCCGCGCGTGGAGGTGAAGGCGGGCACGCTCAAGTTGCCGCGCGGCGCGGCGCCCGGCCTGTGGGAGGGCATCGCCACCTATTCGAGCGCCGCCAACGCCCAGAACGCCTTCAACGGCTCCGCCACGCCCACGAACTACGTCGTGCGCGGGCCGTACATGGCCAACGTCCGCGAGAAGGACAACGTGGCCGCCTGGTCGAGGAACAGCCTCGTCACCTACACGGGCTACATCTGGAACCGCACGGGCGCGCCCGTCACGTGGACGCTCGCGAGCTCGGTCAAGGATCCGGTGACGGTGACCATCGACGGTTCCATCGTCCTTTCCGGCGGCGCCGCCGCGCTCGCCTCCGCCGACGTCACGCTCACGCCCGGCCCGCACGCGTTCGAGTGGCGCGCCTGGAACGGAGACGACGACACCACGGGACCGCACAAGCCGACGAACTGGGCAGACAACTTCGGCTTCGTCTACGACCCGCAGGGACGCGGCGACGTCTCCACGACGAACAACTTCGTCCTTGCCACGGACAACGGCGACGGCGCGCTCTTCACGCGCTACACGAATGCCACCGCGCGCCTGCCCGCGTTCGGCACGCTGGCGTTCGATACGGGCACGACGCTCGACCTGAACGGCAACGCCTACGCGGCGAACGAGATCATGGGCTGGCCCGTCGTGACGAACACGTGCACGGACGCCACGTCCGCCGCCGCGCTCACGATCACGAACTCGTTCACGATCGACGGCGCCGCCCTCGCGACCGGGCGTCAGCTCGTCTCGTCCGTGCCCGTCACCTTCGCGCCGGGCGCCACGGTCACGCTCACCAACTCGGCCCTGATCGCCCGCAACGGTCGGAAATCCTTCCCCGTCCTCACGGCCGCGACGCTGAACTGGAACGGGGCGAAGCTGAAGCAAGACGACAGGGGATGGATCGTCCGGCTCGACGGCGACGGAAAGACTCTCATCTTAGAGTACTGCGCGGGCACCACGTTCATCCTACGCTAGCGCGGCGTGGCCTTGCCGTAGTCGACAGAGAACGTGCCGAACGCGGCAACCGCCGCATGGAAGGCGGCTTTCCCAGTTAGACCGCCGCCTGGAAGGCGGCTCCCCATTCGGGAGGGTCGCAATTTATTGCGACCGCAATTTCGGGCGCAACAAGTTGCGCCCCTCCCGTGGTAGGGCCGCCGTTCCATCGGCGGCCGCGCAGCAGCGCGGCCCTCCCGTGCGGTCGCAGTAAACTGCGACCCTCCCGCATGGGGAGCCGCCATCTTGGCGGCGCGGCCCTCCCAGGCGCCCGGTCAGCGGAAGATGACCTGGAAGCCAACGCCCTTGACCTGGATGGCGCCCGCGCCGGAGATGTGCCCGGGCAGGTTCGCCGCCGTATAGTGGCCGGAGAGCCGCCTTTCGCCGATCCAGCCCTCGGCGAACTTCTGCGTCATACCGGCGGGAATTTCGATCTTGCCGCTGTCCGCGAAGCGGATGACCGCGTGCTGCGGGTTGAACGTGTTCGCGGAGGTCAGCTTCAGCGTGCCGCACCCGGTCACATTCACGTTCGTGCCGTTGAGCCAGCTCGCGCCGTCGGTGAACGTGAGCGTGCCGTCGGAGACGGTGATGTCGCCGTACGACGCGAACGCGCGGCTCCTCAGCCGCTGCCAGCCGGAACCGGACATCTCGATGGAGACGCGTCCCGAGAGGACGGACGTCAGGTTGGTGCTTGCGGTCGCGGCCTCGTTCAGGACGCCCTGCATGATCTCGAGGCAGCCGTCGCCCTCGATGGTCCCGGCGTTGTTCGACGAGTAGATGACCAGCCAGCGCTGGTGCGTGCCGTTCAGGCGCATCACGCCGTTCGCGGCGTTCATGTGCACGAGCGTGTCGTCGAAGGCGTCGTCCACGTGGAACTCGGCGACAAGCCCGGAATTGAGTCTGTACACCATCGCGGCCCTGTTCCCCGTGGTCTTGAACACGTGCTTTCCGTTGCTGCCGTTGACCTCGCGGTCCTTCCGAACCTGCACCATCGGCCCCTCGAACACGTAGGTGGCGTTGTGCGCCCCAAAGCCCGCGCCGCTGGTCATCGCATCCCTGTAGCCTTTCTCGAACACGACGGTCGCCGACACGCCCTCTCCGCTCAACGCCGTGGACGGCGTTTGCGTCACGACTTCCTTGAACACGTTCGTGGTGTTCGCTGCGGCGATGAAAAAGGTCGTAACGCCCGTCGCGCCGGCCATCTGCCCGCGTCCCTCCAGCGACACCGGCTTCCAGCACGTCACGCCCTCGAAGCGCGTCACGCCCGTCTCGCACCAGCCGTCGTTGATGTTGCTGTTGTTGCGGTAGTCCCCGTAGCGGATCGTCAGCGGCTCGACGTCGCCCGGATTGCCGATCTGCCCCTTGAGGACGAGCGTGCCGCCTCCGGTGGTGTGCGTGATCGGACCCGACACGCGCGGATTCACCAGCTTGAGGACGCCGTTCGTCGAATAGTCCCACGCGAGGCCGCTCAGCTTCGTCCCCTTCAGCTCGATGCCGCACGTCGGGTCGCCGTCGATCCCGCCCGAGAACACGACCTCCGCGCCGTCCGCCGGCATCGTGATCGTCTGGCTGTCGCGGAGGAGGACGGGCGCGGCGACCTCGTAGCGCGGCATCGCGCCCAGTCCGGGATCGTCCACGCTCACGTTGCCGTACAGCTGGAGCGTGTCGTTGCCCGAAAGCGTGAACGCGGACACGCCGCCGAAGCCGAGCCCCAGGACGTTGCAGGTCGCCCCCGTGTCCAGGACGGCCGAAGCCGTCGCGGCCGTCGGCGAGGCGAAGATCGGCCGGCAGGTGGCCGTGGAGAAGTCCGGCGCGACGTCCCAGTTGCCCGCGGCCGACGCGCTGGTCGAGGTCGCCCCGGTCCACGTCACGTCCGTCGGCGCGACGGACGGGCTCAACAGCACCTTCACGGAACCATACGGCAGCCAGGCGTTGTCGGCCGCCGCATAGACGCCGGGCGCGAGATACGCGCCGCCGACAGAGAGAGTCTTCACCGTGAGCGTGCGCCCGTCCGAACCCAGGTCAAGCACGGCCTCCGATCCGAGAACCGGCTCGAAGCCACCCTGGTCGATGGCCGCGTCCGTCCCGGCGAACGTGAGGCAGCCGCGCACGTCGACCTTCCCGTAGATCGGCACCCCCGACGCCACGACGATGTTCGTGAACGCGCTCGGCGCCCCCGAGAAGAACACGCGGCCTCCGTTGACGGACAGCGACTCGGCGGACGACCCGCGCACCGAGAGCGTCCCGGCGCCTTCCTTCTCAACGGCCACGTTCGCGGTGCAGCGCGCGTTGAGCGTGGCGTTCACGTCCTGCGCGCCCAGCACGAGCGTGCCCGTGGCGGACGCGGTGTTCGTGACGATGCCGATGTTGGAACCCGTCCCCGTACTGGTGACGCTGTTCAGGTGCTGGCGCCGGCCGTACAGGTCCAGGCAGCAGTGGTGCTGGTTCTGGTTCGCGTTCCCCTCCGCGTAGCCCGCGTACCCGTTGTACTCCACCACCATGCCGCCGACGCCCGGCCCGTACGGCAGGACGTCGTCCGACTCCGTGCGCAGCCACATGTTGCCCGTCAGGTGGATGTCGCCCGTGATCTCCCAGACGATGTTGTCCGAACGCATCAGCCTCCACGGACGGAAGTTCCAGCCGTTGCCCCACTGCGGAATGGCCCCCTCGTTGTGCAGCCGCACGTCGGTGCCGCGCATCCGCACCGTTCCGCCCAGCTGGCCGCTCATCTTGGCTTCGGCAAACTGCTTGCGCAGGCTGATCGGGTTGCCGTTGACGCCCTGGCAGATGATCTCGTGCCCCGTTTCGGGACTCAACGACGTGCCGTGGTCGCAGACGTTGTTGCGGAAGAGCACGCCGCCGTTGAAGAGGATGCGCGCCGGATAGGGGCTTTTGTTGTAGATGCAGGCGATGTCGGCATACGCGCCGGACTTGATCTCCAGAAAGTCGATCATGCCGGGCGCGTTCGTGGCGACGGAGCTTTCCACGAACAGCCACTCCGCCCAGAACGTGCCGAACACGTTGGCTCCGAAACCGGTGTCCTTCGTATAGTCCTCCACCACGAGCTTGGCGCGTCCGGTGGAGCCAGGCTCGCCCCCGGCGGTTCCGAGACGCACGCGCACGCGGGACGGTGCGGCCGCCCGGTCGCCGGGCGGGTCGATGCCGAGCGCCGTCCATTTCGCCGGCCCGTCCGAGTTCCTGTACGTGGTCGCGAACAGCGAATACCCCTTCACCGTGACCGTCACGTCGTTCGCGTTCGTCGCGATGTAGAACTGCGGGTTGGTGTCGACGGAGGGCGTTCCGACGCCCGTCTGGTTCGCGCCCATGAAGCGCACGTACGACCGCCCCTGCAGCGTGAAGTCGGCGAGGATCGACCCCACGTTCACGGGCGCGGTGTAGACGTTCGTCACGCCCGACCAGACGGTCGGCGACGTGATGACCATCGACTCGTTCGTAACGACGCCGTATCCGGCCGCCGCCAAGGCCGCGCACACCATGCCAATCACGCGTTTCTTCATGCTGGATTCTCCTTTTCGATCACATACATTGTCTTGTACGGCGCGTATTATACCAAAACAAATCAACGCGTAGGACGGGAAATGCGTTTTTCTGGGCCGTCACCGGAAGATGAACAGCGTGCCCATCGGGATGTAGGTGAGCGCGAGCGACTTGGCGTCCGCCGAGAGGACGGCGTGCCAGCCGTTGGCGGGCAGGTCGACGAATATCCGTTTACATTACTTTTGCTGGTGTTTCCTGAAACCAGTCGTGGGTCCCGCCATCAGCACTTGCGGACGGCGCGCGAACGCGATCTCGTCCTGCTCGGACGCGGGCGTGTCGGGGACCGTGCCGTAGCAGCCGCCCCACGTGTCGACGAACGCGCACCGGACGCCCTCCGCCGTCAGGATGCCGTGGAGATGGACCCAGAAGTCGTCGCGCTTGTTCTTGCCGCCCGTCTCGGTGAGGGCGGCGACGTGACCGTGCGTCTTCGCGAAGTCGCTGATGAGCCGGAGCTTGCGCACCGTCTCGGCCTTGGCCTTCTCCACCTTCGCGTCGCTGTCGCAGCCGCGGGCGATGGAATAGTCGTCGAGGCCGACGACGTCCACGTACTTCTCGCCGGGGTAGTAGGCGAGGAACGTGTTGGCGGTATCGCCCTCCTTGCCGAAATCGTGCCAGGTGCGGTCCACCGTGTAGGCGAAGAGTATCTGCCCTTCGCCGCAGGCCGCGCGCAGGTAGTCTGCCGTCATGCGGCTGAACGCGCGGAACTCCGCCGGCTCGCACCAGGTGCGCCCCCACCAGAACCAGGCGCCGTCCATCTCGTGCCCGTAGCGCATGATGACGGGAATCTTCTCGCCCGTCTCCTCGTCGACGAGGCCGTTGAAGAAGTCGGCGATGTCCTTGAGAGAGGCCATGTACCACGCGCGCGGGTTCGGGAACGGCGGACGGTAGTTTCGTCCCTCGATGCTCTCCGTGCCGCAGGGGCCGCCCGTGCCGTCGAGGATCTGGCGGATCACGTTGCGGTCGGCGCCGCTGGACTTGAACCGATACGACGCCTGCCGGAAGCCGTTGGTGCAGTAGGGCTGGTCCATGTGCCAGCTGAACACCGTGATGCCGCCGTACTCGCGCCAGTGGCGCTTGATCGCGGCCGTGAGCGTGGCCCGGTTGGCGGCGTAGTACTGCGGCGAATGCCAGGTGCCGGCGACGGCGGCGAGGTCGGAATAGCCGATCGCGACGAGCCGACCGTCCGCATACTTCGAGTAGCCGCACGCGAGCGTGACCTTGTCGGTGGGCAGAGGCTCAAACCCCTTCTCCGTCTTCACGGCGTACCGCGCGTCGCCCTTCCGCTCCCAGGCGTTCATCCACGGATGCGTCCAGGCCCAGTAGTAGTTCGGCGAGTCCGCCACTTCCTTCAGACGCGCGAGCACGCGCTCGGCGTTCGACCCCAGCGCCGGCGCGGCCACGACCGGTAGAGCCGCAACCGCCAGCAGGAAAAGAAATATACGTTTATGTTTCATGATCGTTAAAACCTGTTGTGGAAGACGCAGAGACGGTCGCAGGCCGGGCCGCCCGCCCCGACGCGGAAGATCTTGAACTCGCCGACGGACGGCTTGACGGCTACGATATCGAACAGCATGTTATTCGCGCGGCTGAACGACACCGTGCGCGCGCCCCACGGCTTGTTCGCGCGCCCCACGCCGCCGTACCCCTGGAAGATCGTCCAGTTCACGCCCCGCAGCTCCATCTCGTTGTCGAAGTGGCTGTCGCCGCAGAAAAATCCCGCGAACGCATTCGGACGCTTCTTCACGAACGACTCGAGAGCGTCCATGAACTCCTTGCGGTGCTTGCACTCGAAGAGCGTCATGTTGGGATTCTTCCAGTGCCCGATCTCGCTGAACACGCAGTAGTGCCCGAACGCGGCGCCCGTCCAGCCCTCCGGCATCGTTTCCAGAGCCTTCTTGATGAAGTCGATCTGGGAGAGGGAGAAACCGTAGTAGCCGTCGTCGGACGTGTTGCAGAAGATGGCACGGAACTTCTTGCCGGGCACGTCGTAGTACCCCCAAGACTTGTTCTCGCCGAACACGAGCTTGAACCCGTGCTTCTCCGCCAGGCCGTTGAAGGTGTCGCCGAACAGCTCCGAGGAGATGGGGCGCGGGGACTTCTTGTCGGCCGGGAACGAACCGTGGTCGTGGTTGCCGAGGCAGAAGAGCACGGGCTTGGCCGCATACCCTTCGTAGACGTGCCTGGTCACGGCCATGCGCTTCAGGGCGTCCTCCGGCGAGGGACGTCCGTTGTCGTAGTCGTGGTCGCCGCCGTCCACGAGGAAATCGCATCCTGCGCGGTCCGCCGTTGCCTGCGCGAAGAGCACGTGGTACCGTGAATTGGAGAAGTCCGGCTTCGGTGCGATTTCCAGCAGATGGGAATGGACGTCCGTCACGAACGTGAACGCCACCACCTCGTCCTTGCCCTTCCACGCGCGAAACCGCGCCACGGCCTCGTCGATCTTCTCCTCGGCCCACGGCGGCAGGTCGCCCTTCGCCTCCGCACCAAACGACCGCACCGCCGGCAGCGCCGCCGCCACCGACCCGAGCTTCAGGAATTCGCGTCTGTTCATCGATACCATATCCTATCTTGAAATATGTCTCATTCCTCTTTTCAAGACTTGCCAACATCATACCATTTATGCCCCGCGTAGTCCATTCGCATTTTTCCGGCCGGGGGGCGCAATTCATTGCGGCCCCCAAATGTCAAATCGCTTCGCGCTCGCGCGCACCGTCTGGTGGGCACGCAGGTGGATCGCCTCGCTGGAGGCGATGCGCCTGGGGCCGCGATTCGGGCGAGGGCGGCAATATGCCGTTGCGGGACAGGTGACCGAACTGGTGCTGGAAGGTCCGCACGTCGAAGCGACCGTCGTCGGCTCGCGCGAAGCCCCATACCGCCTCACGCTAGACTTCACCACGCCAGACTCGGCGGCACGCGAACGGATCGCCGCCGCCATCGCCGCCGAACCGATGATGCTCGGCCGTCTCCTGACCGACGACCTGCCCACCGAGATCGAGTCCCTCTTCCGCACCGAAGGCATTCCCCTCTTCCCCCAAGCCGAACCGCTGGTATGGTCGCCGACCAAATCCGTCTACGACGTCAAGATGCACTGCTCCTGCCCGGACTGGGCACGTCCATGCAAGCACCTCGTCGCCGTCATGCTGCTGCTTGGAGAAGAGATCGCGCAGCGCCCCACCACCCTTCTCTCGCTGCGCGGCATAGAGGTGGAAGATCTGGTATTGAAGATTGAGGATTTGAGATTGAAGATTAAATCTTCCACCCCTCAATCTCCAATCCTCAATCCTCAATCCTCAATCTTCAATCTTCAATCCTCAATCTTCAATCTTCAATCCTCAATCTCCAATCACCAATCCTCAATCCTCAAGCGTCTCGGTCCGATTCCTTTCTGGCGGGGAACGGTGCGGTGCGTGGACTCGCTTGCCCGCATCTACGGCCGTTGCCAGCCTGTCGCGGCGGATGCCTCGGCCGGCAAGTCCATCGACTTGCGCGGCTAAGGCAATATCCGTCCATTGATCCGTCACCACCAGTACCGAGGCGGGGGCGGAGGGGGAGGAGGTGGCGGCGGCGGCGTGTATCCCCAGACCCGAGGCGGGGGTGGAGGAGGCGCATATCCCCAGTGTCGCCCACCATGGTAGTAGTGTCCCGAGCGATAGTGGCCCGGCGTGGGGCCACCCCAATGGCGGCCACCGTGATAATGGCCAATCCCACCGGCAGGGGCATGGGCAAATCCAGGAGCGGCAATGGCCGTACCGGCGAATGCGATTGCGCCCATGAGGGCCAGAATTGTCTTTGTCGTCTTGTTCATGATTCACCTTCACTTTCCTTTACGTGCAGGTCGCACATACGGGTAAGGAGATGACAACAAGCAAATCTGACGTCGTGATGAAATTATTTTTCGCTCGCCTATCGAGCCGCCGTTTCAAGCACCTTCACGGCGCGAAAACCGCCCCAGACGAACGGACGCCACGGACGGATATTTCGTACCGTCTTCACGACGCGGTCATGCCTGTCGTAGAAGGTGGCATCGATCGCAAAACGCATGAAGAATGTGTGGATGGCGTTGCAGCGCAGAATCAGGAGTCCCCGCCCTGGCGGCAGGCCGCGCCGCCCGATCAAGCCTTTCAGCCTAGCCCAGAAGCAACGCGCCACCTCGGCCGTCACGCCGCCGATCTCCACCGTCTCTGGCATCGTCCCCCGTCACGCGAATGCGCATATCATCGTGAAGTTGTCGGCCGCACCGGCGTTCCGCACAGCCGCAGACAAGCTGGTGATGGCAGCTGGCGGCGCAGATGCGCCCTTCAACAGGGAGGCGATCTCGGCGTCCTCCAGCATGTCGTGTACGCCGTCTGAACAGAACAGGAAGCGGTCTCCTCGCTTGACATCCGTCTCGGCCAGATCCGGACGGGCGCGCAGTTCCGTGCCGATGGCGCGAGTGAGGATGTGCGTTAGCGGGTTGCGGCGGCTCTGCAGGTCGGCCGCACGCGCGGCGGCATTCTCGGAGAGCGCTCTCCCCAGCTCGTTCCCAACCGTATGGTCGCGCGTGAGCTGCTTCAGTTCGCCGCCACGCATGCGGTAGATGCGACTGTCGCCTGCGTAGCAGATGAGCGCCCTGGCGGGATTCGCCACGTCCACCAGCATCAGCGCAATGGTGGCTCCCATCATCCGATAGCCGTTTTCCCGGGCGTACGCGCGTATCCGATCGTTGACGCGCTGAATCTCCCTGACGAGCGCAAACTGCTTGATCTCGTAGGCGGAATCCTTCTCCGCGTCCATCACCCCGGCGAAGGAGTCGCATATCCACCGGCTTGCCAGCGCACCGCCCTCGCCGCCGCCCATGCCATCCGACACGCAGAAGAACCCGTCCTCGTCCCTGCACAGCATACTGTCCTCGTTCGCCTTCCGGACAAAACCACGATCGGTCACCGTTGCCGACGCGAACGGGAACCTAGGTTTTTCGTTTCTGCCAAACAGGTTGAACATTGGCTGCCAATTATACTACTAGACGGCGACGGATGCAACCTCCCCTTCGGCCAGGCGCGTCGTAAGCCTGTCGCCGGACTTCACGGCATCCGCGCTTCGGATCACGTGCCCGTCTGCGTCTGTCGTGATCGAGTAGCCGCGCGTCAGCACGGCGTATGGGTTGAGCAGGTCAAGCCGCGCCGCCTGCTCGCGCAACGCGCCTTCTGCTCGGTGAAGCGCCGTGGGGATCGGCTGCTCCAGCCGCAGCGCCGCCCGCTGGACGCGCATCTCCATGCGCGCGACCGTCTCCTTCAGCGCTGGCGCAAGGCGGGCAGACGCGTCGCGCAGGCGCCGCTCCGCGCGCACGGCAACGCCCTCCAGCGCCTTGCCGAGCCGTAGCGAAAGGTAGTCGAGCTGCTGGACCTGCCCTTCCGCATGCTGCCGAGGCGCGCGGGAGAGGCGTGCGGCAAGGTCTGCCAGCTGGGCCGCAAGCTCCGCCTTCACCGGGACGGCACGCTCTGCGGCGATCGAGGGCGTACCCGCACGAAGGTCCGCCACGTGGTCGCACAGCGTGGTGTCCGACTCGTGCCCCACCGCAGAGATCACCGGCACGGCTGATTCCGCCACCGCCCGCACCACAGGCTCCTCGTTGAACGCCCATAGGTCCTCCACAGAGCCGCCACCGCGCCCGACGATGAGCACGTCGGGCCGCCAGCCGCTTGTCTGGAAGTACCGGATGCCGCCCACGATCTCGTTTGCTGCACCATCCCCCTGCACCTTCACGGGAAAGAGACGTATCTCTATGTTCGGGAAGCGGCGCGTGAGCACGTTGCACATGTCGTGGATCACGGCCCCTGCGGAAGACGTGACGATCCCGATGCGGTGAGGAAGCTTCGGCAACGGACGCCGAAGCTCCGGATGGTCGAGCTTGTTCAGGCCCTCCGCCTCCAGCTTCGCCTTTAGCGCGTTGTACTGCGCCATGCGGTCGCCCAGGCCGGAGAGCCGCACGCGCGTCACCTTGAACGAGTACTGTCCGCGCGACATGTTGAGGTCCAGCTCGCCGGCCACCTGCACCTTCAGGCCGTTCAGGGCCTCGTCTCCCTCAGCGAGCTTACCGCGGAAGCCCTCGTCGCATCCGGTCACGCGGAACGAGAACAGCACGCATGAAATCTGCGCGTCCTTGTCCTTCAGCGTGAAGTAGCGGTGCCCCGAGGAGTAGGTCTTGAGGCCGCTCACCTCTCCCTCGATCCACACGCCGGCGAGCTTCGCGTTGTTGGCGAGCAGGTTCTTGCGTATGGAGAGGGTCAGCTTCCCGACGCTGAATATCTTTTCTGGCGCGACTTCTGCCATGTCGCTACTTCGAGGCGCTGCCAACCTGTCCGCGGAACGGCCCGAGCGGGAGCCCTGCCTCGTTCTTCAGGAATCCGTGCACGCAGCTCCTGCGCATGTAGGCAACTTTCTTAGGCTCCATGCCATCCGGCACCACCAGATCGATAGACTTGACGTTGGACTTGATGACGCTCTTGACGGCGGCATACACGCCATTGGTCCCCGCCAGCTCGAATCTCGGCTCATACGTCCCCTTCATGCACCAGCCGTCGACATTGTGGAACGAGAGCGTTACGCGCTTCCCGTCGGCGGAAAGAACCGCCTTGTCGAACACGGGCGCGTCGCACTTAAGGTTCTTCTTGCCGTATATCCTGTTCAGCGCGAGCGCCGCAAGTCGCGTGCCGACCGTGCGCTTGTCGCCGGGATGGATGCAGTCGAGCTCGCCGATGTCCGAAAGGATCGCGCAGCCGACGTTGTTGCCGTTGGAGCGTCCGAAGCGCTCCATCTCCTCGCGGATCTGCACTTCTCCGGGATCCGCCTCTTCCGTCTTGAAGCCGTAGCCATACGGCGTGATCTGGCAGAGGAAGAAAGGCATGTCTGCCACTTCGAAACGCTTGGACCAGCCTGTCCTCAGCGCGGTCAGCATCTCGTAGTACTCCTTCCACCTCCCGCGGTTGGAGCAGCCCTGGTACCAGATCGCGCCCTCGATCCCGTAGGGCGCCAGCGGATAGATCATCGCGTTCCAGCAGGCCCTGGCCTGCTGGTGCAGCGAAGGCTTCCTGCCGGCCTTCTTTGCCTGTGCGACCTGTTCCGGAGTCGCCTCGGTGGCGATCTTGCGCGTGGCGAGCCCCTTGAAGTTCTCGCTCGCGAGATAGCCGTCAGACGGAATCCACGTCTCGATGCAGCTGCCGCCCCACGCGGACTCGATGACGCCCACGGGTATCTTCAGCGCCTGGTTGAGGCGGACCGCGAAGTGCCAGGCCGCGCCCGAGAACACCATGGCGTCCCTGGCATTCGCCGGGGTGAACGCGAACCACTTGAGCTTGGCGTGATCCTTTTCCTCCGCGCTCCAGCACTGGGGCATGTTCACGCCGCGGACGAGCGGCGCGTCCGTGAGCATGATGTCGTAGTATCCGTTCATCTCGCGTCCGGCGTGCGTGCCGATCCTCGGCTCGGGCCACATCGCGAACGTCATGTTCGACTGTCCGCCGCAGAGCCACACGACGCCGACCAGCACGTCCTTGAGCACGACCTCCTCGTGCGCCGCCCCGTCGGCGGCGATCCGCATCTCGCGCGGATCGCACGACACCTCGAGAGGATCGAGATCGACCCGCCAGCATCCGGCCCCGTCCGCTTTCGCCTGCTTCTTCTGGCCGGCGAACTCCACCGTGACGGCCGCGCCCGGATCCGCCTTGCCCCATACGGGAACCTTCTTGCCGCGCTGCAGCACGCAATGGTCGCTGAACAGCGTCGCCGGCGTCAACGCCGCATGCATCGCAATGGCAGCGATGACGGCTGCAAGTGTCATAAGTTTCTTCATGTCTGATTGTCCTTTGTTTAGGGATGATTCTACAGCACAGACGTCGAATCGTCAACTGGCAATTGGGCTAGGTTCTGGCCGGAGTCTACCGCAAGCACCTGCCCTGTCACGGCATCGGCCTCAAGGAGAAACGCGACAGCGGACGCCACGTCGGACGGCGTCGGACGGCGCGGCAGGAGGATGTCGCCGCCCTTCTCGCGGTTGGCGGGATCCGTCGGCGGCAGAACCGGCCCGGGCGCCACGCCATTGACGCGCAGCGTCGGAGCAAGGCGACGCGCCTGCTCCACGGTAGCCCTTGCCAGCGCCACCTTGCTCGCGGAATAAGGATCCAGCCCCTTCTCCCCAAGAATCTCCCGGCATTCCCGGTGGTCTCGGTGGTCCCGGTGGTCCCGGCTCCCACCCAAGATACGCGTGTCCAGGAGGTTCACCACGGTGCCTGCGGCGTGACGCGCCGCGAGATGCGCCGCAAGCAGCTCCGCCAGGCGGACCGGCACCGCCACGTTCACAGCCCAGAGTGCTTTTGCCTCATCCGGCGGCAGCTCGGCCGCCTTGGAGAACACGGCTGCGTTGTTCACGATCGCGCATAGGTCCGGCGCGGCCTCGAGCGCGGCGGCGAAAAGCCGATCTGCGGCCGTATCGCATCTTGAGAAATCCGATGACAGAGGATTCTCCGGATCGCGGGAATGCGACAGCACGTTCCAGCCGCGCGCCGACAGCTCCTCGCAGATCGCGAGGCCGATGCGGCGCGCGCCGCCAGTGACGAGAACGCTCCCCTTCATCGGCCCGCCTACTTCAGCATGAGCGCCGTCAGAAGCTTCGTGAACCGTCCAGGATCGGGGATGGCCGAACCTTCCGCGATCAGCGCCTGGTCGTAGAGCAGCTCCACCGCGTCCTTCAGCTCGTCCCCGGAAAGGCCCTTCATCTTCTCCACAAGCGGATGCGCGGCGTTGATCTCCAGCGTGCGCTTCTCGTGCGGGACGTCCTGCTTCATGGCGCGGAGCATCCGCTCCATCGACGCGCTCATCGCGTGCTCGCCGGCCACAAGGCAGCACGGCGAGTCCGCCAGGCGCGTGGAGACGCGCACGTCCGCCACCTGCTCCTTAAGCTGCTCCTTCACAGCGTCGAGGAACGGCTTGAGGTCGGCGGACGCCTTCTCGTTCGCCTCCTTCTCCGCCTTCTGCTCCTCCTCGCTGCCGAACTGCACGTCGCCCTTCGCGATGTCAACGAGCTTCTTGCCCTCGTACTCGCGGAAGGAATCCACCAGCCACTCGTCTACGGGATCGACGAAGAACAGCACGTCGCAGCCGTGCTTGAGCGCCTGCTCGATCTGCGGCGAGTGGCGCGCCTCCTCCAGGCGCTCGGCGGCGAGGTAGTAGATGTCCTTCTGGTCCTTCGGCATCGCCTTCACGTACTCGTCGAGAGAGATCATCTTGCCCTCTTCCGTCTTCGCGCTCGGGTAGAGCGCCAGCTTCTTGATGCGGTCGGCGTTCTCCCAGTCGGTGTGGATGCCCTCCTTCACGATGCGGCCGAAGGCCTCGTAGAACTCCTTGTACTTGTCGGCCTTCTTGTCCTTCATCTCCTGGAGAGTCGAGAGGATCTTCGAGGTGACGGCCGCCTTGATCTTGCGGATCACGGCGTCGTCCTGCAGCATCTCGCGGCTGACGTTGAGCGGCAGGTCGGACGAGTCCACCACGCCCTTCGTGAAGCGCAGGTACTCCGGGAGCAGCATCTCGAAGTCGTTGCCGATAAAGACGTTGCGCACGTAGAGCGAAAGGCCGCGCTTCGTCTGCGGCATGTAGATGTCCATCCCCGCCCTCTTCGGCAGGAAGAGGAGCGCCTTGAACTCCACCTGCCCCTCGCCGGAGAAGTGGATCGTCTCGATCGGCTCGTCGTAGTCGTGCGTGAGGTGGCGGTAGAACTCGGTGTACTCCTCCGGCTTCACGTCCTTCTTCGGACGCTTCCAGAGGGCGACCATCGTGTTGAGGGGCTTGGGGGCCTCCGGCTCCTTCTTCTCGTCGTCCTTCTTGTCGTCGTCCTTCTTCTCGGGCAGGCCCTTGAAGTAGATCGGGTAGGCGATGAAGTCCGAGTAGCTCTTGACGAGCTCGCTTATCCGCCACTCGTCGAGGTACTCCTCGAACTCCGGGCGCAGGTGCAGCATCACGCTCGTGCCATAGGCGTCGCGCGCGCCGTCCTCCACTGAGTACGAGCCCGTGCCGTCGCTCTCCCACTGGTAGGCGGCGTCCTCGCCGCGCTTCTTCGAGACGACGCGCACCCTGTCCGCCACCATGAACGCCGCGTAGAAGCCGACGCCGAACTGACCGATCAGCTCGGGCAGGTTGGCGCCGCCCTTCTCCTTGAGCGCGGCGCGGAACGCCTTGGTGCCCGACGAGGCGATCACGCCGAGGTTCTTCTCGAGATCCTCGGCGTTCATGCCGGAGCCGTTGTCGGAGATCATGAGGGTCTTGGCGTCCTTGTCGGCGACGATGTCGATCTGCCAGGTCGGGTTGTCGGCCACCAGCTCCGGCTGCGTGAGGCCCTGGTACTTCGCGCGGTCGATGGCGTCGGAGGCGTTGGACAGCAGCTCGCGCAGGAATATCTCCTTCTTCGAATAGAGCGAATTCACCACGAGATCGAGTATCTCCTTGATCTCGGCCTTAAACAGATGGTTCTTCTTTTCCATTGTGGTTCCTTGTGCTTGTTCGGATTTGAAGGCGATATTATACCCTTTTTCCCGCACGATGCAAGGTCACGGCCGCCGCCGTCTCGGCGGCTTCGTTCCTCGGGGTCATGCCATGATATAATCCCATAACGGACGGCGGAACGGAAAACGCTTCGCGGTCAAGACAGGCCTTCGATCCCCCATCCCTTGCGGTACGAGGACTTGAGAAACGCGTTGGCGGCAATGCAGTCGAACACGCGGCTCTTCGGATCCCAGGCGAGCTTCGTGCCGGCGACCCGCTCGGCGATCTCGCCGGCGAGGATCGTCTCCATCATCCAGGTCGTCCAGTCGAAGTCGGTGGAGGCCTTGCGTCCCTCCAGGCAGGCGTCCACGAACTCGTGGTAGTGGGACGGCACGGCGGGAAGCTGCGGCGCCTTCATGGGCTTGCCGTCGTTGCGGACGAGCCGTCGCGGCACTTGATGGCCTTGCCCTCGTGCGGACGCTTCTTCGCGGGCGTCTGCTCGAAGAGACGCTCGACCTCGGCGGGCGGACGGAACTGCGCGGGCGCCAGGTTGTCCGGCTCGCTGCAACCGTCGAACCACTCCCATTCGAACGGCTTGCCGCCCGAGGCCGGCACGCCGGCGAACTTCCAGGTGATGTGCGTGGCCGTGGGCCAGACGATGTCCTTCACGTTGTCCTCGGCGTTCGTCTGCGTCTCGGCGACCACGGTGAGCGGCGCGGCCTTCCCGAGCGACATGCCTTTCCAGATAGCGGACATCAGGTGGCAGCCGATGTCGCCGATCCAGCCGGAGCCGAGGTCGCGCCACACGCGCCAGATGAGCGGATGGTAGACGTCAGGCGCATACGGACGGACCGCCGCCGTGC
This sequence comes from uncultured bacterium, assembly GCA_902763655.1. GTDB lineage: Bacteria > Verrucomicrobiota > Kiritimatiellia > RFP12 > UBA1067 > RUG572. The sequence goes on from CACWSW010000044.1 coordinate 23,792, forward strand.
CGAGCCAGAGGTCCCAGTCCAGGTGCTCCGGCGCGGGCACTGACGCCGGCAGGTAGCGGCGGCGGCGGGAGAGGCCCTTGCGCGTGGAGAAGAAATAGACGCGCTCCACCGGACCGAGTGCGCCCGTGCGCAACAGCTCGACCGTCTGCCGGTCCGCCATGAACGCCGTGTACTGCGCGCCCATCTGCGTGACGACGCCGTTCCGCACGGCGAGGTCGCGCAGGAGCGCCGCCTCGGCATGGCTCTTGCAGAGCGGCTTCTGGAGGTAGATGTGCTTCCCCTTCCGCATCGCGGCGGCGGCGACGATCGTGTGGTTGTGGTCCGGGATGGAGATGTTCATCGAGTCGATGGCGTCGCCTTCCTTCGCGAGCAGCTCGCGCCAGTCGCGGTAGAAGTGCGCCTTGGGGAACTCCTTCTTCATGCGGTCGAGGAACTTCGCGTCCACGTCGCAGAACGCCGCCATCTCGATCTTCGGATGCGAGCGGAGGCTCTTGATGTCGCCGCCGGCCATGTTGGCGGTGCCGATGCTGGCGTGGCGCAGCAGGCCGTTGGGACTACGCACGGCGGTGATCGCGGGGAATCCGCCGTCCCACGTGCTGCAGCCGGACGCGGCGAACGCCATTCCGAGCCCGATGAAATCTTTTCGGTTGATTTTCATTTTCATTTTCTTTCTCCTTGGAGGTGGATGCAAAACACCGACATTCTGGTAGGGCTGACGTTCCATCGCCAGCCGCGGACGGCGATGGCCCTATCGAAAGATGATCACAACACCCTTGACGGACGTATCCGTGAACGTCAGCTCGTCGAAACCGTAATGGACGAGCGACGCGCCGGCGGTGTGGTGAGAGATGCTGCAGGGGCCCACGTAGACGTTCTCCACGTGCGCGACGGTCTGCGTGACCGCGTTCACGCACGTCCCGTCCTCCAACGAGTAGGTCAGGACGTATCGGTCGTTCGCGCCCATGCGCTCGCGCGTCATCTTCAGCCTGAACGGCGGATTCGCAAGGTCGCCGACCGTCGAGGAATCCAAGGCGTAGCCGATCGAGAGAGTGCCGTCGTTTGGCGACAGGTCGCCGTAGCCGCGCATGGTGCCCTTATGCGTGCCGTCCACTCCGCCGTAGAAAAAGAATCCGTTCGGATCGGCGGACGCGAGCGACGAACGCACGGCGATTCCGAACCGCGTGTTTTGGGAAAGGACCGGACCGCCGCACTCCGTCACGCGGAACGAGCACTCGAACGGTCCCTTCCCCGCCGCACGGTAGAGGAACGTGGCGCAGTCCGTCCCGCCCCACATGTCCCGTCCCGACGCGGCCATCAGCCAGTTCGTGCCGGCGGCGGACGTCGCGCGCAGGAACGCGGGCGAGTCAGCGGCGCCGATCTGGATGAAGTGCCAATCCGACGGATACGATAAGGTCTCCGGCGCCGCCATGAGGCACGACGAAAGGGCCGGAAGCGTCACGCCAGCGGCCGACCACGCCAGCTCGGAGGCGGCACCGCCCGACGGCAGATGCTCCGCATAGATGTCGTGCGGGCCGCCCGCAAGTGCCACGGCGGCACCGCATTGCACGCGCTGGCCGTCGATCCACAGGTTGTACGTTCCCGTGGCGGTCTTCGTGAAAACGTAGTCGTCGGCCGCAGGCGCATACAGGCGCGCGTGCGCGAGGATACGCGGATGGTCCCCGGCGCCAGCCACGTCTGCCTCCGTCCAGGAGAAGGTCGTCAGGTCGCGCTCGGACACGAACGCCTCGGCGAGGTTGCCGGGCGCGGCGTCGTCCGCGTCACGCATCACGGCCAACCGCCCGGCGCCGAACGGCGCCGACTTGACCGGCACGAACTCGATGCCGCGCAAAACCGGATTCTCCTTCCCGCGCATGACCGTCATGCGGATGACGCCGTCGGGGCCTGGCCGAACCTCTCCCTCAATGACGCCCGGTATCTTAGTTCCGCCGCAGACGTTGAACGGGTCGATGGCCGCAAGTGCATCCTCGCGCGCATTGTTGAAGGCCACGTCGAACATCCGGTTCGACACCGCCGTGAAGTACGACTCGAAGAGATGGAACCTCATGCGATACGTCTGTTGCGGGTCAAGTCCGGGAAACGCGAAGCGGTAGGATTCCGTCGATCCCCACTGGTCGCTGAAGAGCTGCGTCTGGTAGATGGCGTCCGGAGCCTGTTCAGGTACGGCATTCTGCGGCACGGCGGGAAACGGCTTGGCGGAATCCCTGAAAGAGCTTTCTTCGTGCCCCACGCGGAACGGCGCGTCGCTCACCCACCCGTCCGGCGTCTCGCTCGCCCAGTTCGCGGTAAAGTTGACACGCAGCGCATCCGCGAGGCCCCGTCCGGCGCGCATTCCGGCCTTCCAGGGCGACCAGGAACCCGTTTCGCCCCTGAAGGTTCCGCGCGCCCGGTACCACCGCGTCGCACCGGCGGACACCGTCCTGTCCAGCATGCCGAACGCGGACACCGCCGTCGCAAGCGTCGTGACGGCCCCATCTTCCGAATCCTTGCACTGGATCTCGTAGGAGAACTGGGCATGGCGCGTCTCCGGCACCACGTGGATGCCGTCGGCGAATTCCACGAGCCTCGTCTCCGGCACATCCCCGGACATCGGCTCGTCGGCGCGCGCAAGCACCTCGACGCCGCACAGTACCGCGTCTTGGGCGTCTTTGCCCAAGGCGATCTCGAGCCGCCCGTCTCCATCCGCGCACGCGGTGAGGTTCGTGTAGACCGCCGTGAACGGCACGTACCCGCCCGCCTTCGTGATGGGCCATGCGCCGGCCAGGACGCCGTTCGTCAGGATGTTGACCTGCCGCGCAGTTCTTTCGTTCGTGGCAGCGCTCCACGGCTCGACGGCGTGGAGGCAGACTTCATACTCGGCGTTTGCCGTGAGGTTCGAGAACACGAGCGCGATCCGGTTCTTGCCGGCGTAGCCAATCTGGTAGCCGTACGTGCGGTAGAGCGCTTCAAGGCCCATGTACGGACCGTCCAGGCCGTTGACGGACTGCCCGGACGAGATTGTCATGCTCCGATAGGGCGAAACGAGCGCGGCATTGGCCGGCACGAACCATCCGCACGCGGCCGACGTCTCTCCGATGTTCAGCGCGTACCGCACGCGCGGAGCATCTTTCAGATACGTCCGCACCGCGCTCGTCACCGTGCCGAGACCGTTCGAGGAGACGACCCGGTATTCCGTCCGCGCGTTTGCCGCAGGCGAAACGGCCAATGACCGCACCGACGAATCCAGCGTGGCAAGGGGCGTCCAGGCGCCGTCTCCCGTCCGGCTCTCGACGTAGTACGCCAACGTGTCCCGCGCTGCCCCCCAGCTCAACGTGCCGGCGCCTTCGCCCGACATCTTCAGCTCAAGGGCCGCAGCCGTCGGCAGGTTCGTGCCGGACAGCGTCGCCACGTTCAGCACCGGCTGGTCCTTGGCGAGCGGGAAAGAGAAAGAAATGGTGCCGTTCGCCTGAGCCGTCACGTTCGTGAACGCGAGCTTGCCGATGGTCTTGATGGCGTTTCCGCCAATCACGCCCGGATCGACCACCAAGTCGTCGCCGTTCGCATCCTTGACCGTCTCGCCGTTGATCTGCACCTTCTGTGCCCGCGTGTTCAGCTGCCAGGGTTCGTTGAGGTAGAACTCCAGCAGATAGTCGGCTCCTGGGGTCAGACCCGAAAACGAAAGTTCGTACGCGACAGTCTTTCCTCCATCGCAGAGGTAGGCCGTACGCTTGAACGCATCGGACGGGAGCGTGGCGAGCTCATCGGCATCCAAACGGCTTGTTGACGGCGTCGCGTCGCTGCCGGAACCGCGATTCGCGTTCGCGTTCACCTGCCAGAGCGCGAGGAAAGGGAACTGCGGCGTCCGGGTCGTCAACGTGTAGTACATGCCGGCCACGCGCCCGCGCACGGGGTCTGCGTCCGCGTAGGAGCTTGTCGCGACCATGCAGGCCACCGCGCCGATGATTCCAGCCCCCCAGCGCGCGCCCCACCGCATCCTGGATGCGGTGGCACACGAGCGTGCACGCCACCGAAACACGTCGAGTTTTCCCAGTTTTTGCAACGGACTCATGATTTTCTTCCTTATGCCAGCTTTTACAAAGCATTGCAAGTATACAGAATCCTACCTCAAAGCACAACATTGTCCTTCGCATAGACTTGAATTCAACGATTCAATGCCCTTGCGTCTATTCTGCTGCAAAAAGATCGTCTAGCGTAACCTCCGACTGGACACGAGACGAGTATTCGTTTCGGACAAGCCCGCTGGACGTGATCATCGTCAGGTGGATCGATTTCCGCGTTTTTGTCACATCGCGAAACACGCCAATCTTTTGCGCCAGTTTCGCGTCATACTCCTTGTCGATCCTGAACGGCTCCGCCGTGTACTTGCATTCGCAGATGTTGATGACATTGTCGGCCCTGTCGAAAAGCAAATCTATCTGTGCGCCGTCTGGACACATGTCGTCTGCCCGATGATGCCACGCGCAACACTCTACGAGAACGCCAACAATCCCAAGCGCCCTGCGTATCTGCGGCTGATGCAGGAGACAAAGCCGTTCAAAGGCCAACCCGCACCAGACTCTGTGGGAAGGCGAATCCACCGTCCGCAACCAGAAGTTGCCGTCTGACGACCTCCTGCCCGCAAGGTATCGGAAATGGAAGAGCGAAAACGCGTCGACAAGCTGAAACACCTGTTTGCTGATCCCTGAGCCGAAAGGATTGTACTTTCGGACAAAGCCGCTCACGGTCAACGCTTCAAGCGCGTCCGTCAATTTGCCGGATGCGGAAATGCCGAGCGCATGCGCGATGTCTTTCCGCGTCATGCCGGCGACCCTCCCGGCAAGTTCCTTCACGATCTTCCGGGGCATAGCCGAGTTGCGGAATAACGACGAGTAGAGCTCCACGAACTCGTCGGCGAGCGGAGCTCCGTCCTCGAAGAACATCCTGTCGAGATTCTGCGCGACCGAGAAGCGCTTGTCAAGGTATCGCCAGTAGTACGGGATTCCACCGAACGCCATGTAGCACTCGGCTATTTCCGACCGCGACATCACAAGGCCCCTTTCGCGGACAAAGCCTTCGCACTCGTTCAGCATAAACGGGTTCAGGCAGATTCGACACGTGACGCGGTTATGAAGTCCCCCGCGATTTCGAAACAATTTCTTTGATATCCAGGAGGCGGCCGAACCGCAGACGATCAGCAGAATGTCCTTGCGCGCCGATGCCCACCCATTCCAGAATCCTTCTAGCGCCGACACGAAATTCGACCGCGGCGTGTCTAGCCACGGCATCTCGTCGATGAACACGACTTTCCTGCTGAAATCGCTCGCCTCAATAACCTCTCGAAGCATGACGAACGCCTCATCCCAATTCTTCGGCGTCCCATGTCCGGACAACCCAAACGACTTGAGAGAAACGGCGAAATTGGCAAGCTGGCGCTTCATTCCACCTTTCGCAAGACCAGAATGCTGAAACGTGAATTGCCCGTCAAACGTCTCTCGCACGAGATATGTCTTGCCTACGCGGCGACGTCCATAGATTGCGACGAACTCCGATTCATCGGATTCATACATCCGCATAAGCTCGCTTTGCTCAACCTTTCGTCCTATCATCACATACTCCTTCCATGCCTTCGGGGTGCTAATATCCTACCAAATATCTTGATTTAGCACAAGTACAAGCGATTTCCAATTCAATTGGTGCTAAAATACATTACAGGATGCACTTTTAGCACTATTTCACGAACCGATCTAAAGGTTTCGCTCACCATAGCCACCCATTCTTCGCGCCATGCCGTTCTTTGCGGCTAAAAAACTGCGACGCTTAGGTTTAGCGGAAAATCACGGTGGTGCCGGTCGCCTTGACGAGATACCAGCTGTCGCCGTCACGCCAGAGCTTCCAGCTGGGCTGGGTCACGTTGTGGCCCGCGAAGTCGCCGGCGGCGTCGCCGGTCACGGACACCACCGTATGGCGGGTGGTCGGAGCGGCGCGGTCGTAGCCGTCCACCACCAGCGTCACGCCCGCGCCGATGCGCAGGTCGCCGTCCACCGTGACGGTCTCCACCTCGCCATTCGCATCCACATGCACCACCAGCGTGCCGCTTTCGCCCAGGTCGAGGCCGCCCGCGAGCGTGACGCGCCCTTCGATCTCGAGCGAGCCGGTGCCGGTAAACGGCGAAGACGCCCCCGGTTCCGCGGCATGCCCCGCAATCGCCCACTTGTTCATCAGGTACGCCTCCACCTGCTGGATCTCCGCGTCCGAGAGCGCGTTCGTGTAGGCCAGCACCTCCGCTGCGCGGAAATTGGTGTTGCCGTTGCCGGTTTGGGCGCCCAGGGCGTCGGGGGTCCCGAAGATATGTTGCGTGCTGCCGCCATAATGCACCTCGTCCTCCGGGTGCGCGGCGTCGTCCAGCCGCACCATGAAGCAGAACGGCGTCTTGCCGGGTTGCACATTTCCAGACATGTTCCGCTTCTCGCCGTTGAGCCGCACCGTGTCCTGCCCAAAGTAGTAGGAGACGCGCCCCAACGGCTGGAAAGTGGCTGTGGCGCCCGAGCCGCACCGGATGCTGCGGTCGATTCCCGCCTTGCCCCAGTAGCCGCCCGCGCCTTTGCTGGAGTTGCCGTCGTTCGCGGCCACCAGGAAGAGCGTACGCACGGACGTTCCGCCGCGGCTGAGCAACTGCTCCGTGGGGCCGTCCCTGAAATGCACCGTGCGCAGACCGTTGATGCCGTCGGCCGCAGACGTGTAGGCCTTCGGCCCCGTCCCTCCGCTGAGCGCGCCGCTCATCCCCGACGCCCAGCTGAAAGCGGGAATCACGCCGGCCTTGCTGAGCCAGTTGGTCACCATGCCGTTCGCGTCGCACGCCACGGAGGACTCGTCGCTCGCGTCCAGCCAGTATGCGAGACCCGCCGTCGGCGGCGTGTTCGTATAGGCGACGATCCGCGCCGAGCCGCCGGCGAGGACGAGCCGGGCGCCGTCGGCCACCGCCACGTCGAAGTCATTCGCCCCGTCTCCGGCCGCAACGAGCCTCGTCCGTCCCGACAGCTCGCCCGCGAAGTCGCACGCCCCGGTCACCCGGAGCGTGGCGGGGTTCGTGGAGCTGTTCATCACCGTGCCGCAGCCGGAAAGCGACGCCACCGTCTGGTCCGCGCCCGCGAGGTCGAGGACGCCGCCGTATTCCAGCGTCAGGTCGGTCAGCGGCGAAAGCGTCTCCTCGTGCGCGACGCTCGCATGCGCCGCCACGCCCCGCCACTTCTCCGTGAGGTAGTTCTCCACCGCCTGCCGCTCGCCGTCGGTGAGCAGACGGTCGAACGCGATCGCCTCGGCGATGTCGCCCACCCAGCGACGCCCGTCGTTGTTGTTGTAGCCGCCCACTTCCGCCCGGAACGCCGCCGGCACCGTCGCGTACGCGGAGCTCTCGCCCTTGTAGTATTCGATGTCCTTCTGCAGCGTGAGGACGCTCATGCCTTGCGTCGTGGCCATAAAATTCGACGTTTTCTTCACGCCGTCCTGGTAGACGTACCCCAGGGTGTTGAACTTCGAGGTGGAGATGTTGCGTTCCATGTATCCCGAAGCGTTGGCGCGGATGCCGGTGTCGCTACCATATCTCCCGAAGAGGCAGAAGAATTCGACGCCAGAGACGGCTCCCGCCCAGCGGTAGACCACGAATACCGTGCGCTGCGTGACGTTGGTGGGGGTCGCCAGGCCGCAGTGGGCGTCTGCGCCGAAGTTCACCACCCCCATGCCGTTCTCGAGCGTGGACCGCGTGGGTCGCGCACTGTTGTTCACGGGAACGAAGGACACGCCGTTCACCAGCGACTGCCAGTTCGTCACCCCGCCGTTCGCGTCGCACAGCACGGTCTCGGGACGCGAGGCGTCGAGCCACCACGAGAGCGACGGCGACTCGAAGATGCTGCCCCGCAACCGCAGCGTGCCGCCCCGCACGACCGTCCGGCCGGTGTAGGCGTTGGTGGAGACGATCGCCGCCGTGCCGCCACCCTCCTTGACGAACGAGAGCCGTCCCGCGCCGTCGGCGAGCACCGGCCGCACCAGGAAGTCCTTCCCCGACGAGCCGACGGCGAGTTCGGCGTCCGCGCTCGCGCCCGCGATGACGCCCTTCCCGCCGCCGTTCACGCCCGAAAGGCTGCCCACGCGCACCGCGCCGGCGATGCCCACGGACGAACACTCCCGGGGACTGCTGTTGACGTCGACTGCGAGCGTGCCCGGGAAGTCCTGCGGTCCCTGGAGCGTCAGGCTGCTCTGGTCGATTCTGAGCGTGCCGTTCGCCGTGCCCGCCAGCGGCGTGGACACGACGTCGCCTGTCCGGTCGTGGAGATGCACCACGCCGGCGCTGACGGTCAGCGTGTTCGTGGGCAGCGCGCTGGAGGGCTCCACGGCAAGCGTGGCCCGGCTGCTCGTGACCGCGACCTTGCCGGAATAGCCTGCGGTGGATCCGGCGAGGACGTACGTCACCGCCTGTCCGCGGTCGCCGAACGAGATGTCGCCGGCGCCAACCAGCGGCCCCGCAAACGTCAGCGGGCCTTTGGCGCCCACTGTCAGCGCGTCGTCGACCGTCACCGTGCCGGACAAGGTGATCGCACCTGTGGTATCTCCCGCGAGGCCGGAATGTCCGTCCGTCGCATTGACGCCGGCCAGATGGAAATTCTGGCTGTACGTGCCGCCCACTTCGATGAAGAGCCCCGCCGCGTTCCCCCGGGCACCGCCGCAAATGTACACGTCGCCGCCGAGGGGGAGGCTGTTCGTGGCGAGCAGCCAAGCCCGCGCGTTGTGGAAGTAGGTGGGGCCCGTCCAGCCGCAACAACCGTCGTAGAAGCGGTAAAGCGTGGTCTTGTCGCCGTCCATCGGCCGCGACGCGAAGGTGACGCCCGCGCTGCCGGCAATCTTGCCGCGCACGTCGAGTCCGCGCCCGGCGGCTACAACAGGCGTGCCCTTCCAGATCACGCCGTGGGACGTCCCGAAGTCAAGCGTGCCGGCGAAGTTGAACTGCGAATAGGTGCTGTTGGCATCGGTCTGCTCGCGGAAGATCACGCCCGCCGGGTGCACGCCGTCGCCCACCGTGAGGGTCGCGCCGCTGGCGATCTTGAGGTTCGCGCGCTCGTTCACCACCAGCGCCGCCACCTGCCGGTCGGCGTCCACCGGCACGTCCGCGCCCATCGACGCGGGGTTGGCAACGGCGATATCCGAGCTGCCGGCCGAGGCGAGGTCCACGAGCGCCGATTCGGGATAGGGCGCGATGCCGTCCGCCGCCGTGTAGGAGAGGAAGGAGAACGGTCCGCCGGTGGTGGCGAGGTCGCGCGTGACGATGCGCGGATCCAGTATCCCGTTCACGAGTACGGGCGGCGAGGTAAAGAACAGCTTCTCGGTCGCGCCGATTCCCGACATGCCCGCCCCGCCGGTCACCACCAGGGCGCCGCCGGGCTCGAACGCAAGTCCGGCCGCCGTCATGGTGACGCCGTTGTTGAGCTGCAGCACGCCGGCGCCGCGTCCGCCCACGAGCGTGCCCGGCAGGGACACGGCGGTCCCGGACGCCGAGGGGTTGTAGCGCGCAATGCCGCCCGCGATCTCAAACGCGCCCACGGTGCCATCGCCGAAGACTCGTCCGGACACGGCCTCGATCTGCTCCAGCGTGCCGTCCGCCACGCGCACGCGTCCGAATCCGGAGAAGTTCTTAAGCAGCCTGAGGCGTCCCGCCCCCTTCGTGGTGAGCGTGTCGCCCGCCGAGCCCTTCAGCGCCACGCCGAGCCGGATTCCGGTTCCCGTATGGGACGTGCGCACGAACGCGTCACCGGACATCGTGACGTCCGACCCTCCGAACGCAGAGGTCTCAGCCGCTTGATATCCGTTCATGAAGTCGATGCCGCCGAGTGTCAAGCCCGACGGGAACTTGATGTTGCAGAAGCTGTTCGCCGAAAAAGAGGCAACACCCCCCTCGCCGGCCACCTGCGAGTCGATCCAGTACTGCCTGTCCTGATAGCGCATCTCCGCCGTCGGGGCCGGCGCGCCCAGCCACATCGTGCCGTCGACGGCACCGCATGTCCACGCCGCGCCCACGACAAACACCGTCACAAAAAACATACGCGTTCTTGCCATTGCAGGTTCTCCTCTGGATGTTGAAGCGTGTCCATTATGCCAAAAAACAGATTTGCCCACAAGGGTGGAGATTGAATTTTCTGTTTTGCCACTTCCGCGCGCATGCGGCAAGTTGCCGGACGAGGCGCAGCCTATGCGCCGTTTAGGCGGCTCGCGCTTGACCGTAATCCACGCCATCAAGGAATATGCTATACTTTCCCGCATGAAGAACAAGATGCTGTTAGCGGGGCTCTGCGGCGTGGCGCTGTGCGCCGGCGCGGCGGAGCGTGGTATATTCGGCCTGTACGGAGACACGCCCGACGCCAAGCACGCCTGGGCGGTGCACGACCTCAACCGTCCCTACCCCAAGCAGGTGGAGACCCCTGAGGGCAAGCCGCCGTCCGACGCGATCGTCCTCTTCGACGGCACGCAGAAGAGCGTGGACGAGAACTGGTGCGACCCGAACGGCAAGCCAACGAAGTGGCGCGTGAAGGACGGCACGTTCGTCTGCACGCCGCGCTCCGGCATGGCCTGCACGCGCCGGTCGTTCGGCGACGCGCAGTTCCACGTGGAATGGCTCAGCCCGCTCGAGGACGCGAAGCGGCACGGCCAGCTGGGAGGCAACTCCGGCGTGTTCCCGATGGGCAAGTACGAGATCCAGATCCTCAACTCCTACGATCCCGACCCCAACGCCAAGGTCGAGCGCAACTACCCCGACGGCATAGCCGGCTCCGCCTACGCCGAGAATCCGCCGCTCGTCAACGCCTCCCGCCCGGCCGGCGTGTGGCAGAGCTACGACATCGTCTTCCACCAGCCCATCTGGAAGGACGGCAAGATCCTGCACCCCGGCACCGTCACCGTGTTCCTCAACGGCGTGCTCGTGCAGGACGCCTGGGAACTTGAGGGCATGAGCACGCACCGCGTGCGCAAGCCCCTGGTCCAGCACGAGACGAAACTCCCATGGAAGCTACAGGACCACGGCGACCCCGTTCCATTCCGGAACATCTGGATCCGCGAGATCCCATCGCGCTGGGACAACACCACGCACTCGCTCATGTCCGCCAAGGAAGAGGAAGTTGCGGCGTTGCGCGAGAAGACGGCCGCCGCGCTCTTCGCGAACGTCGATCCCTCGAAGCCGGATCCGAAGAACGTCAACGGCGCGCTCGAGGTCCTCTCCTACTCCAAGAAGCCTGAGTACGTGTCCGCCGCGAAGAAGCTCTGCGCCGGCTACGAGGCTCGCCTGAAGTCGCTCTCTGGCAAGGACCTCGACGCCGAGCGCACCTTCGTGGTCGGCACGCTCAAGGGCTTCAACGTCCTCGTGCGCAACAACGTCGTCGCTCCCGGCGACTTCACGCTCTACGCCACGCTCAAGAACATCGCCGACAGCCGGAAGTGGCCGGTGCGCTGACACAATGGAACTGCCGCTCATCATCCGCACGACCCCCGAGCTCAAGGAAGCATGCGCGCGCGCACGCGCGGCCGGAATGGTCGCGCTGGACACCGAGTTCGTCTGGACGCGCACCTACCGCCCGCGCCTCGGACTAGTCCAGATCGGCACGCCCATCGAATGCTGGGGCCTCGACTGCCTGCAGGGACTCGATCCGGCTGCGCTTGGCGAACTGATCGCGGACGGTTCCGTCGTCAAGATCCTCCACGACGCGCATCAGGACCTGGAGATCCTCTGGCACTACACCGGCGCGAAGCCGCAGAACGTGTTCGACACGCGATGCGCCGCCGGATTCGCCGGGTTCGCCTCGACCATCGGCCTGCAGAAGCTTCTGCAGGATGCCGTCGGCGTCGGCCTCGCTAAGACCGAGACGTGCACCGACTGGACGCAGCGCCCGCTCACGGACGCGCAGGTGCGCTATGCGCTCGACGACGTGCGCTACCTTGCCGAGCTTCGGGAGGAACTCGTCTCCCGCGCCGAAGGGCTCGGCACGCGCGACTGGCAGGCGGAGGAGCAGGGCAAGTACGACAACCCCGACTGGTATGCGGATCCAGCCCCGCAGAACGCATGGCTGCGCATCAAGACCGGCCGCGCCAGGTTCGAACCACGCGACTTCGCCGTTCTCCGCGCCGTCGCCGCGGTGCGCGAGGCGGCAGCCCAGGAATGGAACCTGCCGCGCAACTGGCTCGGCGACGACCAGTCGCTCGTCGACATGGCCCTAAAGGGACGCGTCGGCTTCTTCCGCCACCGCCTGCACGGCGGCCAGCGGGACGCCGTCTCAATGCGGTACGATGCCGCGATCAAGGAGGCGCGCAAGCTGACGCCGGAAGAATGTCCGTCCGACCCTCGCCAGCACTATCTCCGTGAGGTCACGGAGGCCGCGGACGCCGCGTTGGAGTGGCTGCGGACACGCGCCGAGGAGATCCATGTGGACGCGCCTCTAATCGCGAGCCGCGGCACCGTGACCGCCTTCATCGACAACCCTGACGACGAATCCAACCCGCTGGCCTCCGGCTGGCGCTACGACGCCGTCGGCCGCGAGATGCTTGAGCTGTTTTCGGTGTAGCCAGCCGCACGCGCTCCGCACGGGAATGTAAATGAGGATAAATTTGATGGTGCTCCACATTGCTTTCGCTACTGGGAGATTCGGAGGTTAGGAGTTTCGGAGAGAACTATAAAATTTCTCCAAGCCTCCTAAACTCCAAAACTCCCAGCAGCGAAAGCAAGTAAGGGAAGTCACAAGGAAGTTACAGGCAAGCCGAAAAACCCACACATCACTCTACTCTTTTGACGGTGAATGCCGACGTCGCCGTCACCCCTTCCGCCGTGGCGCAAGTGACAGTGTGCTCGCCAAGCTCGGGCGTCCACACGAACGGAGCGTCGCCGCGTGTCTCGCCTAGCGGACGTCCGTCGATGAACCACCACAGGCGCCCGTCCGCCGTGTTGCCGGCCACCGTGCACACAACCCGCTGCTGGTCGATGCCCGGCACGAGGTGGAACTCGGCGCCGTCCGCAGGCTTCACTATCGCCAGCTGCGCCGCCTTCCTCGCCGTTCCCGCAAAGGCCGCGAGGAAGGCGTCCTGCCTAGTCTCCACCTTGCCGTCGATTCCGCGCCTGTGCATGCCGCAAGGAGCGGTGGATGAACGTCCGCGGAGCGCGCGCCCCTCTTCCGTCTCTGGGCATTCTGGCGCGGCAGGCAGCCCGCTCTTAGAGCAGATGCGCCGAACGATCACCTCGTCAGACGGCGGGTACCACGGCCCGTTGTTCGCCGGATAGAGTCCGCGAGCCAGCTCCCAGGCGGACGGCGCCGCCGCGAGCGCGCCTACTACCGTCGTGTCGCCAAACCCGCCCTCCTTGTGTCCGCACCACACGCCCACCACGTACTCGGGATTCCACATGACGGTCCAGGCGTCGCGGTATGCGGCCGAAGTGCCGGTCTTCCACGCGAAGCGGGACGCCCTCACGTCCGCCGAATGGCCCAGCGCCGTGGACGCGCGCTCCTCGCCCGAGAGGATGTCCGTCACGAGCGCACATGCGCCCTCGGAAAACACGCGCAGTGGCGGACGGTTCGTGGCGGCCTCCACCTCCTTCGAGAGCGCGCAAGGCTCGATCCACGTGCCGCCACGCGCCAGGCAGCCGTACGCACCTACCAGCTCAAGCAGCGACACCTCCACGTTGCCGATCGCCATGCCGAGGCCGAAGGTGGCGTCGGCGTCGGAAAGATGGTGAAGCCCTAGGCTCCTCAGGAGAGTGCCGAAGCGCTGCACGCCCGTCCGCTGCAGCAGCTGCACGAACGGCAGGTTGAGGGAGAGCACGAGCGCGTCGGAGAGCTTCACCACGCCGCGGTACGACGCGTCGAAGTTGGCGGGCGCGTAGCCACGGTACGCCTTCGGCACGTCCGCAAGGCGCTCCTCCGGCGTCACGAGCCCGCAGTCGAACGCGAGCGCCGCGAGGAACGGCTTGAGCGTAGAGCCCGCAGGGCGCGGCGCGAGCGCGGTGTTCACCTGCCCAGCCTTGGCGTCGAAGTAGTCGCCCGAGCACGCCAGCGCGCGGACGGCCCCAGTGCGCACGTCCATCACCACTGCGGCAGCAGCAACGCCGCCGGCCGACGCGGTCTCGACGATCTGCCGCGCACGCGCCTGCATGTCGGCGTCCAGAGTGGTCCGCTCGTCGCCCCGCGCGATCCCCGCGCGCTCGGCGCGCCGCTGCGCCCAGTCGCAGAAGAACGGCTCGCTGAACGGACGCGGACCGCGCCGTATCTCCGGCATGGCGGCCCGGGCGGCGGCGTGCTGGCTCGCGTCTATCATGCCGAGCGCGAGCATCCGCCCCAGCACGTACTCTCGCCGCTTCAGCGCGCGGTCGAGATGGCGGTCCGGGCGGAACCGCGAGGGACACTGCACCATGCCTGCGAGAAGCGCCGCCTCCCCGATGCCGAGGTCCTTCGCGCGCTTGCCGAACCAGCCGTTCGCCGCCGCCTCCACGCCCACGAGGTTCGACCCGAACGGCGCGCGGTTTAGGTACTGGGACACGATCCACATCTTGTCGCGCGCACGTTCGGTCTGCATCGCACGGAACGCCTCCACGTACTTCCAGGCGAGCGTGCGCGGATGCGGCAGGATGAGCCGCGTCGCCTGCATCGTGATGGTGGATGCGCCAGAGACGCGCCGGAGAGACGTGACGTTCTGCACGCATGCCCGCAGGACGCTGGGCACGTTCACGCCCCAGTGGTCGTAGAAGCGGCGATCCTCCGACGCGACGAGAGCCTTGACGATCCAGTCGTCAGGCGACGCGCGGTAGTATGGGCGGCAGTCGGTGTCGGCCGCGCCAAGCGAGACGCGCAGCACCGTCCCGGCGTCGTCGCGCAGCACGAGTCCGCCGGGATAGTCGTCCGCCATCTCGAGGTGCGGGTCGATCAGCAGCCACGAGGCGGCGAAGACCACGATGCCGCATGCGGCAAGCGCGCACGCGGCGCGGAACGCACGAGACCGCAGCATGCCAGCCCGTCAGACCTTCGGGAGCTTGGCGAAGCTGGCGGCCAGCTCTTCGTCCGAGGGGATGTAGTCGCCCATCTCGCGGTCGTTGTACTTCTGGTAGGCCACCATGTCGAAATACCCCGTGCCGGTGAGGCCGAAGAGGATCGTCTCCGCCTTGCCCTCTTCCTTGCAGCGCAGCGCCTCGTCGATCGCCACGCGGATGGCGTGGCTCGACTCCGGCGCGGGCAGGATGCCCTCAACGCGCGCGAACTGCTCCGCCGCCGCGAACACGCTCGTCTGCTCCACCGCGCGCGCCTCCATGAGCTTCTGGTCGTACAGCTCCGAGAGCGTCGCGCTCATGCCGTGGTAGCGAAGGCCGCCGGCGTGGTTCGCGGACGGGATGAAGTCGTGTCCGAGCGTGTACATCTTCTGGAGCGGACACACCTTGCCCGTGTCGCAGAAGTCGTAGGCGTAGCGCCCGCGCGTGAACGACGGGCAGCTCGCCGGCTCCACGGCGATGAAGCGGTAGTCCGCCTCGCCGCGCAGCTTCTCGCCCATGAAAGGCGCGATAAGTCCGCCTAGGTTCGATCCGCCGCCCGCGCAGCCGATGACGAGATCCGGCTTCACGCCCAGCTTGTCGAACGCCGCCTTCGCCTCGAGGCCGATGATGGACTGGTGCAGCAGCACCTGCGCGAGCACCGACCCGAGCACGTAGCGGTAGCCGTCCTGCGTGACCGCCGCCTCCACTGCCTCGGAGATCGCGCAGCCGAGCGAACCGGTCGTGCCGGGATGCGCCTCGTTGATCGCGCGGCCGATCTTTGTCTTCATGGACGGCGACGGCGTCACGTCCGCGCCGTACGTGCGCATCACCTCGCGGCGGAACGGCTTCTGCTCGTACGAGCACTTCACCATGTAGACCTGGCAGTCGAGCCCGAAGAACGCGCACGCCATCGAGAGGGCGGTGCCCCACTGGCCAGCGCCCGTCTCCGTGGTCACGCCCTTCAGGCCCTGCGCCTTCGCGTAGTAGGCCTGCGCCACGGCGCTGTTGAGCTTGTGCGAGCCGGACGTGTTGTTGCCCTCGAACTTGTAGTAGATCTTCGCGGGCGTGCCGAGCGCGCGCTCGAGGAAGTAGGCGCGGATGAGCGGCGACGGACGGAACATGCGGTAGAACTTCTGCACCTCGTCCGGGATCGGGATGAACTGCGTCGTGTCGTCCAGCTCCTGACGCACGAGCTCCTTGCAGAACACATGCTCCAGCTCCTCTGCGGTAACAGGCTTGAGCGTCCCCGGATTCAGCAGCGGCGCGGGCTTCTTCTTCATGTCGGCGCGCAGGTTGTACCAGGCTGTCGGCAGCTCGGCTTCGGTAAGATATGTCTTGTACGGCACTTCGTCAGTATTCATCTCTTGTACTCCTTGGGCTGATATGATACTACAAACAGAAACGCGGCGCAAGTGCACCTGACAACTTCATGCCAATGGATGACGGCGGACCAGCACGGCGGCAAGCCCGAGGAGCGCCGTCGGCCAGGCGACAAGGTCCTCAAGCACAGTCCGCGCGAGCGCAGGCCACTCGATGCATCGTCCGGACGCAAGGTCGGACACTGGAGACGGCGCCACGAACGATGCGGTCGCGAAGCTCACGCCGCGCGACAGCCAGAGCCCTATCCGGTTGGCAAACGATATCTCCAGCTCGTCAGGGAACTGTTCGACCGCGCTTGGAACCATGAGCGCCACGGCAAGAAGGACAAGCGCGGTGAACACGGCCAC
>CACWSW010000045.1 GCA_902763655.1 uncultured bacterium
ACGGAGACTACGAGATCGGCTGCTTCTACGTGGACTACCGTCGCAAGGTGAACGGCGACTACGACATGAGCGGCGCGAACACGACCGTCGTCGACTTCAAGCTCACCGGCACCGGCAAGGTGACCGCGACCGGCAACAACACCTCGCAGCACTGCGTGCGCATCAACCGCCGCCTCGTCATGGACGGACCGACGCTCGACCTCACCGCGCGAAGCATCGTTCTCCTCATCTACAACGGCATGGTCGTGAAAGCGGGCTCGGCTTGCTATCTTACATTCCTCACGTTGCACTGGAACAACACGTACCTGAACGTGGACGGCGGATACGTCAACGTGTCCAGCCGCCTGCAGTACCGCCGCAGCGGGAGCGCCATTCGCGTTTCCGACGGCGGCTTCCTCTCGGCCTCCGCCCTGCAGACGGCCGGCGACGCCGCCGATCCGAGGCTCGCCGTCACGGTGAACGGCGGCCTCATGACGATCGGCACCACGAAGATCGTATCAGGCTGCTCCCTGACGTTCAACGGCGGCGAGTACTGCTTCCGCGGCGAGACGACCATCGACGACGACGTCCCGATCGCGTTCAACGGCGGCACGAACTCGTTCTACACGGCCTTGACCGATCCGACGCTCTTTCGCCGGTTCCTCATCGAGAACACGAACACGGTGGTACGGGCCATGAAGGGTTCTTCCGACGCGGTGCTTCCGACGGAATCCTGCACCATCTCCGCTCCGCTGGAGATTCCCGGCGGCGGGTTGCGGTTCACGAACGCGATCGAGATCGCCGGCAGCCAGCCGCTGATGACGCGGATATTCTACAATTACATCCGCACCGATAACAATGTCCAGTCGGACTCGCCGACAATCCGCTTCCCCACGCTTGTGTTCGGTGACGCCTTCCCGTTCACGTCGGGCGACGGGCGCGCGTTGTACGTTGAAGGCCCCACGACGTTCCGCTCGACGGGCAACTGGACGACGCGCCCCGGACGCACGTCCTATCCGGTCGTATCAGGCCCGATCACCATCGATACGCGCGACTGGTACGACGAAACGGTTACGCACACCGTCACCTACGCGCTCGGCACGTACGCGGACGCGTCGCTCGTCGTGACGGGCGGCGGTACCGTCAACCTCGTCCAGCAGAAAGCCGTCAATTCGCGTCCGTTCAACAGCGTGACGGTGGAGGCGAACACAACGCTCAACCTCACGAACACGACCGATTACACCGATACGCCCCTCACGACTGACTCGTTCACGCTCGGCCCCAACGCCACGCTGAACGTGGCCATCGGCGGCTACGGGAGCAACACCAACGCATTGTATGCGGCGAAATGGAACATCGATCCCACGGCGCGCATCAACGTGATCGTGCCAAGCACCTTTGCCGGCGGCGCGGTGCCGGTACTGGTGGACACGGGATCGAACAACATGGCCGACCTGGCCGACCGCATCACGGTCTCGGGCGCGTCCGCGGGCGGCAGTCTCGTCCGCGCGGGCGGCAGTCTCGTTTTCGTGCGCAAGGTCGTCACGACGGCCGACGGCACGTACCCGTACGAATGGACGGGGGCTGGCTCGTCGGCGAAATGGACTGTCGCCGCGAACTGGTACGGTGGCGTCGCGCCGCCGGAGCGTCAGGTCTGCGTGTTCGGCGCCATGGATTCGGTGACGGAGAGTTTGTTCGACAAGTTCACGCCGTCCGGCTCGACGACTGGTAGTATTCTGTTCCGCGACACGGCGACAAGTTCCTTTACGATTAGCGGGCCAACGCTCACCTTCAACGATCAAAATGCGAGCGTCGTTTCCTATTCCGCCTTGCCGCAATATATCGCGAACATTTCACGTTCGACTGGCAACATCACGTTCACCGCAGGGGGAGTGGGGCCGCTCGTGTTTGCCGGAGGATTCGCCAGCAAGGCGGAAAACAAGGTCATGAACATTTACGGCGACGTGCGGACGACCGCGTCGAACGCGCAGTGGCCAGTTCTTAAGCTTGCGGGCCTGCGTTCGGTCAAGCCGTGGATGACGCGACTCTTCGTCGCCGGCGGCGATCTGACGTTCACGAACCAGATTTACACGCTCACGACCGCCGACGCCAGCCTGCGCGTCGCGGCGGGCGCCAAGCTGACGTTCAAGAACGGCACGGTATCGTCGAAGTACCAGTGGACGGCCAAGCCCGCGCGCATCGTGCTGGACGGCACGCTCGATCTCCAGACGCCGTTCGTCGGCGGCGCGGACCAGTCCTACGGCGGCGAGGGGAAGTTGAAGATCGCCAGCCTGAAGCCCTCGACCGCCGCGTCGCGCGTCAACCTCTCCGACACATTGACCGTCGAAGCCCCGGCGGCGTGGCCGACGGTCGACGCCGACGGCGCGGAGACGCCGCTCACGCTCGGCGCGTCGAGCGGACGCCCTGTGATCCGCGCGGTGAACGGATGGACGTACGGTCCGGCGGAAGAGGTAGAGGTTTCTCCGTCGGCGGACCGTGCGGCGTACATCCGCGCGGGCGCGACGCTTGCCGTGGAGCCGGGCGGCGGCGTTGCGACGTTCGCCGATCCCGTGGCCGGCCCCGGCACGCTCGAGATTACGAACGGAACGCTGAGGGTGACGGGCGGCATCGCGTCCGAGACGTCGCTCGCCGTCGCGGCGAACGCCACGTTCGCGTGGGATGCGGACACCGAGGTTGCGGGGTTGGCTGTCGCTACAGGCGGTACGTTGTCCTTCGCCGGCGGCGTGCTGGCGGTGGCGGACGACGTGTCGGTCGCGGACGTGACGCTGGAAGACGCAGGCAACGTGCTCGCCGGCGGTTCGGGTTGGCATCGGATCCTCGTGGCGAAGTCGTTGACGGGCGAGCCGGCCATGCCGCCCTCGTGGGAGGCGCGCCTCGTGTCTCTCGATGGCGGCAGGGTGGCCCTCGAGCTCCACGACGTCCGCGGGACATGCATCATCTTCAGGTAGTGGCGGCTGTTGCAAAACTTGGTAGGGACGGCGTTCCATCGCCGTCCGCGGCCATGCCCACGCGAAAACGGCTGAATCATCGCGGCCCGTTGTCAATAGATGTAACATCCGCATGGTATTTCATCACGATTTGCGCGGCGGAGCGCGTCCAGTATGGTAGGGTCGGCGTTCCATCGCCGACCGCCGCGGCGGGACGTGCCCAGGGTAGGGACGGCGTTCCATCGCCGACCGCCACGGGTGTGGCCGCCGTTGGTGCGGACGGCGATGGAACGCCGTCCCTACCGAGCGATGCGGACGGCGGTGGAACGCCATCCCTACCGGGTGTGTTCATGCCGATTGCCGATGAGATCCTTGAATGTGCCCGGCAATATCATTTACGCGGAAAATGGCGGTTGGCGTTGTTCTTGGTTATGCCAGACCATTTGCATTTTATCGTACGGCTGCCGGTGGGTGCGGACGGCGATGGAACGCCGTCCCTACCGGGGGTGATGCGGCATTGGAAACACTATGTGTCAGAGCATTACGGCGTGTTGTTCCAGAAGGACTTTTGGGACACACGACTTCGCGACGACGCGCACCTCGCGGAGAAATTCTGCTACATTTGCAACAATCCGGTGCGCAAGGGACTTTGCGCCACGGCACGTGACTGGCGCTACGTGATCGCATTCGATCGCGATACGGGCGTGGAACGGAATCACAAGTAACACCAATGACTTCTCTCGCATTTGCATACACGGGGCCGCATTCATGGCCAACGCGGCGCATGATAGGGTCGGCGCGGTGGAACGTGCCCCGCATGGTCGGGTCGGCGCGGTGGAACGTGCCCCGCATGGTAGGGTCGGCGTTCCATCGCCGACCGCCGCGGGCGCTGATGTGGTGGGTGCGGACGGCGATGGAACGCCGTCCCTACCGGGTGGACGTCATGGCGGACGGCGATGGAACGCCGTCCCTACCGGACTTTGGAGGTAAAACATGAAGAAAGAACTTGGTTTGACGTGCTGCCTGTTGGCGGCGGTTGCGGTCGGAGCTGAGGTAAAGTCGGTGGATTTCATTGCGCCGGGCGGCGTGAAGTGCCGCCTGACGGCCGAAGGCGCGTCGATGTGGCGCATCCGCACGGCGCGGGCCGACGGAAGGTTCGCGGAGGTCGGTGCCGCGCAGGCGCTCGCCCGCTGGATGGGCGAGACGTTGCGCCCCGCACCGCGCCCCCTGCGCGAGACGGTTGAGGCGGGCGTGCGCGTGTTCACGGCGCCGGACGGGTCGAAAGCGTTGTTGGACGGCTCAACGCTCGTGTTCGTGTCGACCACGGGGCGGAAGGTCGTGGAGGTCACGCGACTCGCGCCGGGCGCGAAGGGGAGCGTGCTCGCCGGGCGGCTCCTGCCGCGCGAGGCCGTGTATGGGCTGGGCGAGCGCCTGGACCGGTTGAACAAGCGCGGCACGCACGTGCGGCTCTGCACAAGTGACGGCTACAACGATTCGTCCGCCTCCTACGTGGCGATCCCTCTCTTCTCCACCACGCGCGGCGGCGGCGTGTTTGTGAACGCCTACGAGATCATGACGGCCGACTTCGGCGCGTCCGCACCCGACGAATGGCGCATGGAGATCGAGAAGGATTCAATCGATGCCTACGTCATCGCGACTGACCGGATGCGGGACGTCCCGCCGCGCTACCTGGCGCTCGCCGGATGCCCGTCTGTCCCGGACGACTGGCAGTTCGGTCCCGTCGTGTGCCGCTACGCGCCCGACTTCGCCGCGTTCGAGGGGCCGACGGCGCGGATCGTGCACGGGCACCTCACGCTCGGACTGGGGATGAAGAACATCGTCGAGAAATACCGCGAGATGGGGGCGCTGCCCACGGCGGTGGTCGCGGAAGGGCGCGGGTGCGAGATTTTCGGGGCGACGCCCGAGGCGCAGGCGAAAAACCGCGCCGAGTTCAGGAAGGCGCCCGACTGCCTTGCGAAGGACGGCATCCGGTACATGATCTACATGGGCATGGGATCCGTGCTCTCGCGCCTCGCGCCCGGTTTCCGACCGGAATACGAGGTGCACGTGACTGTCACGGACGCCGCGGGCAGCGTGAAGACGGAGCGCACGAACGTCATCCCGTTCGTCACGTACAGGTCGAACAACCCGGACGTCAGCAAGCACCACAAGGGCAGTCGCTACCTCGACATCACCGATCCCGACGCGTGGAACTGGTACCTGGACGAGGTGTGGCAGCCGCTCCTCGACTGCGGCGTGCGCGGCGCGAAGATCGATTTCTGCGAGGAGATGCCGGACGAGGGGGCACTCTACGGCGACATGCGTTTTCACTACCGCTGGAAGCATCCGGAGGTGTTCGAGGGCGCGGCGGTCCACCACGCCTATCCCACGTTCTTCATCGCGAAGCTCTGCCGCGACCTAACGGCGCGCCTCCAGACGCGCGGGCAAGGTAGCTTCATGGCGCTTTCGCGCGGCGGCGGCATCGGCGCGCAGCGCGCGCCGTTCATGTGGGCGGGCGACCAGAAACGCGACTTCGCGAAACTCGACGACCAGCTGCTCGCCATGCTCAACGCGGGCGTCTCGGGCGTGCCGTTCATGACCTACGACATGGCGGGCTACCACTACACGGCGCCCGTGCAGACCCCCGTGGCCGTGCGCAACCGCAAGACGGGCGCGTTCGACCTGTCGCGCACCGAACCTGGGCCGGACGAGGAGATCGTCTACCGCCGCTACAGCGGGGACCTGCCGCTCGACGCCGAGCAGCGGCTGTTCCTGCGCGGCCTCGCGTTCACGACTTACAGCCCGTGCATCCAGACGCACGGCTACGTGCGCCACCCGTTCGAGTTTGACGCGGCCACGTGCGCTCGGTACGTGTCGTATTCCGCGCGGCATCGCGCGCTTGCGGGAGAGATCGCCGCGGCGTCGCGCAAAGCCGCGCAGACGGGCCTGCCCGTCGTCCGTCCGCTCGCGTGGGACTACCAGGAGGACGAGAACACATGGGACATTGAGGACGAGTACATCTTCTGCGACCGCTACCTCGTGGCCCCGATCCTCGTCGACTCCACGGTTCGCGAGATCTACCTGCCGCAGGGGACGTGGACGGAAGTCGACACCGGCGTCCGCCATGTCGTCCCGGCCGGCGGCAAGCGGTTCTCAAAGGAAGTCCCGTTCGGAGACATCGCGGTGTTCACGCGGGAGTGAGAAGAGGGAAGGAGGGAATACGATGAGGCACATGAAAGCGACACCGCGCGTCCCATCGTGCAAGACACGTACCTCGCCTTCTGGGGCGACCGGATCGTGTGACGCCGCGGTTCGTCCGATTCAACAGGACAGTCGACGGGTAATCGGATTATGATATACTCGGTGTCAAACCCATGATGGGGGCACTGGTGCCCTCGAAGGGAAGAAGGTAATGAAAATGAGACGAAGAATGTTGTCTGTCGTGTCGCTGGCGGTTGTGCTTGCCGCCGGCGGGCTTTACGGTTACGCTGGGAACGTCGACCTCAACGGCGCGTGGAAGCTGGAGGCGTTCGCCCAGCCCGACGACGGCGCGGTGCGCTCTCTGCCGCTTCCGAAGGGGGTGGCGGTGAAAAGCTATTCGGCCACCGTGCCGGGGTGCTGCGAGATGGAGCTCGTGAAGGCGGGCGAGATGCCCGATCCGATGTTCTCCACGAACGCCCTCGCGTTCACGGCGTTGGAGGGCAACCAGTGGCTCTACACGAAGACCTTCGCCTGCCCGCCGCGCGAGCCGGGCGAGCGGGCGGTGCTCGTGTTCGACGGCATCGACACGCTCGCGGACGTGTTCCTCAACGGCGAGAAGATCGGCGAGGCAGACAACATGCTCATCCCGCACGAGTTCGACGTGACGGGCAAGGTGCGCGAAGGCGCGGAAAACACGGTGCAGGTGCTGATCCGTCCGGTGGGGCTCGCGGCGCGCGACAAGATCCCCGGCGAGCTCGGATGGACGATGGGCGGCGGCGCGAACCACGAGTTCTTCCGCAAGGCGCCACACATGTACGGCTGGGACATCATGCCGCACATGCCGTTCAGCGGCATCTGGCGCGACGTACGGCTTGAGGTGCGCCCGAAGTGCCACATCGACTACCCCGCTTGGATCGTGCGGGCGATCGGCGTGAAGCATCGCTGGGCGGACGTTCACGTGCGCATGCGCATCACCACGCCGTTCTCCGTGTTCTACAAGGCCAAGGTGCGGGCCACGCTCTCGCGCAACGGCAAGGTGCATTCGAAGGAGGTGCCGTTCCGCGGGCCGATGTGCAAGCTGCAGGTCGGCCTGACCGACGCCGACTTCTGGTGGCCGCGCGGCATGGGCGAGCCGGCGCTCTACGACGCGAAGATCGAGCTGATATCCGACGACGGCGCGGTCCTAGCCGCTGACGAGCGCAAGATCGGCATCCGCCAGTTCGCGTTCGAGTACGACGACGTCAAGCTGCCGGAACGTCCCGGCAAGTTCCTCTTCCGCGTCAACGGCGAGCCGGTCTTCATCCGCGGCGTGGACTGGGTGCCGCTCGACCCGATCCCGAGCCGCCAGGCGTCGCACTTCGAGAAGGTGCTGCCGATGATGGCCGACCTCAACTGCAACCTCGTGCGCGTGTGGGGCGGCGGCGTGTACGAGCCGGACGAGTTCTTCGACTGGTGCGACGCGAACGGCGTGATGGTGTGGCAGGACTTCATGATGGCGTGTGCGGTGCCGCCGATGGTGGACGAGTTCGCGGAGGCGATGAAGAAGGAGGTGCTGTCCGTCGTGCTGCGCCTGCGCAACCGCGCGTCGCTGATGGCGTGGGCGGGCGACAACGAGAACGACGAGGCGGTGGTGTGGTCGCTCGGCGGCCTCGCGCCGTCCCCGGCGACCTTCCGCATCACGCGCAAGGTCATCCCAGACATCCTGCGCGAATACGACGTGACGCGTCCCTACCTGCCCAGCTCGCCCTACCGCACGGACGACTGCCACTTCAAGCGCACGCGCACGGCCGAGACGCACCTCTGGGGCGGGCCGCGCGCGTGGTGGAAGACGGACTACTACACGAACAACCCGTCGTGGTTCTCCTCCGAGGCCGGCGCGCACGCGCTGCCGTCGCGCGCCACGTTCGACCGGATGATGCCGGCCGCGGACGTGCTGAAGCCGTGGAGCAACCCGGACGAGAAGGACTACCTCAAGCTGCAGTGGACGCCCCAGTGGGTATACCGCGCGACGAACCCGTATCTCGACAAGGACAACTGGGGCCTCGTGCACCGCAACGACCACGTGCTGAAGCAGACGGGCGCGCTCTTTGGCGACGTGCCGCGCCACGACGTGGATCTGCTGATCGAGCAGTCGCAGACAGCCCAGGCCGAGGCGATCAAGTTCCTGGTCGAGCTCTATCGCTCGCAGAAGTTCACGAAGAAGACCGGGTTCGTGGAATGGAACCTGCGCGACGGCTGGCCGACCATCTCCGACGCGATCAGCGACTACTACGGCGACAAGAAGAAATCCTACCACTACCTCAAGCGCGCGTTCCAGACCGTGCTGCCGATCGTGACGGACTTCGGCCGGCTCGTGGTCGTCAACGACTCGCGCGAGACCGTGAAGGGGCACGTCAAGTTGACGGAGGCGGCGACGGGTAAGGTCGTCCTTGAGCGCGACTACGAGGCGGCGTCCAATGGCGTGACCGACCTCGCGCCCGTCGCGTGGGACGGCCAGGGCCTCTTCATCATCGATTATACGGTGGGAGGCAAGGCGTTCCGCACGCACTACCTGCACGGCGAGCCGCCGTTCAAGTGGAGCGACTATCGGGCCTGGATGTCTTCCTTCCAGAGTCCGTAGATGTAGGGTCGGACATATCGGTTTCCGAGGCCGAAGCCACCGTTCCACAGATGCCAGCTCGCGCCGTTCGACTCGATGAGTTCCGTCACGTCGCGCGTCCAGAGGTAGGCGCTCCACGGCGACTTCTGGTTGGCGTAGCCAACGATTGAATACTCGCCCACGTGAAGCGGCTTGCGGTACGCGGCGTAATGCTCGAACACGGGGAGCAGGATGGCGCCGAGCGTCCATCGGTCGTACCAGTCCACCGTTGTGCCGCCGAAGTGCGTGCCGGCCTTCCAGTCGATCGGTGCGGACCAGGCGGGGTAGAACACGCATGTGTCGCCGCCGACGTTGCGCGTGTTGGTCTTCTGGTGCGAGAAGGCGTGCGGCGAGTAGAAGTGGTAGGTGATCACCTGCGGCTCGCAGTCCGCGGAAAGCGGCGACAGGTTGAGGAGTCCGTTCGGATTGCCGCCGTAGATCGCCGGATAGTAGATCTTCGCGCCGGGGTGGTTCCGGTGGATGACGCGGACGACTCGCTCGCAGAGGAGACGCCAGCGCTCTTCGGATCCGGCGACAAGCCCAGGTTCGTTGTAGAGGTCGTATCCCTCGATCGCCTCCGCGTGCTTCGCGCCGACGCGCGAGATGCGGTCCCACATCTCTACGAATGTCACGTCGTTCGAGGGAATCAGGTAGCTGACCCATTTCACCTGGAAGAACTTGCAATGCGGATCGACGAGGAACTTCATGCGCCGTCCGTATGCGTCGAGGCGCTCCTCCAGGCGGCCCAGTTGCTCGTCGAGCGTCTTGTCCTTTCCGTCGAAGACGGCGCGCACCCAGTTCGCCCCGTTGGTGGCGTGCGCCTCCCAGAGCT
This sequence comes from uncultured bacterium, assembly GCA_902763655.1. GTDB lineage: Bacteria > Verrucomicrobiota > Kiritimatiellia > RFP12 > UBA1067 > RUG572. The sequence continues at coordinate 9,599 of CACWSW010000045.1, forward strand.
CGTCCGAGTCCCAGATGCCGACGTTCACGCCGCGCAGGCGCGGTTCGCGCGGAAGGGGCGGCAGCTCGCAGGCGGCCTCGACGCCCTCGCAGAAACGGAAGATGCCCCACTTCGTCGGATACTTGAAATGCTTCGATCCCGGCACGGACACGTCGGCGTAGTCGAGGAGCGGCGGCACCGGCGCGATGACGTGCGGAACGGTTCCCCACGCGTTCTCGCGCATCTTGTGTCCGTATTTCCAGGATGCGCGTGATCCATTTACTTCGCTGCGGCAGATCACGGGGTAGGCGAGCGCCGTCGGGGCGAAGAATTCGCACACTGCTGGCTGTTCCCAGTCGTGGAGATTGTCCCTGAGCCGCATGACGCCCACCCAGCTGCGTTTTTCGAGCTTTAGGGAGAACACGCCTTTCTCCCAAACGGCCGACACCGGGCGCGCGCCGGGGAAGAGCGCAAGCGACCAGCCGTCGCCCACGAGCCAGAGGTAGGGCCTGTCCACCTTCGCCGGGTCGATCTTCTGTTCGCCGCTCGCCCAGCCTCTTTGCTTCGGCGGCGGTGCCTTGAAGTCCATCAGCGCGCTGGCCACGATTTCGGGTTCGGCGGGAGGGATGTTCACGAGCTGTACGTTTGCGGTGCCGCCGCTGGCGCCGATCCAGCGCAGGCGCTGCGGTTCGGACGGAAACCCGGAGAGCGTGAGCGTCTCCACGCCGTCCACGTCGATGATCGGCGTGAGAAGGGAGAAGGTGATCGTCCTGTCGGGCAGGAACCAGCGCGTGTCCACCCATGAACGCTCGAACTTCACGTCCGTCATGGGCTTGAGATAGCGCGTCTCGTAGAATCTCGGGTTGGCGGCGGTGTTGGCGGCGACCACGCGCGCGTCCTGCGCGAGGTTCATTCGGAAGCCGTCCTGCCACATCACGAGCCAGGGGGTCGGCTCGGAGACGCTGCATCCGTCGGGATGGCGCATGTAGCCCCACTGCGTGAAGCACTTGACCCAGTTGAAGGGGTTGAACGAGGCGTAGGGCATCCAGCGTCCGCTGTCGGCGAGACGCGCCGCCAGCGCGGCGCAGGCGTTGGTGGCGGCGGGGAGGTCCATGCGGTTGAGGGCGTCGTAGCCGCGCGCGGCAAGCTCTTCGCCCTGCGCGTCGCGCGCCGGGCGGCAGCGCAGGCGCTCCGCGGCGGCGTAGAGGCGGCTGCGCGCGTCGAGGAGATCCTCGATCAGTCCGAACTCGCCGCGCGTCATGTCGGGCGATTCGATCTTCGCGATCCACGCATCTGGATTGAATTCTTTCTCCTGCGGCGGATAGAGGACGCGTCCGTACTGGACGCGCTTTTGCGCCACCATGTCGACTTTTTTCGGCGCGCTGTTCGCCGCGCCGGCAGTTGCAAGCGCGAGGGCACAGAAGAATGTGAAGATTTTTGCCATAGGTTTCAACCAATATATCAAAGCCGGCGGATTGGCACAACGAGGAATGCAACGCGGGCGATCGGAACGGCCTAAAGAACGCACAACGGTCTCTTGCAATGCGCAGGATTGTACTATACAATGTTGTGCACTTGGACCAAGCAGGATATCAATATGGACAAATCGGTAAAGGCTGTAGTTTGCGACTTCGACGGCACGTTCTCCACACTGCGCTGCGGGTGGGAGGCCGTGATGAAGCGCATGATGATGAAGTATCTGCCTGACGAGGCGTGGATCGACAACTTCATCGGCGAGACGACGGGCGTGCAGACGATTCTCCAGATGAAGGGGTTTCTGGAGGAGGTGAAACGGCGGGGAGGGTCGCAGTTTACTGCGACCGCTGCGGGCGCAATAAATTGCGCCCCTCCCGTTGCGGACGCGCAGCAGCGCGTCCCTCCCGACGATCCGTGGTTCTACAAGAACGAGTACAACGACATGCTGATGGCGTCCGTGGCCGTGAAGCGCGACGAGGTGGTGGCGGGCAAGGTGCCGGCGGCAACCTACCACGTGCCGGGCGCGCTTCTCTTCCTGCAGGCGCTCAAGACGCGCGGCGTGAAGATCTTCTTTGCGAGCGGGACGGACGAGGCGGATGTGAAGGCCGAGGCGACGGCGCTCGGTTTTGCCGGGTTCGCGGACGGCATCGCGGGCGCGCTCCCGAAGAGCGAGGCCTGCGCGAAGGAAGCGGCGCTGAAGCGTCTCGTGGAGCAGGCGGGCGTGGCGCCGGACGAGCTGGCCGTGGTCGGCGACGGGAAGGTTGAGATCGCGCTCGGCAAGGCACTTGGCGCGCGCACGGTCGGCGTCGCCACGAACGAGACTGACTTCTCTGTTCTCAACGCCGCGAAGAAGGCGCGGCTCGAGAAGGCGGGCGCGGACATGATCGTGGGCTACTTCCGCGACCTGCGCCCCATCCTCGACTTCCTCGGCCTCGGCGCGAACCCGCCGTTCGCGTTCGACAAGATCAAGACCTACGACGCGCACGACCGCACGAACCTCGTCACGATCGAGTCCATGTTCCGTCCAGGCGTCGACCCCGTGCCGGAGTGGACGGATGACGGCTTCGACGAGCTGGTGGACCGCGTGGCGGCGGCGCGGAAGAACGGTCGGCCAGTGGTGTTCTCCATGGGCGCGCACGTGATCAAGAACAACATGTCGCTCTACCTCATAGACCTGATGGAGAAGGGGATCATCACCCACATCGCCGGCAACGGCGCGTGCTCGATCCACGACTTCGAGCTGGCGTACCTCGGCGGAACGTCGGAGGACGTGCCCACGGCGATCGAGGACGGTTCGTTCGGCATGTGGGAACAGACGGGGCGCTGGATGAACGAGGCCATCCAGCAGGGCGCGGCCGTGGACTACGGCTATGGCGAGTCGCTCGCGCGCTACATCGACGCGCACAAGGAGCGCTTCCCGTACCGCGAGCAGTGCGTCCTCTACAAGGCGTGGACGTTTGGCATCCCGGCCACGTACCACATCGCGCTCGGCACGGACATCATCCACCAGCACCCGATCGTGGACTTCGGCGCGATCGGCGTCGCTTCGGGACGCGACTTCCACACAATGTGCAACGCCATCTCGCAGCTCGACGGCGGCGTGTACCTCAACTTCGGCTCGGCGGTGATCGGCCCCGAGGTGTTCCTGAAGGCGCTCTCCATCAGTCGCAACCTCGGTCATCCGACGTTCAAGATCACGACGGCGGACTTCGACCTCAAGCCGCTCGGCGACTACCGCTGCAAGATCGGCTACGAGGATCCGAACTACTACTACCGTCCGCGCAAGAACATCGTCAACCGACCTGTCTCCTGCGGCGGCAAGGGCTGGCACTTCGTCGGCGACCACAAGGAGACGATTGCAAATCTCTGGAAGGGACTCAAGAAGAAAGGACTCGTGTGATGAAATACGACCTCGGCAAACTGGGCAAGGGGCGGATCGGCGTGATCGGCGACTTCTGCCTCGACGTGTACTGGCACGCGGACATGACCAAGAGCGAGCTCTCGCGCGAGACGCCGCACTTCCCGCTTCCGATCGTGCAGGAGCGCCTCTCGCCCGGCGGCGCTGGAAACGTTGTGGCCAACCTGCTGGCGCTCAAGCCGAAGAAGGTCAACGCGATCGGCGTGTTCGGCGCCGACTGGCGCGGCGCCGCGCTGAAGGACCTGCTGAAAAAAGGCGGAGCGGACATCTCGGGCGTCGTCACCGATCCGGACCGCGTGACGAACACGTACATCAAGCCGCTCCGGAAGGGCTATGCCGACAACGTAGTGTACGAGGACCCGCGCCTCGATTTCACGAACTACGGTCCGCTCGCCGCCGCCACGGAGGCGAAGCTCCAGAAGGCGCTCGACGCCGTGGCGAAGAAGGTGGACGTGCTCTGCGTGTGCGACCAGATGCCGTTCGGCTGCATCACCGAGGCCATCCGCGAACGAATCTGCGCACTGGGCGAGTCGGGCCTCACGGTGATCGTGGACAGCCGCGACCGGATTGGGCTCTACTCCAACGTCATTGTGAAGCCCAACGAAATCGAGGCGTCGCGCGTGTTCAAGGGGAAGGTCAAGCCGACGGACTTCGAGAAACTTGCGAAGCTGCTGGATATTCGCACTGACCGTCCAGCAATCGTCACGGCTGGTGAGAAGGGATGCTACGTCTCGGAAGACGCACACGTGACGCACGTACCGGCATACAAGGTGACGGGCGAGATCGACTTCTGCGGCGCGGGCGACACGTTCCTCTCCTGCCTCGCGTGTGCGACGGCGGCGGGCTTCCCGCTCACGGACGCCGCCGCGCTCGCCTGCGCGGCATCTGCCGTCACTATCAAAAAGCTCAAGACCACGGGTACGGCCACTCGCGCCGAGCTGGCTGCGCGCCTGGCGTAATAAGGAGACACGAATGAACTCAATGCTGATGATAGCTGCGGCGATATTGTCGCTCAATGGCGAATGGGAGCTTAAGGGATGGCCCACTCCCGACAGGGGAAGCATCCGCACTCTCGAGGAGGTGCCTGCGGAGACGATCTCCGTGCCTGCGAAGGTGCCGGGCTGCTACGAGCTGGACCTTTGCGCGGCGGGGATGCTGCCGGACCTCTTCTACGCGAACAACCAGTACGCGGTGCGCAAGTACGAGGGGCACCAGTGGCTCTACTCGCGGAAGTTCACGCTGGGGAAGGTGGCGCTTGACGAGAAGGCGTTCCTCGAGTTCGACGGGCTCGACACGCTTTGCGACGTGTTCGTGAATGGGCGCAAGGTGGGCGAGGCGGCGGACATGTTCATACCGCACGCGTTCGACGTGACGAAGTTCGTACGCGAGGGGGAGAACGATCTTGCCGTCCTCTTCCGCTCGCCCGTGGTCGAATCGCAGTTCAGCGAAATCGCGGCGATCGGCAACGCGGGGTCCACCTCCGAGCTTGAGGCGTTTCGCAAGCCCGCGCACATGATCGGCTGGGACATCCTGCCGCGCTTCATTTCCGCTGGCATCTTCCGCGACGCGCGCGTGGTGGTGCGCCGGACGGAGCGCATCCGCGACTTCTTCTGCGCGCAGCTGGACATCGACGTGGAGCGGCGTTCCGCGCAGTACATGCTCGACCTCCGTCTGGAGGGCCCGTTCCGCCGCCTCGACACGTCGGAGATCGAGGTGACTGTGTCGCGGAAGGGCAAAGTCGTCGCGCGTCCGCGTACCAGGGTGTACCACTGGACGCCGCGCGTCCGCTTCGGTATCCGGAACGCCGACCTCTGGTGGCCGCTCGGCTTCGGCGAGCCCGCGCTCTACGACGTGAAGGTGGAGTGGAGGAACATCGCCACGAAGGATGTCCTGTCGGAGAAGTCGTTCCGCCTCGGCGTGCGGAAGCTCGAGTTTATCCTCTCCGACTACGACATCGCCACGAAGAAGCCGGGCGAGATGAAGTTTGTCGTGAACGGCAAGCCGTGCTTCATGCGCGGGACGAGCTGGGTGCCCGTGGACGCTCTCCACTGCCGCGACAAGGACCGCATCATTCCCACGCTCGAACTCGTCCGCGAGGCGAACTGCAACATGATCCGCGTGTGGGGCGGCGGACTGTACGAGCCGGAGATGTTCTGGGACTGGTGCGACGAGAACGGCGTGATGGTGTGGCAGGACTTCTGCTTCGCCTGCACGCAGTACCCGCAGAACAACACGGCCCTGCAGGAGCTGCTGCGCAAGGAGACGATCGAGGTGGTGAAGCGCCTGCGCAACCACGCCTCGCTCGCCCTCTGGTGCGGCAACAACGAGAACGACTCCGTGTTCCGCCTGGGGCCGTGGAAGGCGTATGGCGCCGATCCGAACAAGGACGTGTTCTCGCGCCACATCCTGCCGGAGGTGCTGCGCGAGTTCGACCCAACACACCCGTATCTGCCGAGTTCGCCGTACGTCGACTCGGACGTGGTGGCGGGGCGGACCCTTTCCGTGGAGGGGCACTACTACCGACGCTGGTGGAAGGGCGAGCTGTTCACCGCCACGCACGAGAAGTTCTACAGCGAGTTCGGCTGCCACGGCTGTCCGTCGGTGGAGTCGATCCGCCAGATGTTCTCGCCGGAGTGCCACGAGCCGTTCGTGAGTCCGAAGGAGAAGAACGTGATGTGGAACGTGCGCTACGTCCCCTACGTGCCCGGCGAGTACCTGTCCAACGAGCTCGTGCCGGGCGAGCCGCCGCCGGGCGTGTTCGAGTTCAACGACCAGTGGGTCAAGCGCGGCGTGTGCGTGTTCGAGAACTACCTCGCCCGCAGCAAGTTCGTCGCCTGCCGCAACCACCGCATGGTGCTCCAGATGCACATGCTCTTCGGCGACATCGAGACGGACCTCGAGGGCTTCGCGCTCGAGAGCCAGTGTGCGCAGGCGGAGGGCATGAAGTTCATCGTCGAGTACTGCCGCTCGCGGAAGTTCGAGAAGAAGACCGGCATGACCTGGTGGAACATGCGCGACGGCTGGCCGATCATCTCCGACTCGGTGGTGGACTACTACGGCCGGCGCAAGCTCGCGTACGAGTACATCAAGCGCGCCCAGCAGAACGTGCTCGTGATGGTCGACGAGAACGGTGACGTGCTCGTTGTGAACGACCTCCTGCGTCCTGTGAAGGGCCATGCGACGCTCACCGACGCTGAGACAGGGAAGACCTTCTTCGACGGCGACTTCGCGTGCGGCGAGAATGCCGTCGCGAAGGCCGGCACGATCCAGCTCTCCGGTCAGGGCGTCGTGAAGATCCGCTACACGGTGGATGGCAAGGAATACGCGAGCCACTACCTCTACGGCGGTCCCGCGCAGAGGTACGTGGGCGAGAAGAAGATCAAGTTCGCGGACTACCGCCGTTGGATGGGATTGTAAGAAACAAGTCGAAAATGTGATGAAGCGGGAGGGTCGCAACTTGTTGCGACCGCCGTTTCCCTCGTGGGAGGGTCGCGCTGCTGCGCGACCACTCAATCCTAAATGTCTCCCGCGCGGAGACATGTCCGGGCATTGCTTGTGATATACTTTCCGCCGTACCCATGCTAGAAAATCCACAGAAGCCCAGACGCATCACCGTCCAGGTGCCTGTCCCCTACTGGACGGCATCCTCGCCGGACGCGATCCATTCGGTCGTCACGCCGATTCGCGAAGCGGCGGCACGCGGCGACGCCCAGAACGGCGAACTCGTGCGCCGTGCCGGCACCGACGCATCCGACGAGCGCATCTACATTGAGCTGTTGCTGCACCTGTGGGAGGAGGAGAGGTGGCACCCGGCGTTTGACGCGCTGCAGGAACGCCTCCGCAGGGCCGGCAGGTCGAACATGGACCTTTCGGATCTCGGGGACGAGGTCGAGCACGCGGACGTCGTGCGCGTTACGTCCGAGGAATTTCTGCTGCAGGGTCTTCCCGAGGGTGCTGTCGTGCCGCCGCAGACGACCCGTGACGGACACAAGGCCCCTGACCTGCGCCGCGCCAACCCCTCGTTCTCCGCGCTGCTTCTCACGTACATCCGCGACAGGTTCGGCGGAGACGCCCCGTCCGTCTACCACGCCGCGCACGTGAGCCGCAAGACGTACTCGGCCATCGTCGGGAACGAACTGCGTCCCGTGTCGAAGCGCACGGCGGTGGCGTTCGCCCTGGCGCTGCACCTTGTGCCGAGCGAGGCGGATGCCCTCCTGCGCGCCGCCGGGTTCGCGCTCTCCGACGCGCTTCT
>CACWSW010000046.1 GCA_902763655.1 uncultured bacterium
GTCTTGCGCGAGTTGCGGTCCTTGTTCGGGTCGCGGGCGAGCTTGTGGCCCACGAACCAGCGGAACGCGCCGTCATTCTCGTTGTTGCCGCTCCAGAGGGCGAGGGACGGATGGTTGCGGTGGCGGATGACGATCGAAAGGACCTCCTCGCGCGTCGCGCGGGCGTAGTCGTCGTCCTGCGGGAACACGCCGCAGCCGGTCATGAAGTCCTGCCACACCATCACGCCGTTCGCGTCGCACCAGTCGAAGAACGCGTCGGGCTCGTACACGCCGCCACCCCACACGCGCACCATGTTGCAGTTGAGGTCGGCCCACATCTCGAGCGTGGGGATGAGATGCTGCATGTCGCGCCCGTGGAAGGAGTCGAGCGGCACCCAGTTGGAGCCGCGGATGTAGATCGGCTCGCCGTTCACCTTGAAGAGGAACTGGCCGGGGCGGTCTGGGCCGTACACGTCGTCCCGCACGAGCTCGATGGTGCGCACACCTATCTTGCGCGCGTCGCGCGCGAGCACCGCGCCGTCCGGCCCCACGATCTCGGCCACCGCATCGTAGAGCGCCGCCTCGCCGCTGCCGCGCGGCCACCAGAGATCGGCGTTCGAGAGCGTGAAGTCCACCATCGGGTGGTAGGTCACGACAGGACGCTCCTCCTTCGCGCGCACCTGGCCGCCGCGCGAGAGCGTGCAGCGCAGGCGCGCCTTGTCGAGGACGGAGAACGGCGCCTCAAGGCGCGAGCGGAACTTGAAGTCGGCGCGGCGTTTCGCCACGTCGAGGTTCTTGATCATCCACACGCACTCGCGGAGGCGCACGGGATCCTCGATCTCCAGCGAGACGCTCCGCCACAGGCCCTGAACGAACACGCGCGGGAAGATGTCCCAGCCGCCCATGTGCGCCGCCTTGCGGTAGCGCTCGCCGTCCGCGCCCGGCTCGCTCGCGCCGCCCATCTCGCCCACGGTCGCGTACTGCGCGTCGAGAAGCACGGGACGTAGCAGCACCTGCACGGTGTTCTCGCCCTCCTTCAGGCGGCGCGTCACGTCGAAGCGGCGCTCGATGAGCATGTTGGCGGACTCGCCGATCTTCTCGCCGTTGAGGAACACGTCGGCGAGCGTGTCGATGCCGCCGAACACCAGCACGGCGCGCGCGCCGCTCTCCACGTCCACCGCCGGCGCGTCAAAGGACTTCGTGTAGAGCCACTGGCAGGCCTCGTACGGACGCAGCTTCAGGACGTTGAGGCCCACCTCCATCGGCGGCAGGATGCCCGCGTTCACCAGGTCGAGCTCGCAGTTGCCGGGCACCGTCGCCTTCACCGTCTTGAACGGCACCTTGAGCGGCACCGAGCGCACCGCACCAGCGTCAGGCTGCGGAAAGTAGTCCAGCTTCCATTCGCCGTCAAGCGACACCCTTGCCGCTGCGCTTGCGCAAAGGGCCAGCATCGCGGTCACGGCCGTGATCATCGTCGTCTTCATTGGTCTTGAGTCCTTTCCGTGGATGTTGAAGTATGCAAAAGGCGGCTAGCGGTAGGTGGTCGGGTCCTTGTCCGGGCCGAACGGGGAGAGATCGCGCAGGTTCCTGATGATCGGCGGCAGCTTCTCCAGCACGTAGTCCACCTCGTCCATCGTGTTGTAGCGCGAGAGCGAGAAGCGGATCGAGCCGTGGACCGCTATGAACGGCACGCCCATCGCGCGGATCACGTGCGACGGGTCGAGCGAGCCGGAGGCGCACGCGGAGCCTGTGGAGATGCAGATGCCCTCGTCGGAGAGATGGTAGGCGATCGCCTCGCCCTCGATGTACTCGAAGCTGAGGTTCAGCGTGTTGGGCAGGCGGTGTGCCTGGTCGCCGTTGACGCGCACGTTCGGGCAGGCGGCGAGTATCCCGGCCTGCAGCCTGTCGCGCATCGCCGCAAGCTGCGTCGCCTCCGCCTCCATGTTCGCGGTGGCGAGCTCGCATGCCTTGGCGAGGCCCACGATGTACGGCACGTTCTCGGTGCCGGCCCGGCGTCCGCTCTCCTGGTGGCCGCCGAGCATGAACGGCTTCAGCTTCGTGCCGCGCCGCACGTAGAGGATGCCCACGCCCTTCGGCGCGTGGAACTTGTGCCCGGAGATTGAAAGCATGTCCACGGGCGTCCGCTTCATGTCGAGCGGCACCTTCCCGGCCGCCTGCACCGCGTCGGTGTGGACGACTGCCCCGCACTCCTTGGCGATCTCGGCGATCTCGCGGATCGGGAACACCGTGCCCGTCTCGTTGTTAGCCCACATGGCGGAGACGAGCGCGCGCTTCGCGCCCTTCAGCTCGGCGCGCAGGCGCTCGAGGTCGATCTGCCCCACGCCGTCCACCGGCAACTCCACCACCTCGTGGCCCTGCGCCTTCAGGCGGCGCGCGGGCTGCAGGATGGCGGGATGCTCCACGGCGGTGGTGATCACCTTCAGGTCCTTGCCGTACCAGTCGGCCGTGCCGCGCAGCGCCGTGTTGTCGCTCTCCGTGGCGCAGGAGGTGAAAAGCACCTCGTCCGGCTCGCAGTTCAGGAACGCGGCCACCTGCTCGCGCGCCTTCGCTATGTGTGCCGCCACCTGCCCGCCGAACGCATGCATGGACGACGGGTTGCCGTACAGCTCGCCGAAGAATGGCATCATCGCCTCGCGCACCTCAGGAGCGACCTGCGTGGTGGCGTTGTTGTCGAAATAGACAGTCTTGCTCATCTCTGAAACCTCAAAGCGGATATTTTACCACATTCAGCCCCGCACGGCGTCCAGAATATGCGACACCAGAATATGCGCCTTAGAATATGCGCTTCTTGTAGAGATAGAAGAGCAGGCCGACGATTCCCGCAGCGAGGATGCACGAGAGCGCCGCCAGGACGGCGAACGCGTGCTCGTAGCCCTGCAGCGGCAAGGCGACGTTCATGCCGTACGCGCTCGTGATGACAGTGGGCACGGCAAGCAGGATCGTCGCCGCAGTCATGTACTTCATCACGTTCGACAGGTTGTTGTTGATGAGCGAGGCGAAGGTGTCGAGAGTGCCGTTCAGGATGTTCGCGTGGATGGTAGCCGTCTCGAGCGCCTGCTGGTATTCGACCTGCGCGTCGTCAAGCACGTCCGTGTCGTCCTCGGTGAGGTTCAGCTGGCGCGCGTGGTCCAGGCGGTTGATGAGGATGTTGTCCGCCTTGAGCGACGTGGAGAAGTAGACGAGCGACTTTTGGTAGGTGAGCAGCTTCAGCAGCACCTCGTTGGAGATGGACTCGTGGAGCGAATCCTCGAGGTCCTCCGTCTTCGCGTGGATGTCGCGCAGGTACCGCAGGAAAAGGACCGCCGCGTGCCACAGGAGGCGGAACGCGAAGCGGTTCTGCTCGCACGGCGGGCAGACGCGACGGATCTGGTCGAGGAACGCGTTGGTCACCGGCGTGGCGGCGGAGCAGATGGTTATGACGCTCGTCCCGAAGAGGACGATGCCCAACGGGACCGTGGCGTACGGCAGGACGCTCTCGTCGTCCTCCTCGCCGCGCACGGGGTACGGCACATGGACGATGATGAGGGAAAAGCCGTCCTCGCTCTCGAAACGCGGCCGTTCCTCGCGGTCGAGAGGGTCGGTGAGGAAGTCTCTGGGCACCTGGGAGAACGACAGCACCTGCTCAAGCTCGGCCGTCGTGGGTTCCGCCAGGTTGATCCAGCAAGAATCGGCGAGCTCGGTGGCCTCTTTCAGGCCACCGTTCTCCCATCTGTATATCGTCATCATGCCGGTAGCCTCCTTCCTGTTAGGGTCGTGCGAAAAAAAGCGCCAATAGTTTCTCACTATCTGCGCCGAATTGCAACCCCAAAATTCAAGAAAAATGCTATACTCTCGCCATGAAAAACTTGCTCGCCTGCTGTGCGGCCTTTGCCGCCCTCTCGCTTCCGGCCGCGATCAGCCTAGACGCGACCGGCCATGTGTACACCGACAAGGAGACGCCTTTCGCCCGCGGCGGCGCCCCCGGAGCGTCCTGGACGCTCACCGACTGGCGCGGAAATCCCGTCGGCGAATCCGGCACCTGGCGCGCGGACGGCACTACGCCCCTTCCCAAGCTGCCCACGGGCTACTACCACCTGAAGAGCGGCGCAGACGACGCCACGTTCGCCGTCGTGCCCGTCCCCGAAAGCCGCACCTTCGACCACAACTCCTTCTACGGCATCGACTCGGCGCAGAGCTGGGTGTCGCGCCAGGGCAGCTTCGTGTGCCCCTGGAACGGCGGCGACACCTACCGCACCGTGAGCGACCTCCTCTGGCGTAGCGGCCTTCCACACGTGCGCGACCGCCTGAGCTGGAGCGAGGTCAACAGGCAGCCGGATTCGCTCGACTACTCCTACTACATGTACAACGCCGACCTGCTCCGCGCACGCGGCATCCTCGTCTCGGGCATGTTCCACGACTGTCCCCCGTGGGCAGGCAAGCTGAAGAAGCTCCCCTCCGACCTCAACGCCGTCTACACCTTCTGCTCCCGCACGGCCGCCGCGTTCGGCGAACGCATGGGCGACTGGGAGTTCTGGAACGAGCAGGACATCGGCTTCGCCCCGGAGCCGGTGTGGGACTACGCCGCCGCGCTCAAGGCCGCATACCTCGGCTTCAAGGCCGGCCGCCCCGGCACCGTCGTGCTGCCGGGCGCGCTCTGCCAACGCCCCGACAGCGCCTACGCCCGCGCCCTCTTCGACAACGACGCCGGCAAGTTCGGCGACGTGTTCAACTACCATACCTACGACGCGCCCGTCAGCTATCCACGGAAATTCGCCACGCTCCGCGCGTTCATGAAGCGCTACGGCATCGGCGACAGGGCGATCTGGATGACCGAGGCCGGAACGAACCTGGAGGGCCACTCCGAAAAGCAGGGCGCGAAGAAGGGCCTGATGGCCCACTCGCCCGAGCAAGAGCTCATCAAAGCCGAGTTCTATCCGAAGTCGCAGATCGCCTTCCAGATGGAGGGCGTGGCGCGCAACTACTATTTCGTGTTCGGCGCGTACAACGAGCGCGCCGGCGCGAAGGACTGGGGCGTGATGCGGCGCGACGGCACCGTCAAGCCCGAGTACGCCGCCATCAGCACGATGACGCGCGAGCTCGTCTCCGCGCGCCTCGCTGGCGCGATGGACGTGGGCGAAGGCCTGCGCGCCTACCTATTCGAGCAGCCCGACGGTTCGCAGACCGTCGCGTACTGGTCTGCGTCGCCCATGGACACCCGTCCGGGCGGTTCCATGCGCATCAAGGAGGATTTCGCGAAGGAGCTGACCCTCCCCGTCGCGAACGGCACCTACCGCCTTTCCGATCTCTGCGGCACGCGCTCGTCCGTCACCGTCACGAACGGCGTCCTCGCGCTCGCGGCCACGCGCTTCCCGTCCTACGTGGCGGGCCTGCACGGCCTCAAGGCGGCCACGCCGCCCCAGCCGACGGGAAAGGTGAAGCCCTACGTGCCGACGGCAGACGAGGACCTGACGGTCATCATCCGCGTCGACCTCAACACGAACGACTTCGAGATCGCCAGCCAGAAGACGCGCGCCATCCTGAAGGGCGATACGGGGCGCCTTCGTGTGCAGGTGTGGAACATGGGCGACTGCACAAAGACGGGCTTTGTCAAGGTCGATGGCGGCACGTTCAAGGGACTGCCGACCGAGATCACCCTCGGTGCGCGCGGCACGCCGCCCGCCACGTTCGACTGCACGTTCGTGCCGGACGAGGGGAGCGACTTCATCCGTCCGATTGTCCTCACGGGCGCATTTGGCGGCAAGCGGTCGAGCCGGCTCGTCTTGTCCGTGCGCCTCGAGAAGCAGTTCCTCGCTTCTTGCGAGAAGGTGCCGCTCGCCTGGCAGGACCCGAAAGACTGGGAAAGGAACACGTCCGCGCAGTCGTTCAGCGCCACGTGGGACGAGGCGGAGAAGGCCGTGCGGTTCGACGTCGCCTGGACGAAACCCGCCGACCGCTGGTTCTACCCCGTCTACAGGCTCAAGCTCCCGCATGAGAGCTTCGCGGGCGCGCAGCTATTCGAGTTCGAGGTGAAGAGCGCGCAAGACAAGGTGGAGAACGATTTCTCCACCCAGAACCTGATGTTGCTTTACGGCGGGAAGCATCCCGACCGCTTCATCTCCTACCAGGCGCCTCTCGGTTCGTGGGAGAAGCGTTACGTGGAACTTTCCGACGGCGACTTGCTCTCCGATGTCATGGGCTTCCGCCTCGGCGCGAACCCGAAGGGCACGAAGTGCACATTCTGGATCCGCAACCTCAAGATCCTGCGGAAGCGCTAGCGCCGTTTCCTTTCAGCCTGTCCGCGAGCGAGGTGCGCCGCTCGCGCACCGTGTTCGTCTCGATCGCCTTCTTCACGGCGTAGTGCGAGCCGATCACGAGCACGAGCTTCTTGCCGCGCGTGATCGCCGTGTAGAGCAGATTGCGCTGCAGCATCATGTAGTGCTGGTTGTGGAGCAGCACGATCACGGCGGGATACTCGCTACCCTGCGACTTGTGGATGGTCGTGGCGTAAGCAAGCACGAGCTCGTCAAGGTCTCCAGACCTGTACTCCACGGGCCGCCCGTCGAACAGTACCACGAGCGTACGCGCGGACGGGTCCACCGACTGCACGAAGCCGATGTCGCCGTTGAACACGTCCTTGTCGTAGTTGTTCCTCAGCTGCATCACGCGGTCGCCTGCACGGAAGAACGTCGAGCCGCGCTGGAGCGCGGCGCCGCCGCCGTTGAGGCGCGCCTGCAGGACGGCGTTCAGGTTCTCGGAGCCCAGCAGGTTGCGGCGCATAGGCGTAAGCACCTGCACGTCCTGCATCGGCTCAAGATGGAAATGGCGCGGGATACGCACGGTCATGAAATCGAGCGCGTAGGAGAGCGCCTTCGCGGGGTCCTCCTGCGCGATGAAGTAGAAGTCGCTCTCGCCGGTGCGCGTCTCGAAAGGCTCGCCCGCGTTCACGTGGTGCGCGTTGCGCACGATGAGCCCGCTGCTGTCCTGACGGAAAATCTCCGTTAGGCGCGAGGCAGGAATCTCCCCGGAATTGATGAGGTCGTGAAGCACGTTGCCGGGGCCGACAGACGGCAGCTGGTCGGTGTCGCCGACGATGACCAACGTGGCGGAAGCGGGCAGGGCCGCGACGAGATCCGCCATGAGGCGTATGTCCACCATCGACGTCTCGTCGAACACGAACACGTCTCCCGGCAGCGGATGGTCCTCGTTGTAGCTGAACTCGTTCGTCTGCGGGTTGTACTTGAGGAGGCGATGGAGCGTCTGCGCCGGCGCGCTGGTGGACTCGGACATCCTCTTCGCCGCACGTCCAGTCGGCGCGCCGAGCAGCACGTGTATCCGGTGCTCGCCGCCTCGCGCGCGGTAGATGTCCACCAGCGCGCGGATGATCGTAGTCTTGCCCACGCCCGGTCCGCCTGTGATGATGCTGACCTTGGAGCGGAGCGAGGTCCGCACCGCGTTAAGCTGCGCGGGCGCGAGCGTGAAGCCCGTGCGCTTCTCCCACCAGCCGATGGCGCGCTCGGGGTCGATCGGTGGGAAAGACTGCGGCGCGTCGAGCATGCGGCGCAGCTTCGCCGCCGTCCTCCGCTCGGCGAACCAGAGATCCTTCAGGTAGAGCCGGTCTTCCTCCTTCACGACGCGGCCGTCGGCGATCTCCGCCTTCAGCGCCTCGGCGAGTATCTCCACGGAGATGCCCACCAGCTCCTGCGCGTGGAGGAGGAGGTCAGGCTCGGACGTCCAGCAGTGCCCGGCCTCGTCCGCCTCGGTCTGGAGCGTGTGCACGATCGACGCGCGCGCCCTGAGCGGCGAATCCTTCGGCAGTCCGACTGCTGTCGCTATGCGGTCTGCCGTCGCGAAGCCGATGCCCCAGATGTCGCGGCAGAGCCGGTACGGATCCGCCTTGATGACGGCGATGGAGTCGGGGCCGTAGCGGCGGTATATCTTCGCCGTCTTCGCCACGGAGATGCCGTACGTCTGGGTGAAGATCATCAGTTCGCGAGTGCCGCGCTCCGCCGCCCACGACCGGCGGATCGTCTCGATGCGCCCCTTGCCGATGCCGCGCACCTCGCGCAGGCGGCCGGAGTGATGGTCGAGGATGTCTATCGTGTCCGCGCCGAACGCGTCCACGATCCGGCTCGCGTACGTTGGGCCGATGCCCCTGATGAGGCCGGAGGCGAGGTAGCGGCGGATGCCCTCGACTGACTTCGGCGCCACGCACGTGATCGTCCGCGCCTTGAACTGCCGCCCGCGCGCGGGATCGTCCACCCACTCTCCCTCCGCATGCAGCATCTCCCCTTCCCACACGGCCGCGCACGTGCCTAGGACCATCGCCTCCTTCTCCCCGAGGCGAAACGCGCCGTCGCCATCCATGGTCACGCGCAGCACGGAGAAGCCAGTCTCGTCGTTGCGGAACACGACGGACTTGACGGTCCCGTCCACCGTCCCGCCACCTGATTCCGTGGACAAGCCTGTCGCCCGATTCTTCGTCACCGCGCAAATTCTTTCTTCAGCTCCGCATCAGAAGGGACCAATTCAAGGTAGGCCTGCGCGGCCTTGCTGGCATCGTCCTTCCGCCCGAGCCTCTTGAGAAGGAGCGCCTCCTTGCGCCATGCATCGGACATGCGAGGCGCGAGCGTCCGTGCGCGGACATAGCAGTCGACCGACTCCGCGTCGCGACCTGCCGCCTCCAAGACAGAGCCCTTCTGGAGCCAGAAGCGTTCCGGCTTGTATGTCGACACCTTGATCGCGAGATCGATCGCGGCAAGGGCTTCGTCTACCCTCTTCAGCTTGAGGAGCAGCATCGCCTTGCGCGCGTAGGCATCGTCGTACTTGGCGTCTGCCGCGATGGCCTTGTCATAGCAGGCGAGCGCCTTTTCTGCGTTGTCGGCCTTGGCGTAGACGTCGCCAAGATACATCAGCGTCCGCTTGGCGGTCGGGTCCTGCTCGGAAGCGAACAGCAGATCCCTCAGTGCTTCGTCGCTTCTGCCGAGGGCACTGGACATCTTTGCGCGGCGGACGTAGAGGTCGGCATTCATCGGGTCGAGACGTATGGCCGCGTCAAAACTCCTGATCGCCTCCTCGTATTGCGCCATCTCGCCACAGATAACCCCGCGCCACTTGTGCGCCAGCAGGAAGCCGGCATCCATGTCCACGGCCTTTTCCATCCACACCTTTGCAACGGGATAGTTGTCCTCGTAGCCGTAGAACATGCCGATTGCGTAGCAGGCTTCCTTGTAGCCGGGATTGACGGCAAGGGCCTTCTTCATCTCCCCGCGCGCAAGGTCATAGCGCTTTGCCTTGCCCATCGCGAACGTCCAGCCCCTGTTGTAGTACGCAAGGTCGAACTTCGGGTCCAGCGCTAGAGCCTTGTCGTAGCAGGCGCGAGCGGCCTCCGGGTCCTTGGCGAAGTCCATCGCCACGACCCCCTTCCAGAGCCACGCCCACTTGGATTTCCCATTCAGCTCAAGCGCGCGGGAGAGCGACTTCTCTGCCCCCGCGACGTCCTTCTCGTCCAGCTGCACCATTGCCAGGCGGATGTATGCGAAGTCGTTCTCGGGATCGAGCTCCACGGCCTTCCCTATGGCGTCCCTGGCGCGCGCCGTCTCCTTGAGCGCAGCCAATATCTGGCCCTGCAGGATATACGGTTCCGGACGCTTCGAATCAAGGCCCTGAAGGAATAGCGCCTCTGCGTAGGCCTGATGGGCACGATCCAGCTCTTCTTTGTTGAAAGGCCTGCCAAGGTTAAGAAGGTCTCGCGTAGCGGACATTCCTTTTATGTACGCGCGGAAAAAGATGTATTCCGGACTCTCCTTCTCGATATCGATGGCCTTGTCGACGAAAGGGAGAGCGACCTCAGGATTGTTTTCGGAATAGTAGAGCTGTCGAGCGACCTCGGCATATCTGTCAGCCATCGTGTGAAGATGCCGCTTGTTCAGGTACCACCCGCCAACCTTCACGAGGATCACGATCACCACACCAAGCTTGGCAAGAGTCCTGAACTTGATCACGAGGGACGTCCACTTCTCCGGGACCTTCTCCGCCAGACCGTATATCGGTTCGAAATGGTCCCTTATCTCGCGGATGTACTTCACCAACCTGCCGATGGCCGCAGTGTTGGCAGCAATCCGCTTGTCCTGTTCCTTGTCGTAATCCGTCTTCATATGCAATCCTCCCGTTGGCACAGACCGCTACAGGTTTCCGCATGCGGCCTTGTATCTGGCCAGGCGGGCCGGACGCCCAGACGACTCGCTGTCTCGGCACCCGAATCCCTCTCGGTACTTGAGCACATCCGCACCGCGCTCTGCAGGGTAGCTCGCACCGCCATACGACCCCTTCTCTGCCTTGAAACGCTCCAAGACGTCATGAAACGCTTTCGTGTCGTAGCCGAGCGCGGCGGAGAACTGGATAGACCGCCAGTCGGCCTGGCTTTCCATCTCAATTCCGTAACCGTTCCGGATAGACGTCGTGAGCTTGCCGAACAGCTCGTCGGCCAATGCCGTCAGTTGCTTGAGCGTAGCGTCCTGGCTTTGGCCGCCAGATTGGCCTTGGCCGCCGGATATCGAGGACGTTCCCACCTCCTTCATGAGCGAGAACAGCTTGAGGACACTCTCCTTGCCAACGGACTTCATGCCGTGGCGAAGCTCCATGTGCCCCATCTCGTGCCCCAGGATTGCCGCCAGCTCGTCCTCGTCCTTTAGGAACTTGAGCATGCCGGTGGTAACGAACACGAAGCCGCCTGGCACGGCAAAGGCGTTCACCTCGTCCGACTTCACCACGAGGAACATATAGCCATGGTATGGCATCGGGTCGTTCGACGCCGCCGCGAGCGTCATGCCTAGCGTGCGCACGTAAACGGACGCAGGATCATCAGGCGGCATAACCGGATAGAGCGGCAGGATGCGCGAGGAGACCACGCAACCGAGCTGGAACTCCTGCACGGGGCCGATCTCGCTGTAGAGCATGCCGGACGTTATCTTGCCAGCGGATGCCGCCACCCCGGCCAGCTGGTTGTCGCTGCCGGAGTTCCCGACAAGCTTGGAAGCGAAGCCCAGTCCGCTCGCCCCGGCCTTTCGCGACTTCTTCATGAATCCGCCAAAGAAGCCCTCCTCCTCCACTGCCTCCTCCTTCAGCTTCCGCGTCTCGCCACGCGCCAGCTGACCCGCAGCGATGAAAGCATTTATCTCCTCGTCGGAGACATCCTTACGGGCGGCCAAGACACGAGTGACCGCGGCCGGATCGGCTTTCGTGGCGGCACGGCCGCTGCCGGCCGCGCCGCGCATGGCCGCCAACTCGCCGTTCTCAGACTCGGAGAACCCGCGCATCGAGGCGAGCGCCGCATCGTTCTCGGATTCCGAGAACCCGCGTTTGGCAACCAGCGTCCCGTCCGCAGACACGACCTCGTTCGGGTCCTGGTTGCCGATCAGCCATTCGCTGGCGAGAGACGTGAACGGCAGATAGCCTGTCTTCCCGTCCGCCTTGACCTTTATCCATAGCGGCATCAGCGTCTCAGGGAACTTCTCGCGGTCGCCGTCGAAAGGCAACGCCAGGCGGCATGTGGTCACAACCTCGGCCGAATCCTTGTACTTGAGCGCACAGAGCGCCGGAGAGAGTCCGTCCGGCTTCTCTCGCATCACGAGCTTCTCTGTGGAGACATACCACGTCTCGCCCGCCTTCGGGTCGTCTGCCAACATCGCTGATGTGGCACACAGTGCGGTCAACACCAAGGCATTTCTTCTATTCATCTTTTCAACCTTCAGAATTCGTTTCCACATGTCTCTCTACTGCGAAAGCGCCAAACGACATGAGAATTGGCGTTCCTTGTCAGACAATCTGGTAAAGTCTAGCACATCCCCTCGCTGGGATGCAAGGGTCTTTTGACTTGCACAAAACACGAAAGCCTCCGCTTCCGCAGAGGTTTCGCTGGTTTTTAAGTTGGAGGTGGGAAGCGGAGTTGAACCGCTGTACGTGGATTTGCAGTCCACTACCTAACCGCTCGGCCATCCCACCAAATTACTTCTTCTTCGCCGCGAGAAGCCGAGCGTTGGCGCGCTTGTCGTGCGCCTTCCGCCGTGCCCTCTTGGCCCGTTTTCTCAATTGCTGTCCCATGGCCGAGTAGTTTACCATACCCCCTTGCGTTGCGCAAGGGGGAATTTGGAGGATTTTTCGTGCCGTCAAACCAGCGTCAAGGAGCCTGCGTCGGCGGACACCTTCACGGTGCTCTGCGGCGGGTACTTCCCGGCAATGATCGCGCGGGCTACCGGCGTCTCGAGCTCGCGCTGGATGGCACGCTTCACGGGACGCGCGCCGTAGGCCGGATCATAGCCGTCCTTCGCGAGCACCGCAAGGGCCGCGTCGTCGATCTCGAAGCCGATCTCCTGCTCCGACAGACGCTTCGCGAAGTCCTTGAGCTGCAGCTTCACGATGGCCTTGATCTGGTCCTCGGTGAGCGACTTGAACTCCAGTATCTCGTCGAGCCGGTTCAGGAACTCCGGACGGAAGATGCCCTTCAGCGCCTCGCGAGGCGCGTTGGACGTCATGATCACGACCGTGTTCTTGAAGCTGACCGTGCGCCCGTGCGAGTCCGTGAGCCGCCCGTCGTCCAACACCTGCAGGAGGATGTTGAACACGTCAGGATGCGCCTTCTCGATCTCGTCGAGCAGCACCACGGAGTACGGCTTGCGCCGCACGGCCTCCGTGAGCTGGCCGCCCTCCTCGTAGCCGATGTAGCCGGGGGGCGCGCCCACGAGCCGCGACACGTTGTGCTTCTCCATGTACTCGCTCATGTCGATGCGCACCATTGCAGACTCGTCGTCGAACAGCTCAGCTGCAAGGGTCTTGGCGAGCTCCGTCTTGCCCACGCCGGTGGGACCGAGGAAGAGGAACGCGCCAGACGGACGCTGGCGGTTGCCCACGCCTGCACGCGCCCTCAGCACGGCGTCAGCCACGGCGTCCACAGCCTCGTCCTGGCCGATCACGCGCTCGTGCAGCTTGTCTGCGAGCTTCAGCAGCTTCTCGCGCTCTCCTTCGAGGAGCTTCGTCACGGGGATGCCTGCCCAGCGGCTGACGACCTCGGCGATCTCGTCGGCCGTAACCTCCTCGCGCAGCAGCTGACCTCCGCCGTCCTTGCGGATGTCCTCCTCGTGCGCCTTGAGCTTCTTCTCCAGCTCGTACATCTCTCCGTACTTGATGCGGCTCGCCTCGGCCACGTCGCCGGACGCCACCGCCTGGTCGTACTTCAGGCGGGCGGCGTCCAAGTTCGCGCGCACGCGCTTGACGTCCTCCAGCACGGCCTTCTCGTTCTTCCACCGCGCAGTCATGGCGTCGGCCTTGGCCTTCAGCTCGGAGAGCTCCTTGCGAAGCTCCTCAAGACGCTTCTTAGACGCCTCGTCCGTCTCCTTCGCGAGCGCGATCTCCTCGATCTCCAGCCGCCGCACATGGCGCGTCGCCTCGTCCAGCTCCGCCGGACACGAGTCCATCTCCGTGCGGATCGAGGCGCACGCCTCGTCGAGGAGGTCGATTGCCTTGTCCGGCAGGAAGCGGTCCTGGATGTAACGCGCGGACAACGTCACCGCGCTGACTATGGCGGCGTCCTGTATGTGGACGTTGTGGTACTTCTCAAAACGTTCCTTCAACCCGCGCAGGATCGATACAGCGTCCTCCTCGCTAGGCGGATCGACCGTCACGGGCTGGAAACGACGCTCCAGCGCGGCGTCCTTCTCCATGTACTTGCGGTACTCGGCAAGCGTCGTCGCGCCCACGCAGTGCAGCTCGCCGCGCGCGAGCATCGGCTTCAGCATGTTGCCCGCGTCAGTGGATCCTTCCGTCCGTCCGGCGCCCACGATAGTGTGGATCTCGTCGATGAAGAGGATGATTCGCCCGTTCGCCGCCTTGATCTCGTTCAGGACGGCCTTCAGGCGCTCCTCGAACTGTCCGCGGTACTGCGCGCCCGCCATGAGCGCCGTCATGTCTAGCGAGAACACCGTGCGGTCCTTAAGGCCCTCGGGCACGTCGCCACGCACTATTCGCTGGGCCAGACCCTCAACGATGGCCGTCTTACCCACGCCCGGCTCGCCTACAAGAACCGGATTGTTCTTTGTCTTGCGCGAGAGGATGCGGATCACGTGGCGGATTTCCGTGTCACGCCCGATCACGGGATCAAGCTTGCCTTGACGCGCCATCTCCACAAGGTCCGTACCGTACTTCTTAAGAGCCTCGTACTGACCTTCGGGATTGTCGGAAGTTACGCGCTGGTTGCCGCGCACCTCGCGGAGGGCCGCGAGGAAGTTCTTCTCCGTGATGCCAGCTTTCTTTATCGCCTTCGCGGCGTCCGTCGCGCCGTTGCGCATGATTCCGAGGATTAGGTGCTCCACCGAGACGTACTCGTCCTTCATCTCCTTTGCGGCGTCCTCCGCCCGCATGAGTATGTTCGCGAGGTCGTTCGAGATGTAGAACTTGTCCGCCTCGATCGAACCCGTGATGCGCGGCTTGCGGTTGATGGCCTCTTCCATCTGCGCCGTCAGCGTAGGCAGGCTTGCGCCTATCTTCGAGAAAAGATTGGGAATAAGACCCTGCGAATCCTTCAGGAGCGCAAAAAGGACATGCTCGGCGTCAAACTGCTGCTGGCCGTGGTGCTGGGCAACGTTCTGCGCCGCCCCCAGCGCCTCGCGTACTTTAGTCGTGTATTTATCTGCATTCATGTGTCGGTTCCTCCTGGCGATTCCATTCCTGAACCGCCATCGACAATGCAGCAACTCCCATGCCACCCTCTCGCATCAACACTCTCGGCCCCAAAACCATGCCATTCCGGCACACATGTGGCACAATGGCACGACACTTGAGATGTGAAATTCCAATCTACCCGTCTTGATTCCAAATGTGATATATCAAAGACCTGATGCGTCAGATTTGGCGGGGGAAACCAATTATGCTATACTACCTATTCCAAAGAGAGTAGGCTTATGAGAAACTTCTTCAGAGTCTTGCCGGCGGCAAGCTTCGCCTGCGGCGCGTTTTGCGCGTTCGCCGGCACGGCCACGTATTCGTTTTCGTGGTACCGCAACGCGGCGCAGGCGGATTTCCAGGTGCCGGTTGCGCTTGAGGAGGGTGTCAACGGCTTCAGCTACGCCGACGCGGCGGCGGACGGCAAGGACTCGTCCACCTACAACGCCGCGTTCGTGCGCGGAGGAGATGATGCGACCGAGGACGGCCCCGTGGGCACGGCGAACACGTTTGGCACCGAGGCGCGCAAGTACAACTGCGCGTCGATACAAAACGGCCAGGTCGCCAACCTCGGGAACAAATTCACGATCTCCTTCTGGCTCAATTCCGCGAATCTGGGCAAGACCGCGTTGGGTGCCGCCGTCAGCGAGTATCTGTTTGTCGGCATGGTGCCGAGCGGGCAGTTCGCCATCCTGCACGGCTACAAGGTGATTGGCCCGAACGAATAAATAGAAAAAATGAGAAAATCGCAAATTTTCTCCTTGGAAAAATGACAGAAAAAGTGTAATATACGCGCCGACCAAAGGAGAAAAAATGTTAAAGCGCAAAATCGATCAAGAATTCCTTGGTTTTTTACAAGGTCCGACGAAGGAAGCGCTCCTTGTTACGGGGGCGCGTCAGGTTGGGAAAACCTTCAGCGTCCGTCAGTTTGCGCATCGGCATTTTCAAGATTTCGTAGAGATCAACTTTATCGAGCACCCCGAAGCAAAAGCGCTGTTCGACTCCGTACATGGAACGAAGGATTTCTTCAACCGATTCTCGGCATACGTTGGCAGGTCGCTCACAAAGGGCAAGACGCTTGTGTTCTTTGACGAGGTTCAGGAATGTCCGGAGATTGTCACTTTCATCAAGTTCCTCGGCGATGACGGGCGGTATCGGTACGCGCTCAGCGGATCGTTGCTTGGAGTGAAGATAAAAGACGTGCGTTCGGTGCCTGTCGGGTACCTTCGTGAGGTGGACATGTTCCCGCTTGATTTTGAGGAGTTTGTCATGGCGAACGGCATGCCGACGGAGGTCATGGACAACTTGAAGGAGGCATGTCAGGCGAATCGTCCGATCGACAAGGTCGTCGATGTCAAGATGATGGATCTGCTGCGTCTTTATCTCGTAGTCGGCGGGATGCCGGCCGCCGTTCAGGTCTACGTTGACACGAACGACATACAGGCCGTCATACGCGAACAGCAGGCCATCTTGGTGCAGTACCGAAAGGATGCGGCAAAATACGATGCGCGCGACAAGCTGGAGATCGTCAGGACGCTCGATTTGATTCCCAGCGAATTGAACGTGCAGAACAAACGGTTTTATGCGACCGCGCTGAGGCCCGGAGAGCGCTTTGATCGGATCGGGGACAATTTCCTGTGGTTGAAAAGCGCCGGGATCGCCATCCCGGTCTACAACGTGGACCAGCCGAAGGCTCCGCTCGAACTCTCGAAGAAGGCCAATCTCTTCAAGCTCTTCCTCAACGACGTCGGACTGCTGTCCTGCATGTACATGGACGGAATCCAGCTCAAGATACTCAGCGGCGACATCGGCATCAATTTCGGATCGGTCTACGAGAACTTCGTCGCCCAGGAACTGCGCGCGCACGGCTTTGAGCACATCTACTACTACAACTCGAAAAAGCATGGCGAAGTTGATTTCGTGGTGGAGCATGACGGGGCGGCGTTGCTGATCGAGGCGAAATCCGGGCGCGACTATGATCGCCATACGGCGCTGGACAACGTGATGGCCGTGCGTGACTTCGGAATTGAATCCGCCTGGGTACTCAACGGGTTTGGAGATTCGTCTTCCGATGGAAGAGTTGCCTATCGCCCGGTCTATTCGCTCATGTGCCTGCACCACAACCCCCTCCCCGACAAGATGCTGTACAAGGTAGACCTGTCCTCATTGACAGACGAAAGCCCAAACCACTAGCCACTAACCACTAGCCACTAACCACTAGCAACTAGCAACTAACCACTAACCACTAGCAACTAACAACTAAAATGATAACAGAAACAGTCAAAGATTATGCCGCGATGAGCTCCGTCGGCGCATCGATCATCTACGACGCCGTGATGCGGAAGCTCGCGAAGGGCGAGCGCTTCAACCTCGGCCTCGCCACCGGCAACACGATGATCACGCTCTACGACGAGCTGGCGGACAAGTTCAACCGCGCGCGCGCCGACCTCTCGCTCCTCTCCACCTGGAACCTGGACGAGTACGCGTCGACGATCCCGCGATCGCCGCCGCGGGCGGACTCGACCTCCAGCTTCTCGGCATCGGCTTCAACGGACACATCGCGTTCAACGAGCCGATGCGCGAGGACGAGATCTCCGTCGAGGCGTTCGGCGCGCTCCCCACGCGCGTGCTGCCGCTCTCGAAGGAGACGATCGAGCAGAACACCGCGGTCACGGCCGGCGGCGATTCGTCGCTCGTGCCGCGCTACGCCGCCACGATGGGTATGGCACCCATCCTCGCCGCGAAGAAGTGCCTCCTCCTCGCCTGCTTCAAGGAACAGACCGCGCCGCTCACAGCCATCTTCGCGCGCGGCGGCGAACCGACGCCGTTCCTGCCCGCCTCCTACCTCTGGCGCCACCACGACTACCATCTCATCTACACCACCGACAAGATTGCGATAGAGAGCGAGTAATGTGATAGTTGCGGCATCTTTGGGCGTCGATATTTTAAGTACCGAACGGTAGTATTTGGCATTGACTTGGTGTTGGGGGACGTGATATAATACCGTTCGGTAATTGAAATCATGAACAAACTCAGAGACATATCGGCAATCGGTGCCAAGATTCGCTCAATCCGCAAGGCACAAGGCGTTTCGCAGGAAACGCTTGCGGGACTTGCCGGGACAGGGCAGCGCTACATCTCAGAACTTGAACGCGGCAAAGAGACGGCTCGCATACGCGAGATGCTCAAAGTCCTCGATGCCCTTGGCGCGGGTCTTTACATAGCCGACCAGAAGGAGGCGGTTGAATGGAATCCCTCGACGTCTACCTGAACGACCGGAAAGTCGGTCGTCTTGACGACGAGAACGGGTCGTTGTCCTTCGCGTACGATGCCGGCTATCTGTCGTCCGGTGCTCGCGAACCGCTTTCCCATGCGCTCGCATTGCGCCCCGAACCTTACTCGCACAAGGATGTGGAGCCTGTCCTCTCCAATCTTCTTCCAGACGACATCATCCGAACGCGTCTCGGGGACATCCTGCAGATTCCGCGCGAGAACACCTTCGCGTTCCTCAAGGCGATAGGCGGCGACTGCGCCGGGGCCGTATCCTTCTTTCCGTCCGGGCAACTGCCCGCCGCGGATGTCGACGGCGCATTCCGCGAGCTGTCTGACGAAGAGGCCGGAAACATCCTTGACAATCTGGAGAAGCGTCCCCTCGACATCGGGGAGGAAGGTTTTCGCATTTCCGGTGCGGGAGCGCAGGACAAGCTGATTGCGTGCGTCAAGGACGGGCGTGTCGTGCTGCCGTTGAACGGAACGCCTTCGACGCACATCATCAAGACCGAGATGCGCAGCTATCCCGGAAGCGTGGAGAACGAGTGGTATGCGATGAAGCTGGCCTCAGCCTGCGGACTGTCCGCCGCGGAGTCGGACATCGCGGTCATCGGCGGCAAGCGACGCTTCGTCTCCACGCGCTACGACCGGGCGCTGGCGGACGGGCGCGTGACGCGTCTGCATCAGGAGGACTTCTGCCAGATGCTCGGCATCGACCCCAAGCGCAAGTACGAGGCGCTCGGCGGCCCTGGCATTGTCGCGTCGTTTCGGCTTCTGGGCGAGCTTTCGGTTTCTGCTGCCGACAGGCTTGAGTTCATCGACCGCCTGATCTTCAACTTCCTCGTCGGGAACGGCGATGCCCACGGGAAGAACTTCTCAGTTCTCTATCTGGAGGGCGTGGCGACGCTTGCCCCGATGTACGACGTGATGAGCACCGCCGTCTATCCCGACGTCGGGAGGCGCATGGCGATGAAGATCGACGGCGAATATGCGTTCAAGTGGATTACCATCGGAAAGTTCACCCGCATGGCGGCGAAAGTCGGCGTGTCCGAGAAGATGATGCTCCGCGAGATTGCGAAGGTCTCGCGCAGGGTCCGGCGGGAGGCGCCTCTCGTGGCGCGGCGTTGTCAGCGCAAATGGCCATCCATGGTGTATTCGGAGATTGAAGCCGGCATCGCCAGTCGACTTGGCCAGCTGTCCAAGGAGGTGGCGTAGCGATGTCCGCCGGCTGAAATTCCTGACCTGTCAGGCGTTCCAGTGGGACTGTTTTTTTAGTATCATATTGGCGTTGCCCAAACAAGGAGACAGAAGAGAGATGAAGAAGATTGAAGTTTTCGCGTTGGCGGGAATATGCGCCGCACTTAACGCGTGGGCGCTGCCGGCCGACGGCCTGCACCCGAATTCGGACGCGTGGGCCGAACTGTTCGCGCGGGACCTGTCCAACGCCGAGGACACAAAAGGCGTGTGGTTCCGCGACGCCGACGGCAACCTTACCGCGTCGAAGGACGTGTTGCTCTTCTCGAAGGCGGAGTACGGTCCGTTCGTGCTCGACCTCGAGTTCAAGTTCGATCCTGGCGCGAACAGCGGCGTGTACATCTACGCGAGCGACCTCAAGGACCTCGTGCCGAACAAGATCGAGGTGCAGCTGATGGACGATCCCGCGCCATGCTGGAAGAACTGCACGCCCTACCAGCGCACGGCCGCGCTCTACGGCCACTGCAAGCCGAAGACGGAGGCGCTCAAGCCCACCGGCGAATGGAACCGCATGACCATCTTCGCGTTGGGGCAGAAGATCCGCATCGTGTTGAACGGCGTGGAGGTGATCGACGAGAACCTCTCGGCGCACGCGAGCAACAAGGTGAACCCCGACGGCTCCAAGGTGCCGCCGCTCCACACGAAGCCGTGGGCGGAGATCGCCACGCGCGGGCGCATCGGCCTGCAGGGCAAGCATCAGGGCGCGTCCACGTATTTCCGCAACATCCGCGTGAGGGAAGGAGCCTGGGAATGAAGACGACACGCAGAACGTTCATCGGCGGCGCGGCCGTCCTCGGCATCGGCTTTCCGGCGCTCGTGCGCGGGCAGAACCTCAACTCTCGCCTCGCGCACGCCTGCATCGGCACGGGCGGCAAGGGCGACAGCGACTGGCAGAATTTCATCAAGCACCCGAAGGTGGACATCGTGGCGGGATGCGATGTGGACACCGCGCGCATGGCGGGCCTCAAGAAGGCCGTGCCCGGCCTCCGCGCCTACCAGGACTGGCGCGAGCTCTTCGAGAAGGAGGGCGACAAGATCGACTCCGTGAACGTCTCGACGCCCGACCACATGCATACGCTCATCGCCGTCACCGCGATGCGGCGCGGCAAGCACGTCTACTGCCAGAAGCCGCTCTGCCGCGGCCTCAACGAGAGCAAGCTGCTCTTCGAGGTGGCGAAGAAGTCCGGCGTGGTGACCGAGATCGGCGCGCAGGTGACGGGCGACACGGGCGACCGCGCGGCGGTGCAGTGGATGAAGGAGGGCGTGATCGGCGACATCGAGCGCATCTACATGTACCTCAACATCAAGGGCTACTACCGCCTCCCGCGCCGCGAGGTGCCGACGGGCGCCGACCCCGTGCCCGCCACGCTCGACTGGGAGAAGTGGCTCGGCACCGCGCCGCGCCGCGACTTCAAGAAGGACATCTACCACCCCGGACGCTGGCGGTCGTGGCGCGACTTCGGCTCCAGCTCGATGGGCGACAACGGCCTCCATCTGATGAGCGCCGTGTGGCTCGGCATGGAGCTCGGGCCGGACGTGGCGCCGGTCAGCGTGGTCGGCGAGTCCGACCCCGAGTGGATGAAGTTCGACGCGGCGCGCAAGCGCCAGATCTGGCCCGTGGGCAACCACGTGACGTGGAAGTTCCCCGGCGTGAAGGCGAGCGGCGGCAAGCCGTTCACGATGGAGTGGTGCGACGGCATCCCCGAGGAGAATCCTCCGGCGGCCGTGCTGCCCACGCCCGACGCCGTGGCGGCCGCGCAGAAGATGCGCATGAAGACCGTTCCCGCGATCGGCAAGATGATCCGCGGCTCGAAGGGCTGGATGATGCTCTCGCACGGCAGCATGCCTGTGGTGCTGCTCGACGACGGCACGCGCCTGAAGGCGCCAAAGATCGCGCGCGGGCCCGGACACTACCTCGACTTCCTCAACCACTGCCTCGACGGCTCGCGCGGCGCGCTCGACTTCGTGCTGCGCGGCACGGCGATGCAGGACGCGCTCCTCCTCGGCAACGCCGCGCAGGTGGTGCCCGACGTGGAGCTCGTGTGGGACGCGAAGAAGCGCGTGATCGCCAATTCCGCCGAGGCCACGCAGACGCTCTACCCGAAGTACCGCGACGGTTGGACGCTCGACGGCCTCGCCTGACGGGAACGAACCCGCCCGCCTTCGGCGAAGATTTGGTATAATACGCGCCACGCATGAAAGATATTTTTCTCGTTCTTGTCACCGTTTTGGGCGGCCTCGGCGTATTTCTCCTGGGCATGAAGCACCTTTCCGAGGGTCTGCAGGCCGTCGCGGGGCGCGAGCTGCGCCGGTTCATGGCGCTGGCCACGACCCATCGCGCGGCGGGCGTGGGCACGGGCATCGCCTCGACCATCCTCGTGCAGTCGTCGTCCATCATCACCGTCATGCTCGTGGGCTTCGTCTCTTCCGGGCTCATGACGCTCCAGCAGGCAATCAACGTGATCATCGGCGCGAACGTGGGCACGACGGCGACGGTGTGGATCGTGGCGTTTGCGCCCGACCCGCAGATACTCGGCCTGGTGGGACTCGGCCTAGGCGGGATGATGTACTTTTTCCTGCGCGGGGAGCGCGTGCACAACCTCGGCCTCGCCGTCCTCGGGCTCGGGCTCGTCTTCCTCGGCATGTACTTCATGTCGAAGGGCGTGCTGCCCATCCGCCAGAACCCGTCGATCCAGGAGGCATTCACGAAGATGGACGCCAACACGCTCGGCGGGGTGGCGCTCGTCGCCCTCGTCGCGGCGCTCTTCACGGCGGTCATCCAGAGTTCGGCGGCGTCCATCGCCATCGCGATGACGCTCGCCGCGCAGCAGCTCATAACCTACGAGATGGCGATAGCCGTGCTCTTCGGCGCGAACGTGGGAACCACCATGACGGCATGGCTGGCGGCGATCGGCGGCTCGGCGGCGGCCAAGCGCACCGCGCTCGCGCACACGCTCTCGAACGTCCTCGGCTCGCTCATCTTCCTGCCGTTCGTGTTGCCCGTGCTGGTGCCGATGGGCAAGGCGCTCTTTCCCGGCTGGGACGCCGTCACGGAGACCGCGAGGGGGCCGGTGCTGGCAGGTGTCATGGCCCCCATCGCCGTCACCGACACCGTCTTCTCCGTCCTGCGCGGCGTGATTACGTTCCCCTTCGTGAAACCCTTCGCGCGGCTCATCGAGCGGCTGATACCGCAGAGCGAGAACGAGAAGCCGCACCTCAGCCCGCTCAAGGTCAGCGCCGGGCTCTCGCCGGTCATCGCATGCGACCAGGCGCTCATGGAGGTGACGTTCATGCGCGACAGCGATCTCGACCTCCTGAATTGCGTGCGCCAGGTGCTGACGGGCGAGGCCGACCAGAAGATGGAGGACCACATCACCCACCGGGAGAACATCCTCGACAACGTGCAACGCGAGGTGACGGAGTTCCTCGGACACGTGATGGTGAAGCGCCTCCCTGCCGACGTTGCCGCGCGCGCACGGCGCCTATTGCGTCTCACCGACGAGCTGGAGTCCGTCTCCGACGAGGCCTCCACCGTCCTGAAGGTGACGCGCCGCCTGCGCCGCGAGGGGCAGGTGTTCTCGGACGTGTCGCGCAACGTGCTGCTGGAGGTGCACGACAAGGTGTTCGCCTTCGCGATGGAGGTCTCGGCCTACCTCATGTCGCCGCGCCCCGCATTTGACCTCGAACTGGTGCAGACGGAATCGAAGGACATCCACGAGTTCGTGCGCACCTGCCGCCAGGGCCAGCTGAGCCGCGTGGGACCGGAGGATCCGGCCTCGTCAATGCGCGTGCTGGTGGAGCTGGACATCCTCAACGCGTACGAGCGCACGCGCGCGTATTACCTCAACATCGCAGAGACGCTCGCCGGCGGCAAAAGGTAGCGATTTGACGAAATGGGGAATGTGTGATTAAATAGTTGGCCTTCCCGAAAGGACTTTCCAAAATGGAAGAAGAAGAAAAACAGACAAAAACAGAAGATTTAGAGGATCCTAAATGTCCTGATGACCTTAAGGACGGCGACGGCCTTAAGGAAACTAGCAACACGGAACCTGCCAATGAGACTCCCGTCGAGGAGCCTCCCGCCGAGGAGTCACCCGCCGAGGAGCCTCCCGCCAAGGAACAACCTGCCGAGTCGCCACCACCGGAACCCGACTGGAAGGATCGTTACGCGCGCGCGATGGCGGACTTCGACAACTTCCGTAAGCGCACTGCGCGCGACCGCGAGGATCTCGTGAAGTTCGCGGCCTCTGACGTGCTGAAGGACATCCTGCCGACCGTAGACAACCTTGCCCGTGCGCTCGAAGAGGCGAAAGACAAGGCGGACGACCCGTTCGTAACCGGCGTCAAGCTCGTGTACGACGGACTACTGAAGGCGCTCGCCGAGCACGGAGCGACCCCGCTCGATTCGGTGGGCGAGCCGTTCGACGCGAACTTCCACGAGGCACTGGCACAGCTGCCTTCGGAAGACGTGGAGGAAGGCCACGTCATAAGCGAGGTGAAGCGCGGATGGATGCTTAACGGCAAGCTCCTGCGCGCCGCCCAGGTCGTCGTTTCAGCCGGAAAGAAGGCTTGACATGGCTGACAAGCGCGACTATTACGAGGTCTTGGGCGTAGCCAAGACGGCAAGCGCGGACGAGATCAAGAGCGCTTACCGCAAGCTCGCGATGAAGTGGCATCCAGACCGCAACCCGGACAACCCGGAAGCCAAGGCAAAGTTCCAGGAGGCTTCGGAGGCTTACGAGGTGCTGTCGAATCCCGAAAAGCGCCAGCGCTACGACCAGTTCGGACATCAGGGCGTGAACTTCGGGCCTGGAGGCTTCGACTTCGGGCGCGACTTCTCGCACTTCCAGGACGTGGACCTTGGAGACATCCTCGGCGCCTTCTTCGGCGGCGGCGGAAGGTTTGGCGGATTCGGAGACATGTTCGGCGGCGGCGGACGTCGGAGAACAGATCCAAACGCGCCCGAACGCGGCGACGACATGACCATGGAGCTGGAGATTGACTTCGAGGAAGCCGTCTTCGGCAGCGAGCGTGAGCTCAGCCTAACCCTTCCAGACCAGTGTCAGGACTGTCACGGCACTGGCGCGGCGCGGGGAAGTTCCCGCAAGACGTGCCCGACATGCAATGGTCGCGGGCAGGTGATAAGTGGAGGAGGATTCTTCCAGGTTCGCCAGACGTGTCCTGCCTGTGGCGGTTCCGGAACGGTTGTCGAGAAACCATGCCCGACATGTCGCGGATCAGGACAGGTGCGCACCCCGCGCAAGTTGACGCTGCGCATCCCCAAAGGCGTAGACACTGGCGCACGTCTCCGCCTCAGCGGCAAGGGTGCAGGAGGCTTGCGGGGCGGCGAGCCAGGCGACCTGTACGTGGTCTTGCACGTCAAGCCCAGCGAAATCTTCGAGCGAGAGGACAACAACCTGTACGTCAACGTGCCGGTTTCCCCCTTCCTTGCTGCGCTCGGCGGCAGCGTGGACATTCCAACTCCAGACGGCATCGCCAACGTGAACCTGCCGGCAGGTACGCCGAACGGCAAGCTGCTCCGCTTGCGCGGCAAGGGCGTTGCAGACCTGCGGGGCGGTCCTGCCGGGGATCTGGTGGCGCGCATCGTCTTCGAGGTGCCGCAGCGTCTCACCGGAAAGCAGCGTAGCGCGATGGAGGATCTGGCGAAGTCCTTCGACGACTCCAACTTCCCAGATGCCCAGGCCTTCGCAAAGCACCTGAAGACCTTCTACGGCCGCAAGGAGAAGCTGAACAAATGACGCTAATGCAGATAGCCATAATCGCTTGCTGGGCGGCTTGCGCCGCCGGCTTCGCGGCTTATGCCGTATCTGTCGCCAGCGAGATAACGTACGTCACGCTCGCAGACGGGCGCAAGACCGCGCGAAGCCTGCCGCTCGTGTTCCGCATGCTGCTGCCGTTCGTTCCAAACCTAGCGGGCTTCGCCTCGCGTCCGGGATTCGCCCGCGCACGCCAGACGGCCGACGAGATGATCGTCGCCGCCGGCATGGAGGGGCTTCTCTCCGGGACGGAGTTCGTGGCGCTGAAGTTCCTCGTGCCCATCACTTGCGGCACGGCATGGATGGCGCTGATGCTGCTTCTCGGCGCGCTGATGCCGGAATCCCCATTCGCCGGCAACGGCATTGTGTTCGGCATGGCTGGTTTCCTGCTCTTCTACGCATATCCACTCATGTGGCTTCGCGGCACTCTTAAGCGGCGGCACCTCGCCATCATGCGCGCACTGCCGTTCGTCCTGGACCTGCTGACGCTCAGCGTAGAGGCAGGGATGGACTTCATGGGCGCCCTGCAGCGCAACTGCGAGAGGCGCAAGCTCGACCCGCTGAACGAGGAGCTGATCCGCATGACGCGGGAGATCCAGGTGGGCACGCCTAGGCGCATAGCTCTTCGGAACATGGCAGACCGCGTGCGGCAGCCAGACCTAAAGGGCGTTGCGCATGCCCTCATCCAGGCGGACGAGCTGGGCGTGTCGATCGGCTCGATCCTGCGCATCCAGTCGGACCAGCTGCGCGGGCGGCGCTTCGACCGCGCGGAGAAGCTCGCCAACGAGGCGCCCGTCAAGATGCTTGGACCGCTTCTGCTCTGCATTTTCCCGGCCGTACTCGTCATCCTGCTCATGCCCATCTTGATGCAGGCTGCGCACAATCTTTTCTAGGAGCAACATGAGCGAGAATATTCCCGAGATCATCGTGACGAAAGGGCCGCTGAGAGGCAGCCGTTTCGCGGTGCCGGACGCCGGCCTGCGGCTCGGCCGGTCGTCCACATGCGAGATTTCAATAGCCGATCCGGCCCTGTCGCGCAACCACTGCCTGTTCGAGGTGCGCGACGGCATGCTCTGGGTGACAGACCTGGCAAGCGCAAACGGAACAATTGTCAACGACGATTCCCTCGGTGCAGAATCAAAGGCGCTCCATCCAGGCGACCGCGTGACGGCAGGCGACACGGTTCTGGCCATAATTGAACCAGGCGGCGACATGCCGCCGGAGCTGCCTGACGCGCCGAAGATCGATCTCGGGCTCGGCAAGCAAGATGATGAAGCCAATGGCGGCAAGAAGGCACCGCTACGGCTAATCTTGTGGGCTGTCGCCGCTTTGGCCGTGGTCGCGGCCGCCGCGATCATACTCGCAAACCCCGGCGAAACCACTGGCACGACCAATGCTCCAAAGGAACTGCCCGAGGCGCCGCAGACGCTCTTGGGGTTCACGTTTGAGAAGGTGGAAGCCGACACCGACGGCATCTACCGCTATGCGCTCTCGTACAGCCAAGACGGCAAGATGTCTGTGGAGATAGACGACGTCCCTAAGGAGAACCGCCACGTGAGGAAGACGGCCACCCTTTCCGCGGATGCCCAGGACCAACTGGCAAAGATGTTCGCGTCGGACGAGCTGTACCAGCTAGACCGCGAGTACACGGGCGTTCCGCTGAAGCCAAACACGCTCAAGAGCTTCTCGCTGCGCGTGCTGCGCGGATCGCGCGTGTTCGACACGACCATCGAGAACACGCAGGAACCGGCCGTGTTCAAGGAGGTGCGCGAACGCCTCGAGACGTTCTCGAAGAACGAGCTAGGCATATGGGCCATCCAGTTCTCTGCAGAAAAGCTCGTGGAGATGAGCGAGGAATCCCGCCGCGCCGCAGACGCGAAGTGGGAGGAACGCGACGTCAAGCACGGCAACACCGCTGCCGCGCTTGCCTCCTACGAGGAAGCCATATTCTACCTGGAGACGGTCAACCCGAAGCCCGCAAACTACGGCAAGCTTTGCGAGCGGCGAGACCAGGCGGCGGCGGAACTCGACAGGCGCTACAAGGACCAGCGCTTTCTCGCCGACCGCGCGATCAAGCTCCAGGACTGGGAGACGGCAAAACGCGAACTGCGCATCCTGTGCGAGCTCGTTCCGGACACCAAAGACCCGCGCCATTCGGAGGCGTCCGCAAAGCTGATGGACGTAGAGGCGCGAATGAAAAGGTGAATGATGAGGGTGAAAGGTGAATGCCATGTTTAAGCAGAATATTCTTCGCGTCTGCCGTCTGCCGTCTAGCGTTCTGTCGTGCGCTGCGTTGCTCCTGGCCCTGGCCGCATGGGGCGCAAAGGAGCCTCCGCCCCGCCTCGACGTGAACGCGCAGCCGGAAGGCGCGCAGGTGTTCGTTGACGGCAAGCCATGCGGTGTGGCGCCATGCCAGCTGTTCGACCTCGCCCCTGGCATGCACCACGTCCATGTGGTGGCGCCTTCGTACAGTGCGGCCGACGAGTTCGTGAAGCTGGAATCCGGCGGGTACGTGCAGAAGACGTTCGCCCTCTCCCAGGAGAAGAGCCTCATCCTCATCAAGACCAATCCGGCCGGCGCGGACGTGAAGTACAACGGCGCATCGCTCGGCACCACCCCCCTTCTCGTCACGACGCTCCCAAGCGGACAGACGCATGCCTTCGAGTTGTCGCTGAACGGATATCAGCCGAAGCGGATAGATGTTCCCGTCGAGGGACGCGCGCCAGTGGTCCGTGAAGAGATGCTGGCGCTGGACTCCGGCACGGTTGACTGCAAGACGGACCCTCCCGGCGCCACCGTCACCGTGAACGGCGTCGAGCGCGGCACTACGCCGACAACCCTGACGCATATCCCCAAGGGCTTGGCCGCGATCACCGTGAAGCTCGCAGGATACCGCGACGAGACGCGCGAGCTGCGCCTCGCTCCAGGCGAGCAGCAGACGCTTGCCCTGACATTGAAACCGCTACCGGCGCGGCTGAACGTGGTCTCGTCGCCAGAGCAGGCCAGGGTGTTCCTGGACGACGACTACCAGGGAAAGACCCCGGTGACCATGTCGGCGACGCCTGGCAGCCACAAGCTCCGCGTGGAGCTTGCGGGACACGCTCCCGTCACGCGCTCTGTCACGCTCGCGAACGGTGCCGAGGCCACCGAGGAGTTCAATCTAGCGAGCGTGCTAGGCCGGCTGGAGGTCATCACCACGCCGCCTGGCGCAAAGATCTCCATCGACGGCAAGGCCGTCGGCACCACCAAGGCGCAGGGCGAAGCGCCTCGTTCGCAGATACTCCCGCTGGAGAAC
Organism: uncultured bacterium; assembly: GCA_902763655.1. Classification (GTDB taxonomy): domain Bacteria; phylum Verrucomicrobiota; class Kiritimatiellia; order RFP12; family UBA1067; genus RUG572. Next base: position 28,288 of record CACWSW010000046.1, read on the forward strand.
ATCAACGCCGGCGAACATTCAGTGATGGCCCACCTCGACGGCTACCAGGACGTCTCCAGGCGCGTGACCGTGAAGGCGAACGACACCAGCAAGCTGTTCCTCAAGCTTCCCCGCGTGTTCACGCCGGACACGGAGGTGATAACGACGTGGAACAGGGACGGCATACGCGGCGTGCTGGTGGGCAAGGATTACCTTGGCAACCTTACGATAGAGACCTCGCCCGGCATCTCGACGACAATCAAGGCCGAGGACATCCGCTCGGTAAAGCCGCTGATGAAGTGAAGACGCGTCTCGACCAGATGCTCGTAGCCCGCTCCCTCGCCGCATCGCGGACGGTGGCGCAGGCGCTGATACTCGAAGGCAAGGTGCGCGTGGGCGGCCAGACCGAGACAAAGGCCGGCCGCATGGTGACGGATGACGCCGAGATCGAGGTGGAGGCTCCGCCGCGCTTCGTCTCGCGCGGCGGAGAGAAGCTGGAGGGTGCGTTCGTAGCATTCCCTGGCTGGACGGTGGACGGACTGGTCTGCCTCGACGTGGGGAGCTCCACGGGCGGCTTCACGGACTGCCTCCTGCAGCACGGCGCCATGCGCGTGATGGCAGTGGACGTCGGCACGAACCAGCTCGCGTGGAAGCTCCGCGCAGACCCGCGCGTATGGGCGCGCGAGAACTTCAACGCGAGATACATGACCGCCGCAGACCTCCCCGAACGCCCCGCGCGCGCGGTTACGGACGTGAGCTTCATCTCGCTCACGCTCATCCTGCCGCCGATGGCGGAGGTGCTTCTGCCCGGCGGCGAGATAGTCTCCCTCATCAAGCCGCAGTTCGAGGCCGGGAGGGGACAGGCCCCTGGCGGCGTCGTGACGGATCCGGCAGTTCGCGCGCGCGTTGTGGACGACATCTCGAGATTCGGCACGCAGAAGCTCGGACTGGACCTGCTCGGCGTGGCGGAGTCGCCATTGCGCGGACGCGACAAGGGCAACATCGAATACCTCGCCTGGTGGCGCAAGCCTCTCGCGCAAGAGACCGATAATGTGATATAATCCTCGCATGGCACGAAAAGGAGTTCTGCTGAAATGAAGAAGACGCTCGGCCTGTTGGTGGTTGTAGCCGCCGCCGCTGCAGTTTGCGGCGTGGGCAAGGCAAAGGTATCTGAGGCGCCAGCGCCCAGCTCCGGCTACGTTTCGCCGGAGTTCATCGTGGCTGCGCCTGACGGCGGCAGCGTGTACGTCACGTCTGCGACCGGCGCGCACGTGCAGAACGTCGCGCTCGACGGCAAGACATTGCGCAAGTGGAAGGTCGAATCGACCCTCGTCCCGAACACTCCCCTCAATCCGTCCGGCATCGCCCTTTCCGGCGGAAACATCTACGTCACATGCGGCGTGCAGGCTGGCGAGCTGCAGAAGTTCGCCCTTGACGGCAAGCTCGTGAAGTCCGTCGCCGTGGGACACTCCCCCTGCTCGCCCGTCGTCTCTTCGGACGGCAAGACCGTCTTCGTGCTCAACCGTTTCGCCAACAGGGTGAGCGTGGTCGATGCCGCAGAGATGAAGGTCGCCACCACCGTGCCCGTGCTACGCGAGCCGTTCGCCGCCGCCATTGGTGCGGGCGGCAAGCTTCTCTTCGTCGCGAACATGCTCCCGTACTGCGCCGCCACGAACGACGTTGTTGCGGCGGCCGTGAGCGTGATCGACACCGCCACGAAATCCGTGCGCAACATGCTGCTGCCAAACGGCTCCACCGGCGTGCGCGGAGTCTGCGCATCGCCAGACGGCAAGTCGATCTACGTCACGCACACGATGGGCCGCTACCAGCTTCCGACCACGCAGCTCGAGCGCGGTTGGATGAACACCGCCGCTCTCAGCGTGTTCGACGGTGCGACGGGCGCATACGTGAACACGGTGCTGCTCGACGACGTGGACCGCGGCGGCGCCAACCCGTGGGGCGTGGCCGTGACGGCCGACGGCAAGACCCTCGTCGTCGCCCATGCCGGCACTTGCGAGCGAGCGGCATCGTCAAGAGCGCCGAGGATGTGCCGAACGATCTTGCGTTCCTCGTCTCGATCCGCCGCCGCGTCCACATGGGCGGCGATGGTCCGCGAGGCGTCGTGACCATCGGCCGCCGCGCCATCGCCGCGCTCTACTTCGCCGATGCGCTATCCATGGCCGAGCTCGACAATGCCGCCACGTCTCCCACGCTCCTGCCGGTCGGTCCAAAGAAAGACCTCGCGAAAGACCGCACACGGCGCGGCGAGATGCTCTACAACGACGGCTCCATGTGCTTCCAGCAGTGGCAGAGCTGCGCAAGCTGCCACCCGGACGGCCGCGTGGACGGCCTCAACTGGGACCTTCTCAACGACGGGATGGGTAACCCCAAGCAGACGAAGAACGAGCTCTACACGCAGTGGACCCCCCCCACGATGGTCACCGGCATCCGCAAGGACATGCACGAGTGCAACCGCGCCGGACTCATCCACATCCAGTTCGTCACGCGCCCAGAGGAGGACGTGCACTGCTTCGACGCCTACGTCACGGCGATGAAGCCCGTCCCCAGCCCCTACCTCGTGAACGGCCAGCTCTCCGAACGCGCAAAGCGCGGCGAGACGCTCTTCAAGAAGGCGAAGTGCGCCGACTGCCACACCACAGACTCCAAGGGTCCGAACGGCGAGCATCTGTGGACCGACCGCAAGGCATACGACGTTGGCGTCGGCACGGGCACGGAGGCAGGAAAGAAGTTCGACACGCCCACCCTCGCCGAAGTCTGGCGTACCGCCCCATACCTCTACGACGGTCGTGCCCTCACGATGGAAGAGGTGCTTACCGTCGCCAATCCCAAGGACGCACACGGCGAGACGAGCAAGCTCTCGCCCGAAGAGATCAAGGACCTCGCCGAGTACGTCCTCTCGCTCTGACGACAGGAGATGCAGCAGAGCGTCTCGATGGAGGTGCACAAACCCTCCAAAGACAGCGTATACTTTTTTAGACTATTCTACGCGTCGTGATTATACAGTATTATATTGACACAACTCGCTCTTTAGCTTAATCGAATAACATTCTGCTCTCTTGCCGCCTTTTTGCAACTTTGGCAACTGCCGATTTCATTGGCACATGTGATGCTTTCAAAGGCTCATCTCGACAATCGGCGGAACCATAGGTGACACGAAAAAGGAGAGCAAAACATGAAGAAGTTTCTCAAGCGTTGCATACTGGAAATAACGGAAACAGTTTCTGTGATGTTATCCGTGCTTGCGTACCTTGCCATTGCTTTACTCATATGCGGATTCTTCAATTGGGGGCAGGCAGGGTTTATGGTGGTGCTCATGACGTTGTCCGGTCCGTGCATTGAGGCATTTATGTCAATCACCGACTACTTCTACAGGCTCAAGTGCAGGTGGGGCTGTTTCTATTCGTGAGCGGGCGCGATCCTATTCTTTGCCATCTACATCCTGTCGGACATCTTTGGCATACACACTCATTTAGCATTTGCGCTTCGTCATGGTGGCGAGGCAGATAATAAACCTAGAGAAAGATCATGAAAAAAAAGACCATCAACAAAGCGCAGGCCGAAGCGGTTCTGGGCGAATACGCCGACAAGGTCGGTACGGACGACGTCAACAACGTCTTGGGCAAGGAGGACGAGATCAAGAAGCTCTTCAAGCGGGTCAAGGTACTGGCAAAGTATTTAAACGACCTCTGCGAGATATTCGAGCTTCTGCGAGACCGAGTTACTGGCAAATACAAGGGAACCCCATGGAGGACTATTGCGGCCCTCACGGGCGCGCTCATCTACTCGCTCTCTCCAATCGACCTCCTACTAGACTTCATCCCAGGCATCGGATTCTTTGACGATGCGCTCGTGATCGGCCTTGCCATCAAGCTGGCCCAGCCCGATCTCGAGAAGTATCGCGAATGGAAGGCGATCGGCAACGAGAAGGCGGCATGAAAGCCGGACGACTACGCCTAGGTGTCGGAATTCTTGAGGTTCTTGTACTTCTTGAACTCGTCTGCGCAACGCGCGAATATCCAGCCGAGAACAATCGCATCGTCTACCCATCCGGCCACTGGAATCACGTCTGGCATGAGGTCGATTGGCAGGGCCAGATAGGCGAGACCGCCCGCCAGGAGCGCCAAAGTGGATCTCGACACGCCTTTGTACTTGCCGGTCACGGAGTCGGAAACCATGTCATAGGCGGTACGGATGTTGTCTAGCAGGCCGGCGAGAACCGAAACATCGTTGATTTTATTGAGAGTGGCGCCCTTCGTCTTGTCGACATCTTCCGGCTTTGCGTCCTTCACGTAGGACTGGTATGAGTTAATGATCTTGTCGATATCCATGGCAATTCCTGTTCATTTCCACATGACACCCTCAGCGGACGACCGGATTGGTTGTCTTCGGCTTCAGATGACCTGGCGCATCCACGTCGAATATCAACCCCCATCGCGCGAGATACTTGCCAAAGGCGTCTGAATAGTTGCTCTTCGGCTCGTTCTCGTAGAACGCCCGTCCGGCATCGGCACACGAACGCGCCCCTTGGCAGGCGTTGAACATGCGGTCGATCTGCGGGTGTTCGCGCGGAGGGGCGCCTGCCTTGATTTGCTCAGCGAGAGACGAGCCTTCCGCATCGGATATACGCTTGCCAGTGCAGAAGAAGAGCTCCAAGAGAGCCTCCTTCATGGCACGGCATGAAACCACCTTGCCGATATTCGCCTCCAGCAAGCCGACCTTCAGGTGCGCGAAGAGCCTCCTGACGTCACGGAAGTTCTCCGGCCAGGCATAGGAGTATGCGAACTGCCTGAACGCCTCGTAAGCGCTGCGCGTGAGCACCAAGTCGTGATCCGAACAGAACCACCTGACGATCCCCTCAAAGACCTGCTCCCGCTGATTCACGTTGTCCTTGCCCAGGCGTACCCGCAAGGGCGGCAATTCAATGTGACAGGAGTTGATGCGATATAGCAGATCCTTCCTGAATCCTCGCACCCCTTTCGAATCTTCCCATTCCTTCGCTGCGACGGCAATGTCGCGGTTAGTTCCAAAGACGATACGGCATTCTACCTTGTAGAGCTTTCGATTCTTCCCCGTGTCGCCAACCCGGTAGTAGACTTTCTCCTCGAGTGCCGTCAGCAGCTTGCCCTGGGTCTCGAGCGGCATGTCGCCAACCTCGTCCAGAAACAATATGCCACGCCCCGCACTCGCAATCAGACCTTCCACGTTCCCCCGTCGCCCGGTATAGGCGCCATCGACCGCGCCAAACAGCAAGACATCCGCCAGCTCTGGGGAAAGAGACGCGCAGTTCCCATGCAGATAACCATAGTCGTCGCGCATCCGTTCCGCAAGGGACGCCTCCTTGAACTCTTTCTTGCGGTCGTCGTATTCGGATGTGCAGAGTCGGGGGAGATTTCTGGCGATGAAGGATTTGCCCGTCCCTGTCTCGCCAGTGATCAGCACGTATTGCGGCACGCCTGGCTCACCCTGATGCGAGAGGATCGTCCGGACATGCTCGAGCTGTTCCTCGACAGGGTACAGGCCCAGCAGGAAATACTTGGTCCAACGAGCCGAGCCGAGACTGATCCCAAGGTCCTCATACGACGTCCCAGCCGGCAGCGGCAACATCTCGTTGGCGTAACGATAGCACTTGGGAATCGCATCAAGGCACGTTGGCAAGGGGAACGCGTCAGGGACAATGTAAACCATGCTGTTCCCATACTGCAAAAGGACATCCTCCAGCTTCGACACATCCACCTGCCGGAAATTCTCCCCCCGTAACCGATACTCGCGTCTTTCAAGCTCGCTCCTGATCGTACCGACCGCCTCCACCGAGCGAGGGTCGCTCCCGTCATATACCGCAAGCATCCTCGTGCAGCCATAGTCATCCGCGACATCAAATACACTCTTGAAGCCACCTCCGCCCCGCAGATGAAACTCGGAAACAGTGTCTCGGCAGAGCCAAACCAGCAAATCCTCTCCTGTCACTTCGTTGCTCATATAGAAATTTCTATTTTGACCAGTCGCATGCTAGAGCATAGCATATCCTAATGGAGTCGCGCAACCTAAAACATGACGAGAAAGGCGAATATCAATGAGAAAACGCAATATTTCACATTGGCACAGGCCATGCTACCTAAATGCGCGAGGTCCATGAAATGAATCCAGACGACATCATAAACAGCTACAAAGAGAAGTTCAAGCAACCGCCTTCCTTGGAATCGGTTGAAAGCGAACGGGAAGAGACTCTTAAGAAGATCTCCAACGCACAGGTGCTTACCACGCTCAAGGACCATATCGCTGTGGCATACCAAATCTTAGCGGACGTCTCGCGAGGAAAGCGCAAGGTGCCCGCATCAAAGGTCGCGTTGCTGGTGGG
>CACWSW010000047.1 GCA_902763655.1 uncultured bacterium
CAGGATGGCGGGCGGCTCGTGCGCGATTCCATGGGCGTGCATCTGGCGGAGACGGTAGAAGACCAGTCGGCCGATGGCGTGCGGTTCGTGCTCGCTTCCGGGAAGACGCTGCGAGAGGACAAGGCGCTGAACGAGCGCTGGAGGCGCGGCGATCTGGCGCCTGTGGGCTTCTATTCCCTGACGCGGCAAGGCGTCAGGAAGGCGGCGCAGAACGCGGCGGCGCTGGTGCTGCTGCAGGCGAAGAACGTGCCCGCGCCGACGGACGAGAAGCCGTCGGCGGATCGCATGGCTCAGGTGATGACGCTCGTGTCCATCCTGATGACGCTTGGCGTCGGCGCGTGGGCGGCGTACGGATGTTTGGGATGTTGCGCAAGGAGAAAGGCGGAATGATGAACAGCATGCAGACAAATCTTGCGGCGGGCATGGCTGTCCTGCTATGCATGGCGCTGGCGGGAGGATGCGACGACAGCTCGCGCAATGCGGACCCCGCTTCGCATCACGCGGCGAAGCGGACGGACGGGCCGCTGGTGCTGGCGATCTCGCCTGAGCTGCCGCCGTACGCCTACATGGACACGAACCGCGGGGCGACATGTGGCATAGACGTCGACATCGTGAAGGCCGCCGCTAAGAGGTTGAGGCGTCCGCTCAAGATCGTCGAGATGCCGTTCGACAGGCTGATACCTGCCGTCAGGGACCTGGAGGCGGACTTCGCTGCCGGCGCGATGACCATCACCGATGGCCGGCGCCACGAGGTGGAATTCTCCATACCGTACGCGGAGGAGGGGGCGGTATTCATCTATCACGCGGATGGCCCCGTTCCGACCATGGTTCGGGCAGAGGGCATGCGCGTGGGTGCCGTGGAGTCGATGACCCAGGACTTCTACCTCACCCGGCACGGGATAGATCCGTTCCGCTACGGAACGATCGAGCAGGCGCTCAACGCCTTGAGGTCGCACAAGGTCGACACGGTGTTCTATGACCGTTCGATCCTTGCTGAGGTGGCGAAGGCTTCTGGCGGCAAGCTGGCGGTTACGCCGCTCGAGACGCGCGAGAACTACGGCATTGCGGTACGCAAGGACCGTACCGACTACATCGAGGCGGTCAATGCCGTCATCAGGGAAAGGAGGGCGAAATGACTGCGCAGCGGAAACTCGTGGCCCGGCTCGCGGGGGCCGTGACGGTAGCCTTCGTGGCGTCCTTGGCGTTGACGTGGCTGCTGCACGACCGCATGATGGCGCGTGACGCGCACAAGCTGATCGACGTCGCCTTCAAGGACGTGGTGGGCGCCATCCGCGAGAAGGTTGACCGCAGGCTCGTCCGGCAGGCGATGCTGTTCCGGGACAAGCTACCCGAGCTGCGGAGGAATCCGGACTGGCGCGACAGGAAGAAGTCGGTCGCCCTGCTCCGGAGCGTGGCGAACGAGCTGAAGGTGGACGAACTGTGCGTCGTCGATGCGAACGGGCTTCTCACGCACAGCGCCGACGAGCGCGACATCGGGTTCGACTTCACGAACATCAAGGGGCAGGCGGCGGCGTTCAAGCCGCTTCTGCGCGACCAGACCGAGATCACGCAGTCGCTGATGCCCAACACGCGCGCCGGCGACATGATCAAGTACGTAGGAGTATGGCGGCCCGAGGGAGGTTTCGTGCAGGTCGGGTGCCGCGAGGACAACCTGCGGTACCTAGCGCGTTCGGCGCTGACCGGCCTCACCCACAACCGCCACGTGAGCGGCGAGGCTGGCTACATCGTCATCACCACGGGGACCGGCACGATCATCTCGCATCCCGACGAGAAGCGCGAGAGCGGACAGTGGTGCGATCCCGGCGACGACTGCTACTGGCAACGGCGCGACGTCGAGGGCTTTGCGGTATATGTCGTCATTCCGAAGCGCACGGCCATCGTCGAGCGGCGCGTGCTGGTGGGCACCTCCGCCTTCCTCAATGGCATGGCCCTGATCCTCGCCGCCTTCCTCGTGGGCCTCGTCATCGCCGCGTACGTGCGTTCGCAGCTCAGCGCGCAGAGGGCGAAGGAGATGAAGATGGCCTCCGACATCCAGGAGAGCGCGATCCCGCGCGTGTTCCCGCCGTTCCCGGACGAGAGGCGCGTCGATATCTACGCGAACATGAAGACGGCGAAGGACGTGGGCGGAGACTTCTACGACTTCTACTTCTCCGGTCCGCAGAAGATCACTTTCCTTATCGCGGACGTGAGCGACAAGGGCGTCCCGGCCGCTCTCTTCATGATGCGCGCGAAAACCATTGTCAAGAGCATCGCGCAGACGGGCAAGCCGATCGCCGAAGTGGTGACGGAGGCGAACGACGCGCTTTGCGAAGGCAACGGCGCGGACATGTTCGTGACGGCGTGGATCGGAGAGATCGACCTCGTCTCCGGCCGTATCACCTACGTGAACGCCGGGCACAATCCGCCGATCGTCGTGAGGGCGGACGGCACGGCCGATTACCTGCGTACCCGTTCTGGACTCGTCCTTGGCGCGATGCCGGGCATGAAGTACCGTTCGCAGGAGATCGACTTCGCTCCTGGCGACACCATCTACCTGTACACCGACGGCATCACGGAGCAGCCCAACGCTCACGGCGAGCTGCTGGGCGAGGATCGGCTGCTCGCGACCCTTTCGAAGACAGGTACAGGCGGCGACTTGTCCAAGCTGCTCCAGGCCGTCCTCGCCCGCGTGTCCTCCCATGCCGTCGGGGTCGAGCAGGCGGACGACTGCACGCAGCTCGTCATTCGCTATCGCGGCGGCAATGCCTAGAAAGTCTATTGTGGTGTAGCATGAACATGCCGAAAGAGATACTTAAGCGCCTGTCGCAGCAACCTGAACGCTACCTTGTCGTGCCGGGCGGGCTTCGGGACGTGCATGTCCATTTCCGCGATCCGGGCGTGCCGGAGGCGGAGACGCGCGCGACGGGTGCGCAGGCCGCCGCCGCGGGCGGGTTCACGTGCGTGACGACGATGCCGAACACCACGCCTGCAGGCGACAGCGCCGAATGGCTGCGCGAGCAGATCGAGGATGCGTCGCTGCCCGTGCGCATCGCTCCTTCTGCCTGCATCACGAAGGGGCGGCTCGGACGCGAGGTGGCGGACCTTGAAGGGCTTGCCGCCGCCGGGGCGGTGGCGTTCACGGACGACGGCTCGTTCGTGGAGGACGCGCACGTGATGGAGGAGGCGATGCGTCGCGCGGCGAAGCTCGGCAAGCCGGTGATGCAGCACGCCGTCGTGCCGTCGCTGTTGGCGGGCGGAGTGATGCGCGACTGCGCGGTGGCGCGCCGCTTCGGCCTGCCAGTGATGCCCCCGGAGGCCGAGACAGAGGCCGTGCGCCGCGACATCGCGATCTGCCGCGCGACAGGGTGCGCGCTCCACGTGCAGCACATCTCCTGCGCGGTGACCGTGGATCTCATACGCGCGGCGAGGCGCGAGGGCCTGCCGGTCACTGGCGAGGCGACGCCGCACCATCTGCTTCTCTCCTGCGACGACATCCCGACGGACGACGCAAACTGGAAGATGGCGCCGCCGCTCGGCAGTCGCGAGGATGTGGCGGCGATCCGCGCAGGCGTGAAGGACGGCACTCTCGGGCTCTTCGCCACAGACCACGCGCCGCATTCTGCTGCGAAGAAGCAGGGCGGTTTCCGCACTGCGGCGAACGGCATCGTTGGTCTCGAGACGGCGGCCGCCATTACATGGCAGACAATGGTGGTGGAGGAGGGCATGTCGCCTACGGACTGGATCGCGCGCTGGACAATCGGCCCTGCAGCGCTCCTGGGGGAGAAGCCTGCGCCGGCAGAGGACAACTTCTCGGTCATGGACCTGCAGGCGGACCGACAGGTCGATCCGACGACTTTTAGGACAAGGTCAAGAAACCAGCCGTTCGCCGGAATGCGCTTCGCCGCATGGCCCGTGCTGACGGTATTCAACGGAAAGGTGACACACGATGAACTGCATGATTTTTGACAAGGCGGCAGACTTCCTGCCGGACGAGTGCTTCAGCAAGCCGCCAGATCTCGCCATCATCCTCGGCAGCGGCTGGGGCGAGTCGCTGACGTCCGATCGCACGCTCGTGAACTTCTCCTACTCGGACATTCCCGGATTCGGCGCGGCCACGGTGGTCGGGCACGCGGGCGAGTTCAAGCTGTACGAGCGCGCGGGGAAGCGCATCGCCGCATTCTGCGGACGTCGCCACTGGTACGAGGGCGTGGGCTGGGAGACGGTGGTGCTGCCCGTGGAGCTTGCGCGCAGGATGGGCTGCGGCAAGCTGCTGCTCACCAACGCCTCCGGCGGCATCAACCCCGCGCTCCGGCCCGGCGACCTTGTCATCCTGAAGGACCACATCAACACGGTGGGGATAAATCCGCTCATCGGTCCGCACAATCCCGTGTGGGGGCCGCGCTTCCCGGACATGTCGGACGTCTATACCCAGCACCTTCGAGACGTGCTGCACGCAGTCGCCAACCGGCGCGGGCTGCGCGTGATGGAGGGCATCTACGCGTTCACTGCGGGTCCGGTGTTCGAGACGCCGGCGGAGATCCGCGCGTACGGGCGCATGGGGGCGGACGTCGTGGGCATGAGCACGGTGCCGGAGGCGGTGTTTGCGCACGCGTGCGGCATGAAGGTGGCCGGCGTGGCGCTCGTCTCGAACCTGGCGGCCGGCATCTCGTCGAAGCCGCTCTGCCACGAGGAGGTGCTTGAGGCCACGTCCGTGGCCAAGAACCTCATGGCCGGCCTCATCGACGAGTTCATCGCCCGATGCTGAGCGCGGCGGCAAACACCAAAAAGGAGAATGACATGAAGAGAGTATGGATCGGGATTGTGACGATGTCGGCGTTCGCGGTGGCGGCCAGCGTAGCCGCGGCGATAGACGATGCCGGCTGGCGCGGAGGACCGTCAGAAGCATGGTTCGTCAATTGGGACAAGGCGCTCGCCGAGGCTCGGAAGACGAACAAGGCGCTATTCCTGCTCAACACCGGGAGCGACTGGTGCGGCTGGTGCAAGCGCCTTAAGGCCGACGTTCTGGACACGCCGGAATTCGCCAAGTTCGCCAGCCAGAAGTTGGTGCTCGTCTACCTTGACAGTCCAACCCGCAATCCGCTCGGCAAGGAGCAGAAGTCGCACAATAGGCTCATCGTCAAGTCCCTGCCTTTCGGTGGCGGCGTTCCGCACGTGCTCGTGATGAACGCCAAGGGGGAGAAGCTGGGCGCGATCGGCGGCGGCGGAATGAAGGTGGGGCCGTACCTTGAGAAGCTCCGCGGAATCCTCGGTGCGGACGGCGAGAAGGTTAATGGCAAAGACGCAGAGCGGCTTTTCAAGGTCGGCTACGAGAAGCTGGCGGCCGAGATCGCCGCCGCGCGCGCGGCGCTGCCGCCCGTTTCCACGAACGACTTCAAGGCCGTCATAACTGGCTTGGCGGTTGTGGAGCCTTCGCAACGGCGCGGAAGCAAGGATGGCATTGATTTCGTGCCGCCCGAGACGCCGCTGGAGGTCCCGTTCGGAAAGACTGTCCTCTTCCGCGTGGAGTATGACTTCCCGGAGGGATATTCTGCGCGAATCTGGATGAACACGGTATGGCCGCGCGAAGAGAGGCGGAACGCATACGGATTTGGGGTCAATCCTTCGCCGCTGTACAAGGGGAAGGGAACGGCATACGGATTCCTCTTACTGCATGAGAAAGGCACGGCATGCGTCTTGAGGACTGCTGCCGTGACGACAAATTCAGATCCTGAACTAGACGACTTCCCGCACGGGTGGCAGGCGGCCACAGCTGCGGTGAAACTGGTCTTCAAGTCGAAGACGGGTGACGAGGACGGCGAGTCGGCGGACGACGCTCCGGCCGTCTCGAAGAGCGTGCCGAAGGGATGGACGGAGGACTTCGAGGCGGCGCGGCAGCAGGCCGCCAAAGAGGGGAAGCTCATCCTCCTCGATTTCTCCGGGTCCGACTGGTGCGGCTGGTGCAAGAAGATGGACGAGGAGGTGTTCTCGCGGGACAGGTTCGTGCGGGAGGTGGCGAAGAAGTTCGTGCTCGTGATGGTCGACAGCCCGCGCGACAGGTCGATCCTCTCTGCTCTGGCGCGCAAGCAGAACCAGAAGCTGACGGAGAAGTATGGGGTGCGCGGATTCCCGACGGTGGTGATAGTCAATCCTGACGGCGAGATGGTGAAGAGCCATTCCGGCTACCGCAATGGAGGCCCGCAGGGCTACATCAAGTATCTGCGCGAGCTGACGCGCGGCGTGAAGTGGCCCCGCAAGGGTGGCACGGCAAAGCCCATGGATTTGTGATTCGTGCGCCGCGAGACGCAGTTCTTTGGTATACTTTTCCTTTCATTCGCCAACCAAGGACAAGGAATATGAAGAAGATGGTTTCGGATCAGGTGAAGGTGGGCAACGAGCGCGCGCCGCACCGCAGTTTGTTTTTCGCCACGGGCATGAAGCGCGCGGACATGAAGAAGCCGTTCATCGGCATCTGCAACAGCTACGACCTCAACAAGGTGGGCGAATGGATCAGGAAGTGCGTCATCGAGGCGGGCGGCGTGCCGATGGAGTTCAACACCATCGCCGTCTGCGACGGCATCGCCATGGCGCATCCGGGCATGAAGTACTCGCTGCCGAGCCGCGAGCTGATTGCGGACAGCGTGGAGTCCATCGCGCGCGCCCACTGCTTCGACGCGCTCATCTGCGTGCCGAACTGCGACAAGATCGTCCCGGGCATGCTCATCGGCGCGCTGCGCGTGAACATCCCCACCATCTTCGCGTCCGGCGGCCCGATGGCGCCCGGCAAGCATCCGCTCACCGGCAAGGACAGCGACCTCAACACCGTGTTCGAGGCCGTCGGCCAGGAGAACGTGGGCACGATCACGAAGAAGCAGCTCCAGCAGGTGGAGGAGACCTCCTGTCCCGGCTGCGGGTCGTGCAGCGGAATGTTCACGGCAAACTCGATGAACTGCCTCTACGAGGCGCTCGGCCTCGCCCTGCCGGGCAACGGCACGATCCTCGCAACCGACCCGAAGCGCATGGAACTGTACCGCCAGGCGGCGTTCCGCGCCGTGGCCATGGCGAAGAAGGGCGGGCCTCTCCCGAAGGACCTCGTGACGCGCGACTCGCTCGACAACGCGCTCACGCTCGACATGGCGATGGGCGGCAGCACCAACACGGTCCTGCACACGCTCGCGATCGCGCGCGAGGCCGGCGTAGACTACTCGCTCGAGCGCATGAACGAGATCTCCGCGCGCACGCCGTACATCTGCAAGCTCGCGCCGAGCGGACACTACCACGTGAGCGACCTCGACAAAGCTGGTGGCATCATGGCCATCCTCAAGCGCCTCCCGAAGAAGCTCCTCAACCTCAAGGCGAAGACCGTGAGCGGCAAAACCCTCGGCCAGCAGGTCCAGCGCGCTGTCATTCTTGACAGCGATGTGATCCGCACGCTCGACAACCCCTACTCTAAGGACGGCGGGCTTGCGGTGCTGTGGGGCAACCTCGCCGAGCGCGGAGCGGTGGTGAAGAAGGGCGGCGTGGCGCCGTCGATGATGACGTTCACCGGCAAGGCAATATGCTTCGATTCGCAGGAGGAGGCGTGCGCAGGCATCCTAGGCGGCAAGGTGAAGCCCGGGCACGTGGTGGTGATTCGCTACGAGGGCCCGAAGGGCGGGCCGGGCATGCAGGAGATGCTGGCGCCCACGAGCTACATCATCGGCGCGGGCCTGGGCGAGAGCGTGGCGCTCATCACGGACGGACGCTTCAGCGGCGCGACGCACGGCGCGTGCGTGGGGCACGTCAGCCCCGAAGCGGCGGAGGGCGGACTCATCGGCCTCCTGAAGAACGGCGACCTGATTACGATCGACATCCCGAACCGCGCGATCTCCGCGAAGCTGACGAAGTCCGAGATAGCGAAACGCCGCAAGGCGCTAAAGCCGTGGACGCCGCGCATCAAGGGCGGCTGGCTCGAGCGCTACGCCACGTTCGTGGGCAACGCCTCCACGGGAGCATCGCTGAAGAAGTAGCGCACGGATGAGGGTATCCTTCTCCATCGCGTTCGGCGTGCTGGCGCTGGCCGGCTGTACGACATGGCCAACGCTCGACTCGCCGGATCCGGCCGAGGAGATACGCCGGTTCTACGTGGAGCAGGTTGGCGATCCTGCCTGCTCCGTGGCGATTGTCATGGGCGGCAAGGTCTCCTTTGCCGGCGACCCGCACGCGATCTACAGGATTGCCTCGCTCACCAAGCTGTTCGTGGCGGAGGCCATCGATAGGCTGGCCGCGAAGGGCGTGATTGACCTCGGCGCGCCCGTTACGCGCTATTCGAGGTACGCGCTTGCGCCGGAGTATGGTTCGGTGACGCTCCGTGACCTGATGGAGCACCGGTCGGGCATGCCGATGGACTTCCTTAACCCGTGGAACCCGCTCGCATGGCATCGCGCCTTGATGTCGGGACTCGTGGGGTCGCACATCTACGAGACGTTCGACGAGCGAAAGGACTTCGAGGAGGCTTGCAACCTCGCGCGCACGCGCCGGTTTCTCGCCGAGCGGCAAGCGCAATACTCCAACGTGGGCTTCGCGCTGCTCGTGACGGCGGTGGAGGACGCGACAGGGCGGGGCATCGACGCGATACTGCGCGATGAGGTGACGGGTCCGCTCGGGCTGAAGGACACCGTGTTCGCGCTGGATGAGGCGCAGCGGACGCGGTTCCCGCAGCCGTCGGCAGGCAAGTTGCCGTGGCTGGTGCGGCGCGGGCGGCCGATAGGCGCGCATCCGCTCGGGCCGGCGCTTGTGGGTATGGGCGGACTCTGTTCGTCCGCCGCCGACTGCGCGAAGTTCTTCTCGCGGGAGGGCTTCCTGAAGTCAGGCAGCCTATGCGTCCGGGAGTTGCCGTCTGGCCGGACAGTCGACTTCCGCTTCGGCATGATCTACGGCGGCGAGTCGTTTCTCTGCCAGGACCAGGCGACAGGCGACATCCTACTGATCCTGCGCAACGTCACGTCGTGGCCGGCGGCGGAGGATTTTGAGATGGCCGATCGGCTCTTTTCCCGCCACAGAAAAGAAAATTGAAAAGCGGTATTCCCTCAAGCGGGGAAAAATGATATACTATTGACCCACTTTTGAACAGGAGAAGAAGAAATGAGTCAGCATCGCAGTCTGAGAGGATCCAGCAAGATCACGTCCAAGCGCAACGTACTAAAGCGTTTCGAGCGCGTCAACCTGCTGCAGAAGCGCGGCGATTGGAAGGAAGGCGACCGTGGCCTTGGGTTGAAGAAGACGAAGCCGGAAGCCTAAATGACACGGTACACGGCAGAAAAGGACCGCCAACCCCTCTGGGGCAGGCGGCCTTTTTCCTTTGATTTTTCAAGTAACGGAAGAAGGGCAGCAAATGGACAAAAAGACGATTGAAGAGATGGAGGCGAGGTTCGGCGAGATCATGCAGGCGCCGCCCTACCCGATCGACGAGATACTGGAGCTGATTGCTGGCGCGACGCCCGGCAAGGCGGAGGAGTGGACGTTGGCGGCGCTGAAGGCCCTGACCGAGGCGGTGGACTTTGACGGCACTTTCCGTCTGGTGAAGGCCTGCAAGGACATGCTTGGCGCCAAGATACAGGGGGCGGGCATCCGCGACATGCTGCGCAAGGCTACGAAGGACCGTCTTCGCATCGCGTTCGTCGACTCGGTGGGATTCGGCGTGCGGCCGCTCGGCGAGGCGTTCGCGCGCCTCGAGCGCCTGCTGACCTTCCAGCCGGGGCGACTTGTCCTCAGCACAACCTGGGGCCTGGGCGAGGTCAAGCGCATCGACTCTTTCTATCGGCGCATCACCGTGGACTTCACCTCGCGCAGGGGCCATCAGATGACGTTCGACGCGGCCTGCGAGACGCTCGTGTTCGCGCCGGAGGACCACATTCTCGTGACGAACCGCGCCGATCCCGCCCGTGTCCAGAAGATGCTCAAGGAGGAGCCGGGCGAGTTCGTGAAGGCGATGCTGAAGAGCTTCGGCGACATGCCCGTCACGCGCCTGGAGGAGCTGTGTGCGCAGCACGGCTTCGTGAAGCAGGCGAACTGGAAGTCGTTCTGGGAGAAGGCGCGCACCGACCTGCGCAAGGACAAGCTTGTCGAGATCCCGACGCGCCGCACCGAGCCGATCCACGTGAAGAAGACGGCGGAGACGTACGGCGACAGCTGGTTCACCGCCTTCGCCCAGATGACAGATCCGAAGTCGATCCTCTCGTCCGTCCGCGAGCTGGAGGGAACGCAGCGCTTCAAGGCGCTGTCGGAGGAGGACAGCAAGAAGATCGCCGACCGCCTCGCGTTCGCCCTCAAGGGCGCCCGCGGCGTGGACGACGCGCTGTACGCGCGCCTCGCGTTCTGCCTGAACGACCTGAAGCTGGATCCCGAGCGCGTGGCCAAGGCGCGCACGTACCTGTGGGCGGAGAACCGCTACCTCGCCGCCGCGCGCACGCTGCCGGCCCGCGAGACGGGGGCGCTCGTCGTGTTCCTCACGGCGGACAACCGCGAGGAGCGCAAGCACGACCTCTTCAAGGTCCTGCCCGAGATGTGCTTTCCGCTCCTCACCGAGACGCTGATGTTCTTCAAGACGGACGCCGACTGCGAGGATGCCGTGGCGGCGCTCCTCAAGAACCCGTCCGCCCCGGCGACGCTGGTGACGCTGATCCTCGGCCGCTACGAAGACTTCAGGCACTGGGGCAAGCTGCCGCAGCTCGTTGTCATACTCACCCACGCCATCGCGCTCGGCGAGGGGCGGCAGAGCGGCGAGACTCTGCGCATGCAGAACATGATCCGCCGCCTGTTCGCCGACAAGAAGTGGCTCGAGAGCATCTTCGCCCAGCTCGATCCTGCCGACCAGGTGCTGTTCTTCGAGCGCTTCCAGGCGTCGATCGCCTGGGACCCAGCCACGCACCACCTGATCGTCGTGCGCATGACGCACATCGTCCCGGAGCTCGCGTCCCGCCAGGTCAAGGCGGCCGAGGCGCCGAAGGTGGAGCGCATCACCTCGTTCCGCTCCTACGCCGAGCGCAAGGCCGCGTACCAGAAGCTCGTCAACGTGGACATGCCGGAGAACACGCGGCGCATCGAGTTCGCGCGCAGCTACGGCGACCTCAGCGAGAACGCAGAGTACCAGTACGCCAAAGACGAGCAGCGCGCGCTGCTGCAGAAGCAGACGGTCATGCAGGAAGAGCTGAATGTCGTCAAGGCCGTTGACTTCGCCGACGTCGTGTCCGACGCGGTGTGCCCCGGCACGACCGTGCGGATATCCACCGCCGACGGCAGGGAGCTCGCCTACACGGTCCTCGGCGAGTGGGACAACGACATCGAGCGCGGCATCATCGCCAACAAGACGAAGCTGGCCCAGAACATGCTCGGCAAGAAGGCGGGCGAGACGTTCGACCTTCCCGACGCGGACGGCAACGTCACCACCGCCACGATCATCGCCGTCGAGCCGCTTTCCGATGACCTGCGCGAGTGGGTCAAGGTTCCTGCGGGCATGTCCATCTGAAGACGCGGCCGCCAACTGTCAATCTGCGAGGGAGAAGAAAAATGAGCACGAAGAAGAAATCTGCGACGAAGCCAACGGCAAAGAAGCCAGCGGTCAAGAAGCCGGCTCCGAAGCCCGCACCGAAACCTGCGGCGAAGAAACCGGCGACGAAGAAGCCGTCCCCGAAGGCCGCGGCCAAGCCTGCCGCCAAGAAACCGGCACCGGCCAAGCCCGCTGCGAAGAAGCCGGCGGCGGCAAAGCCTGTGTCCGACAAGAAGGAGTCGGCGCACAAGCCGATCACGGTCATCAAGAAGACGGCCCGTCCTCCGCTCAAGAAGCCGGAGGAGCCGACCGCATTCGAGAACCAGAGCAGGGACTTCGCCTTCTCCTTCGCCGAGATGATGAAGAAGCAGCACCGCGAGAGCGAGGAGCAGAAGAAGGCGGAGACGACCGTGATCAAGCTGTCCCGCCGCCCGACGACGCGGACGAAGGGCAAGAACTCGCAGCAGTTCCCCGCGGCCGACCTCGCCGAATTTCGCAAGCGGCTGATCCTCTTGCGCCAGGAGGCGCTGGGCCAGTCCGCCACTCTGCGCACCAATGCGCTGGAGCAGACGGACGACCGCGGAGGCGAGGACGAGGACGGGTCCGACGCGTTCATGCGCCTGCAGAACCTCAGCCAGGTCGATTCGCAGAACAAGGTCATCCAGATGATAGACGAGGCCCTGCACCGCATCGCGGACGGCACGTACGGCATCTGCGACATGTGCGGTCAGCTGATCCGCAAGCCGCGCCTGATGAACCTTCCTTTCGTGCGCACCTGCATGGAGTGCCAGAGCGAGATGGAGAATCCCCTGCGGTAACGCACGATGTTGAAGCGCTTCGTCCTCTCCTTCGCCGCGGTCATGAACCTGCTCCTTCTCGACCAGGTCGTGAAGGAGTTCGCGATCCGCAGGCTGAAGGGCGAGATGCCGATCACGGTCATCCCTAACCTGTTCAACCTCAGCTACGTGGAGAACCGCGGCATGGCCTGGGGGCTCATGCAGGGATACGTGTGGCCGCTGGCGGCGTTCGCCTGTGCTGCGATCGCGGTGCTGATCTGGAAGCGCCGTTCCATCTTCCCTGCCGGGGTGACGGGCACGGTGGCGGAGCTGCTGCTGCACGCCGGCATACTCGGTAACCTGATCGATCGGCTGGCGCGCGGGTGCGTGATCGACATGTTCGACTTCCACTGGGGGCCTCACCATTTCCCGTGCTTCAACGTGGCCGACTCGTTCATCACCGTCGCCGCCGGCCTGCTCATCGTGATGGGCGTTGTGGAGAGCTGGAAGGAGCAGCGGCTGAAGAACAGGAAGGGCGACGCGCGCCATGGTCAGGCGTGACGCCTACCTCCTCGCCGGACCTACCGCGAGCGGCAAGTCTGCCGCTGCCGCGCTGCTTGCGCGCCGCATGGGCGCAGCGATCCTGAGCGCGGACTCGATGCTGGTGTACAAGGGCATGGACGTTGGGACGGCGAAGCCATCGGCCGACGAACGCGCGGAGTTCTCCATGGGTGGAATCGACCTCGTGACACCCGCCGAACACTTCTCGTCCGGCGCATGGCTCCGTGCGGCAGCCCGCTGGCTCGCCGCGGTGCCGGCAGGGCGCCCCGTCGTGATAGTCGGCGGCACGGGCCTCTACTTCTCGGCACTGCTGCGCGGGCTCGACCGCAAATGGACGCTGCCGCCGCCGGCCTATCCCGTACTGCAGCTAGACCGTGCCGTCCTGCACGCGCGAATCGCCGCCCGCCTCGACGAGATGCTGGCAGGCGACGCGTGGATTGACGAGGTTAAGCGGCTTTTGGAGGACTATCCTGTCTGGTCCGACACGGCGCAGGTGGCGATTGGCTACAGGGAAATAGCCGCCATGCTTAAGGCCGATAAGGAATTTAAGGTAGATAAGGTCGTTAAAGACCTTGAAGCCTTTACTGACCTTAAAGACCTTGCCGACATTAAAGCCAAGATACTCGTGCGGACGCGGCAGCTCGCCAAGCGGCAGGACACTTGGTTCCGCCACCAGTCGACGCCGCTGTACGTGCAGGTAGGCGATACCGCCGAAAAGACGGCGGAGAACGTTTGGCGCACTTGGCAGGGAAAGGGGCCGTGGCAGGTGTCGCTGCCCGAGGAAGGAGAGCAAGATGCTTCTTGAGGTTATGAACCTGCGCGTGGCCTTCCGCCGCGACGGACGCGAAATCGTGCCTGTGCGCAACGTCAGCTTCACGGTACCCGAGCACGGGCGCGTGGCGCTGGTGGGCGAATCTGGGTGCGGCAAGTCGCTTACGGCCCTGTCGCTCAAGCGTCTCTCGCCTACCGATCGCGCCACCGTGTCCGGCACGATCAAGGCGCCGGAGCGCATCGCCTACGTCTTCCAGAACCCGTCGGACTCGCTCAACCCGGTGATGCGCATCCGCGACCAGATCCGCGAGGCGTTGCCGGGCGGCATGGACCGCGCCGCGCAGGACGAGCGGATCGTCCAGCTGCTGGAGCGCACCGGCCTTCCGGACCCGCAGCGCGCCGCCCGCGCCTACCCGTGCGAGCTTTCGGGCGGACAGCAGCAGCGTTGCATGATCGCGATGGCGCTCGCCGCCTCGCCCGACCTGCTGGTGGCCGACGAGCCGACCACGGCGCTCGACGTGACGACGCAGAAGCAGGTGCTGGAGCTTATCGACTCCCTTGCCGCAGAGACGGGCATGGCCGTGCTCCTCATCACGCACAACCTAGGCCTTGTGGCCGGACGCATGGACTTCGTCAACGTGATGTACGCCGGGCAGATCGTCGAGGCCGGGCCGGTGGTCGACGTGCTGGCCGACCCTCGGCATCCCTACACCAAGGGACTGCTCGCGGCGGTGCCAGCGCTGGACGCGCCTCGTGACGCGCCGCTCGCCGACATCCCCGGCACGGTGCCGCCGCCCGACCGCTGGCCGCCCGGATGCGCGTTCGCGCCGCGGTGCGCGATGGCGACGGACGCCTGCTCGCGTGGCCAGCCTCCCGCGACGACCGTCGGCGGCAGGACGTGGAGCTGTTTCGTCAAAGGGTCTTGAGGAACGCGGCGAGCGCGTCGCGGTCGTCGTCCTCGAGGTCGCCCTTGGGCATTCGCTCGATGACCGTGACGATGTTGGTCGTCGCGTCGGGCAGGTATGCGCGCCGCTGTGAGATTCCGCGCAGGCCGGGCACCTTCTTGCCGTCGGCGACCTTGAGCGTGCCGAGGGCGGGGCCGTAGTGGCAGTCGGTGCACCTGCGGCTGCGGAAGATGTCGAAGCCGCGCAGCTGCGCCGCGTCGAGGGCGTTGGTGCGTCCAGAGCACCAGTAGTCGAACTTCCGGCGCGAGGTGAAGAGAGTCCGCTGGTATTCCACCAGGGCATTGACCACGTTGTCCGCCGTAAGGCCGTCGGTATAGGCTAACTGGAACATCTTGCGTGTCTTATCGTCGGCCGCGAGGCGCTCGGCGACGTTGGAGACGGAGCCGCCGGCGCAGAAGTTGGTGCTGCCGATCATGTGCCGCACGAGGGCGGGCATGCCGGTGACGCTGCCGTCGTGGAGAAAGACGTCCGCGAAGACCGCGTTGTACGCGGTGCGCGGCAGCATGCCGCCGAGGGCGCGGGCGTCGATGCCGCCCTCGTTGAGCCTGTGGCAGGCGCCGCACACGCGGTAGGGGCTGCGGGCGAGCCGCCTGTCGACGAAGAGCGACTGCCCGAGGCGCGCGGCCGGGGCGTTGTGCGGAAGGATATCGGGCAGGGGGATGAACTCGCGCTTGGGGTCGGCGTCGATGCCGAGCCGCTTGTACAGCTCCTGCCGCTCGGCGGCCTGGCGCGCCGCCTTGACACTCCCGGCCAGCCACCATGCGGCGCAAAAGAGCGTGGCCGCGCCGGCTAACGCGCATATGACGATGACGGTGGTGCGATGGGTTGGCTTTTCCATGGGCAGAAGTATAGCATAAGTTTGGGAGTGTAGGATTGCAGGATTGCGGGATTGGAGACACGGGCCTTGTGCGCAAGCATTCTGCTTGCCATGTCCTGGGGGGGGGTGGACGTCCTGTAGGTCTTGGCCCGCCCACTGGAAAATGGAATTCCCGGCGGGCGGTCTGACGCCCCTCCCCGGCGGCATTTTCCATGAGACAATTTTGAGACAAATTTGAGACATCTTTGAGACAATTCGCTTCGGCGTTTTTGGGATACTGTTCGCGTTGGCCGACATCAGGCCATGTAAAACACGAAAGGAACAGTACCATGAACGTAAACGACACAAGCACTGCGCAGCCGTTCGTACGGCGGACGCGCAAGGTGTTCTACCACCCCAACGGCAAGGGAACTGGCTCGGCGCTACAGCTCGAGCTCCATCCGGCGCACGAGGACACGGAAGGAAGCGTATTCCTCACCATGGCCCCGCAGCGGACAATAGGCATGCGCACTGCGGACGATACCGTCCATCCCACCTTCGACTGGCGGAACGCCGTCTGCCTGAAGCTGGACCTGATGGACCTCGCCCAGATGCTGCAGGTGTTCCGCGGCGTGCAGGAGTCGCTTGCCGACGGCAAGGGAATCTTCCACCGCTCGTCGAACGCCAGCGCGGTGATCAAGTTCGAGCATCGCATCGAGCCGATTCCCGGCTACATGCTCGACGTCTCGAAGAAGCCGCTCACGGGCGAGCTGCAGCGCGTAAGCTTCTTCTTCCGCGCCGCCGAGGCGTTCGCCTGCGCCCTCATGCTGGAGCAGGCGCTCGTGTACGTGGCGTTCGGCATCCCGACGGTGATTCCGCGCATGCGGCCCGCGCCTGCGATGCCCTCGCCAGCGATGCCGGTTGCCGAAACGCCTGTGGCGCAGGCGATCGTCGCCTGATGTGAAGGACGGTAGCCGCACGGAAGGAGCGGGGCGTAGTCTGGCGCGACGGTCGGGGCTAACGTGTCCTGTTTCCCGCCTGTCCGCCCGCCCGGCGGCTCCTACGTGCGGCCCGTCCGGATACATCCAGAAGAAGGAGGTGGCTAATGTGGCGACCGACAGAGATCTTCAGGAAGAAGCCCGCGGCATCCAGCGCGTCCGCATCGCCGTCGCGCGGTCACGAGAACGCCAGGATCGGTAAATGGGGCGAGGACATCGCCGCATGTTTCTTGCGTAACCACGGTTGGGACATCGTCGGGCGGCGCGTTCGCCCGTGCAAGCGGGACCAGCGGTGCGAGATCGACGTGATCGCCCGCTCGCATGACAAGCAGACCGTGCTGTTCGTGGAGGTGAAGACGCACGCCATGCGATCTCCCCGCGCCGCACCCCTGTGGGGCGTGAACAGAAGGAAGAAGAACGTGCTGCTGCGCGCATGCGCGAACTGGATCATGCGCGAGAAGTGGCACGGCAACTTCCGCTTCGACGTCATCCAGGTGTTCGGACGGCGCACAGGGCCGAATCCGCCCGAGATCGACCATTTCGAGAATGTTCCGCTCTTCCCGGCGAAGTGGCGCTTCTGGTGAATGGCTAGCGCTCCGACACCACTGCATCGAAGAAACCGCGCGCGGCAAGCTTGTGGAGGCCGGTGCGCCCGAACTTCGAGCGGTCTGCCAGCAGATAGCGGCGGTCTGTGCGGTCGAGGACTCTCGTGATGAGCCCGGCCTGCGCCTCGTGGTTCGTGGTGGCGATCTTCTCGTTCACCCCGAAGCAGGAGACGAAAGCCTTTGTGAGGGTGAGGCGCTCGAGCTCGCGCAGTGTCGCGGCGCCGAGGAAGGCGTTGAGCTGCGGGTCGTAGCTGCCGCCGAGGGAAATGAGGACGTAGTGCGGCGGGAACTTCGGGAAGAAGCGCATCGCCGCAACCGAGTTCGTGACGATGGTGAGGTTCGTGAACGATGTCTTCGTTAGCGCGTCCGCGAAGGCGGCGACGGTGGTGGAAGAGTCGAGGAAGAGGATGTCGCCCTCGGCGACGTATGTCACCGCCTCCTGGGCGATGGCCTCCTTGGCGGCCTTGTTGACGTCGGCTCTCTCGCGGAACGAGTTTGCGGCGACGCCCTGCTTGAGCGGCGCCGACGAGTTGTCCACGAACGCTACGCCGCCGCGCACGCGCTGGAAAACGTCGCGCTGCACCAGCTCGGCCACGTCGCGGTGAATGGTTGCGCTTGAGACTCCGAACTTCCGCATGAGCTCGTCGAGCGACGCGTAGCGCTTCGCCTTCACGTAGTCGACGATGGCAAAGGAGCGGATGTTCTTCATGGCGGTGCTGTCAGCGGGCCGGCGGGAACGTGCCGTCCGCGACTTCGCCGACATATGCGGCGAAGGCCTGCTTCGCGGCGGATGCGAGATCGGCGTACTTCTTCACGAACGACGGCACATGCCCCTCGTTGAGGCCGAGAAGGTCGTGCATCACTAGCCACTGCGCGTCGCAGACGGGTCCCGCGCCGATGCCGATCGTTGGAATCTTCAGGGCGGCGGTGACGGTGGCGGCGAGGTCGTCCGGCACGCACTCGAGCGTGACGGCGAACGCGCCGGCGGCCTCGACGGCCTGCGCGTCCGCCAGCACCTGGGCGGCCGCCTCGCGCGTCTTCCCCTGCGTCTTGAAGCCGCCGTAGGCGTTGACGCTTTGGGGCGTCATGCCCACGTGCGCGAGGACGGGGATGCCGGCCTCGGTCATGCGGCGGATGAGTCCGCACACGCGCGCGCCGCCCTCGAGCTTGACGGCGTCCGCCCCGACCTTGAGGCAGGCGACGGCGTTGGCCATGGCCGCGTCGTCGCCGCACTGGTAGGAGCCGAACGGCATGTCCGCCACCACGAGCGCGTCCTTGACGGCGCGCGCGACGGCGGCTGTGGCGCTCAGCGTCTCCTCCATCTTGACGGGAAGGGTGGTGGAGTAGCCGAGCATCGTCATGCCCATAGAGTCGCCTATCAGTATGCAGGGCACGCCCGCCTCATCGGCGAGCCGCGCGAAGCACGCGTCGTAGGCCGTGCAGCAGCCAAGCTTCTGCTTTCCCTTCGCCGCAGCGAAGGTCGCCGTCGTCCACTTCTTCATGTCGGGAATCCTCTTACGCCTTGATGGGGCTGTAGCGCGGCACGAGCGTCTTCATGATGCACCAAGCGACGAGATAGGCCACGGCACAGCAGCAGAACACGATCATGTAGCCGGCGGGCTTGCCCGCGAAGCCGAGGAAGGAGAATGCCTGCCCCTGCGTCTCCGCATAGGTGAAGAGCGAGCCTGCGCACTTGTTGATGATGAAGGAGCCCACGCCGCCCGCCATCGCGCCCATGCCGGTGACGGAGGCGATGGTGGACTTCGGGAACATGTCGCCCACCGTCGAGAAGATGTTCGCGCTCCACGCCTGGTGTCCGGCCGCGGCGAGGCCGATGAGGATCGCCGGGAACCACACGGAGATGCCGGCGAGCGGCTGCGTCACGAGCGCGGCGAGCGGGAAGAACGCGAAGATGAGCATCGCGCGCATGCGGCACATGTACGGGTTGCCGCCGAAGAAGCCCTTCTCGATGAAGATGGTGGGAAGCTTGCAGCCGTAGATGGAGACCACGGTTACGATCAGGTAGAGCGTGAAGATGAGCGCCTGGCCCATGCCCGTGACGGGGCCGTGCCCCTGCTCCTTGAAGTACGCAGGTGCCCAGAAGAGGTAGAACCACCACACGCCGTCCGTGAAGAACTTGCCCACGATGAAGCTCCACGTCTGCCGGTAGGTGAAGCACTTGAAGAACGAGATGGGCTTCTCGTCGGCATCGGATTTGACGGCATTAGCCTGGACGACCGAACTCTGTTCGGCCGCATCGTCCTGCGAGATGTACTTGAGCTCGGACTCGTTCACGAACTTGGACTGCTGCGGCTTCGTGTACAGCCACTGCCAGAAGAACATCCAGATGAAGCCGGCGCCGCCGATGATGATGAACGCCATCTCCCAGCCGCAGAGCTTCGCGAGCGGCGGGATGGTGAGCGGGGCCGCGAGCGCGCCCACCGACGCGCCGGAGTTGAAGATCGACGTGGCGAACGCGCGGTCCTTCTTGGGGAAGTACTCGGCCGTCACCTTGATGGCGGCGGGGAAGTTGCCCGCCTCGCCGAGCGCGAGGACGGCGCGGCATCCGAGGAAGAGCCACACGGAGATGCCGGCGATCGCGGCCGCCGTGGCGCTGCCGGCCTGGACGGCGCGGAGCGCCTCGACGGAGTTGACGTCGTTCACGAACCAGCATGTGGCGATGCCGCACGCGGCGTGCATGCACGCGCCGAGCGACCACACGAAGATCGCCCAGAGGTAGCCCTTCTTGGTGCCCATCCAGTCGATGAACTTGCCGGCGAAGAGGCAGGCTATCGCGTAGATGAGCGAGAAGGACGCGGTGATCGTGCCGTAGTCGGCGTCCGACCAGTGGAACTCGGGCTTGATGAAGTCCGGGAACGTGAGCGACAGCACCTGGCGGTCGAGGTAGTTGACGGTGGTCGCCACGAACAGCATCGTGCAGATGATCCACCTGAATTTCGTCATCTTGTTTTCCATTTTACTTCTTCTCCTTCTTGGCCTTGTTTGCAGTCTTCTTTGCGGGCGCGTCCGCCGGCTCGGCAACGGCCGGCACATCGCCCAGGAAGTCGCGGATGCGGTCCATCGTCTGCGCGCTGAGGATGTGCTCCATCAGGCAGGCGTCGTTGTCGGCCACCTGCTCCGTCACGCCGAGCTTTACGAGGAACGCCTTCAGGATGTTGTGGCGCGTGAGCACGCTGTTGGCCACGCGGCGGCCCTTCGCCGTCAGCTCGATGTCGCCGTACGGCTCCTGCGTCACGAGCTCGAGCTTCTTCAGCTCGGCCATCGCCTTCACGACGGACGGCATCTTCACGTGCAGCTCGGCGGCGACGTCGCGGACGCGCGCCGCTCCCTCCTTGCGGATGAGGACGTAGATGGCCTCGATGTAGTCCTCAAGCGATTTGGTCATTGTCGGCATGGACTTCCTCCGTTGTTGACTCGGGCTCCGCCTCCACCTTCTCGCGGGTGGGGTTGCGCCGCATGAACTCCTTCGCGAACGCGCGGTACGCCTCGGCGCCGCGGCAGGACGGATCGTAGAACACGACCGGCTGTCCGAAGCTGGGCGCCTCCGACGTGCGCACGTTGCGCGGAATCATCGTCTCGAACACCTTGTCGGCGAAATGCTTCTTGACCTCCTCCACCACGTCGAGCGAGAGGCGCGTGCGGAAGTCCACCATCGTCATGAGGATGCCGTTGAGCTCGAGCGCAGGATTCGCTCCGCCTTCCTTTAGGCGCGTGATGAGGTTCTGCATGGTGGATAGTCCCTCGAGCGCGTAGTACTCGGCCTGCATCGGCACCACGATGCCGTCCGCAGCGGCGAGCGTTGCCGTCATGAGGATGCCGAGGGAAGGGGGACAGTCTAGCAGTATGTAGTCGAACACGTTCGCGTCGCGGATCGCCTGCAGCACGTTGCGGACGACGGCCAGGCGGTCTGGACGCTGCGCTAGGTCGATCTCCGAGCCGGAGAGGTTCACCTCGGACGGGATGACGTTCAGGTTCTCGTAAGGCGTGGGCTGGATCATGTCCGCGATCTGCGCCTGCCCGATCAGGCAGGGGTAGAGCGACACGCCTTCCTGCGGCTGCTGGCCGAGGCCCGTGGTGGCGTTCGCCTGCGGGTCGAGGTCGATCACCAGCACGGTGCGGCGCATCTTCGAGAGCGCGGCCGCAAGGTTTACGACTGTTGTGGTCTTGCCTACGCCGCCTTTCTGGTTGGCGACGGCCGCCACGAATGTCTTTATCTGCGTTTCCATGCGTCTCCTATTCTACCACATCGGCGTGATGCGGGCAAACTGCACTAGGTTCTTCTGACGAGCCTGAAGAAGCGGTCCTGGTAGCGGTCGAACACGCCCTTGCGCTGGAGGAGGGCGCCCAGCTCGTGGACGAGGGCGGGGTTCTCCTGCGCCTTCGCGAAGGCGGCCTCCACCTCGTCGCGCACGGCGCGCGGCGTGGAATCCTCCATCTCGCGCTGGCGCGCGGCCTCGAACTCGCGCACGTTCACCGGCGCGGAGGCGTTCACGTGCAGCCAGAAGAAGTGGACCAGCGACACGTCCCACGGCTCGTCCACGCCCTGGATGACGGCGGCGAAGTCGTCGTTCGTCGCCTCCACGTCTGCCACAACGCGCGCGGTCACCGCATCCAGCGTGTCCGTCACCACCTGCTCCGAGAACGCCTCCTGGCGTAGCTGGAACCCGTACTGCAGGATGCGGATGTTGTCGCGGTTCGCCTTGAGGAAGTCTAGGTACTTGCGGGCCTCCTCGCCGAAGCCGTCCATCTGCGACTCGGCGTACTCCTCCGGCGTGATGATCGCGGGCTTGTGCGCCTCTAGCCGTCCCTCGCGGATGCGGATCTTGCGCGGATCGTCGGGCAGCTCGGCGAGATGGCGGTAGTTGATGCGCGTCGCGCCGAACGTCTCAAGCGCACGCGACGGCCCGCGCACGATCTTCGTGTTGTGGACCGCGTACCAGAAGTCGAACTGTCTGCTCTGTAGGCTCATGTGCCGCCTATTCTACCATAAACGCGCGCGAGGGGCAAATCCGCGATGCGTGGCATCTTTCGCGGATGCGTCCGGTTTGCTATAATCATCGCGCATCCGCCGCCTAGGACGGCGCGCGGAAACGGAAGGAATGAAGATGAAATTCGCAGTGATCGGACATCCGGTGGCGCACAGCCTCTCGCCAAAGATGCATGAGGCAAACTTCAAGGCGGTCGGCTTTGACGGAACATACGAAAAGTTCGACGTCGCGCCGGAGGACGTGGAGCGCTTCGTGCGCGAGAAGCAGAAGGAAGGGTACGCGGGACTGAACGTCACCGTGCCGCACAAGCTGGCCGTGATCCCGCTCCTCGACCACGTGGACGAGAGCGTGGCGCGCTACGGCGCGTGCAACACGCTGAAGTTCGAGAAGGACGGCACGATCACGGGGTACAACACGGACGTGATCGGCTTCGTTGACGTCTTGCGCGCGCACGGGCACGTCCTCGGCGGCAAGAAGGTGTTCATCGTCGGCTGCGGGGGCGCGGGCGGCGCGCTCGCGGGCGTGTGCTGCCACGAGAAGGCGGCGACGCTCGTCCTGGCGGACCTCGACGCCGCGCGCGTGAGTTCGCTCGCCGAGAAGCTGAACGCCCTCGGCACCGGCACGCAGGTGACGACGCTCACGGACAAGACGACATGGCCTGCCGCCGCCGCGCAGGCGGAGATCGTGGTGAACGCCACGCCGCTCGGCCTCCATCCGGGCGAGCCGAGCGCGCTGCCGCCCGAGGCGTTCCATCCGGGGCAGTTCGTGCTGGACATCGTGCCGACGGCCACGCTGCCGCCCACGGCCGCCGTCGCGAAGGCG
This sequence comes from uncultured bacterium, assembly GCA_902763655.1. Classification (GTDB taxonomy): domain Bacteria; phylum Verrucomicrobiota; class Kiritimatiellia; order RFP12; family UBA1067; genus RUG572. The sequence goes on from CACWSW010000047.1 coordinate 22,828, forward strand.
GCAGGCGCGGACGCGACGGACGGGCTCGAGTTCCTCGTGGGGCAGGGCGCGAAGTCGTTCGAGCTCTGGACGGGCGTGGGCGCGGACCGCGCCGCGATGCTGCGCTCGCTCCGCGCCGTTCCCCCGGCCGAAGACGTGCAACCGGTTGCGCGCGGCGGAGAAAATGACAAAATGCAGACAAGCTTGAAAAGCGTCAACTCGACCCACCAGAAAGTGCAGCTCTGGGAGGACGGTCCCTACTGGGCCGACACGAACATCGGCGCGGAGAAGCCTGAAGATTACGGTTTATACTTCTGGTGGGGTGACACGGTCGGTTACAAGCATGATGGCCATGCCTGGGTGGCGAGCGACGGTTCCTCTTCGGACTTTAGGTTCGATGAGAGACATACGCCAACTTGTGGCAAGAAACTGTCCACCTTGACGAGTGATGGGTGGGTTGTTGGGGATGAAGAGAAAAAACCTTTGCTTGAAAAGTTATTGGAAAAGTTATTTGCGATTAGAATTAGAGAAGATAGTGTGCTGACCACGAATCATGACGCGGCGCAGGTACATTGGGGTGGGGAATGGCGCTTGCCGACGAAGCAGGAACTGAAAGACCTCTGCAACAAGTGCGACTGGACCTGGACGACATATGCTTCCGCCAGCATATTCCTTCCCTGTGCCGGCTACGGCCTCAAGGCGTTGCTCAGCCATGAAGGTTCGACTGGCGCCTATTGGGCGTCCGTCCCGCACTCGGACTTCAGCGACTCCGAGGCGTGGGACCTCGGCTTCAATTTGGGCCGCCACGGCACGAGCTACTACTTCCGCAACTACGGTCAGTCTGTTCGCCCCGTCCAAGGGTTCGCCAAATAGCGCGCGAATTGCTCGCGTATTCGATTCAATTGGTAGGGCGAGGCGTCCCGCCGAGCCGCGGCGGCTCGCCCGGAGGGCTCGCCCCACCACACCTTGCGGTCGCGACAGAGCGCGACCCTCCAGTTGCGGTCACGCGGGACGCGTGACCCTACCGCGAGAGCGTGAAGGCGGTTGGCGCGGGGCGGAGGGATTTGGTAGAATATCCGCCCATGGAAACACAGACTTTGTCTCGGCGCAACCAATGGATCGCGATCCTCGACTACGGCTCGCAGTACACGCAGCTCATCGCGCGGCGCATCCGCGAGCAGGAGGTGTATTCGGAGATCATCCGATGCGACACGACGGCGGCGGAGCTGGCGGCGAATCCGCCGGCCGGCATCATCCTCTCGGGCGGACCGAACAGCGTGTTCGAGGAGGGCGCGCCCACGTGCGACCCCGCGCTCTTCGAGATGGGCATTCCCGTCCTCGGCATCTGCTACGGCATGCAGCTCATGAGCCACAAGCTCGGCGGGCGCGTGGTGCCGGGCGTGGAGCGCGAGTACGGCAAGATGCCGATCGAGGTGAAGCCCGGCAACCCGCTCTTCGACGGCATTCCAGGCACGATCACGGTGTGGATGAGCCACGGCGACCGCGTGGAGGCGATCCCCGCCTCGTTCGAGCGCGGGGCCGTCTCGGCTACATGTCCGTTCGCCGCGATGTTCGACAACGCGCGCCGCTTCTACGCGCTCCAGTTCCACCCCGAGGTGGTGCACACGCAGTACGGCACCGACATCCTGAAAAACTTTGTGTTCGGCATCTGCGGCTGCAAGAAGGACTGGAAGCTCACCACGTGGGTGGAGGACACCGTCGCGCGGATGCGCGAGCAGATCGGGAACGACGAGGTGGTGCTGGGCCTTTCCGGGGGCGTGGATTCGTCCGTGGTGGCCGTCCTCCTCAACAAGGCGATCGGCAAGCGCCTGCACTGCATCTTCGTGGACAACGGCCTCCTTCGCTGGCGCGAGGCGGAGCAGGTGGAGGAGATGTTCAAGAAGAACCTCGGCCTCGACCTCACCGTGGTGCGGGCGGCGGACCGCTTCTACGCGGCCTTGAAGGGCGTGGACGAGCCGGAGGCGAAGCGCAAGATCATCGGCAAGCTCTTCATCGACGTCTTCGCCGAGGAGGCGCGCCGGTTCAAGGATTGCCGCTACCTGGGGCAGGGGACCATCTACCCCGACGTGATCGAGAGTCGCAGCCCGCGCAAGGGACCGTCGCACACCATCAAGAGCCACCACAACGTGGGCGGGCTTCCGCCCGACCTCAAGTTCGAGCTCGTGGAGCCGCTGAAGGAGCTGTTCAAGGACGAGGTGCGCGCGGTGGGCCGCGTGCTCGGCATGGCGGACGAGCTTCTGGACCGCCAGCCGTTCCCCGGCCCCGGACTCGGCGTGCGCATCCTCGGCGAGGTGACGAAGGAGAAGGTGGAGCTCCTCCAGCAGGCGGACGTGCGCGTGCAGGAGGAGATCCGCAAGCTGCCGGACTACAAGACCATCTGGCAGACCTTCGCCGTGCTGCTGCCGGTGCGGAGCGTGGGCGTGATGGGCGACCAGCGCACGTACGAGTACACGTGCGCGATCCGCAGCGTCAACTCCATCGACGCGATGACGGCGGACTGGACGCGCATCCCCTACGAGACTCTCGCGCGGATGTCCAACCGCATCATCAACGAGGTGCGCGGCATCAACCGCGTCGTGTACGACATCTCCTCCAAGCCTCCGGCCACGATCGAGTGGGAGTAGGGCTTTGACGGCGGGGGGCTGGTTATAGTAGAATATCCGCCATGGAAATGAAGGTCTACAACTCGCTGTCCCGCCGCGTCGAGCCGCTTGAGCCGCTCGCGGACAACACCATCCGCCTCTACACGTGCGGGCCTACGGTCTACAATTTCGCCCACATCGGCAACTTCCGCGCGTACACGTTCGAGGACATCCTGCGCCGCGTGGTCCAGTTCAACGGCATGAAGATCAGGCAGGTGATGAACCTCACGGACGTGGACGACAAGACGATCCGCGGCGCGAACGCCGCCGGCGTGCCGCTCACCGACTACACGAAGACCTACAAGGACGCGTTCTTCGCCGACCTGAAGAAGCTCAACGTACAGCCGGCGGAAGTCTATCCGGCCGCCACCGACCACATCCCCGAGATGATCGCGCTCGTCGAGAAGCTTGTCGAGAAGGGGGTCGCGTACAAGAGCGACGACGGCAGCGTCTACTTCGCCGTCACGAAGTTCCCCGGCTACGGCAAGCTCGCGCACATCGACTTCGACCACCAGCGAACGGGCGCGCGCTGCGCGGCGGACGAGTACGACAAGGAGAACGTGGGCGACTTTGCGCTCTGGAAGGCGTGGGAGGAGAGCGACGGTCCCGTCGGCTGGGACTCGCCTTGGGGGCGTGGGCGTCCGGGCTGGCACATCGAGTGCTCGGCGATGTCCATGAAGTACCTAGGCGAGACTTTCGACCTGCACACGGGCGGCATCGACAACCTCTTCCCGCACCACGAGAACGAGATCGCCCAGGCGGAGGCCGCCACGGGCAAGGAGTTCGTGAAGACGTGGATGCACTGCGCGCACCTGCGCGTGAACGGCGAGAAGATGTCGAAGAGCCTCGGCAACTTCTTCACGCTTCGCGACCTGCTGGAGAAGGGCTGGAGCGGACGCGAGATCCGCTACGTGCTCATCAACGCGCACTATCGCCAGGGCCTCAACTTCGCGTTCAGCGCGCTCGAGGACGCCCGCAAGTCGCTGGAGCGCATCGACCGTTGCGTGGAGACCGCAACCGAGGGCGAGGCGCCGGATTGGGCGCAGAAGCACCTGGACGATTTCGCGGAGGCGGTCAACGACGACCTCAACATCCCCAAGGCTTTCGCTGCCCTCTTCGGCCTGGTGCGCGACACGAACGCGCATGGCGGCGGACCGGTGCTTTCCGTGTTCCGCCGCATGGACGAGGTGCTGGGCGTCATCTTCTTCGGCAAGGCCGAGAAGGCGGAGATCCCTGCGGAAATCCAGGCGCTGCTGGACCGTCGCGCCGAGGCGCGGAAGGCCAAGGACTGGGCGGAGAGCGACCGTCTGCGCGACGAGATCGCCGCCGCCGGGTGGCTTGTGAAGGACTCTCGGGAAGGGCAGTCGGTGGTCCGGAAGTAGGCCGCCCTCAACTTTTTTCACTTTTTTTCACAGACCCCCTTGCGCGGTGCGGGGGGATTTGATAAACTACTCCTCCGTTCGCCACCCCGCAAGGGGCGCGAGTCGATCCTTGAGAAGACATGGTGCCAAGAGCGCGGACCCGAAGGACGA
>CACWSW010000048.1 GCA_902763655.1 uncultured bacterium
GTCGATGGTCCGCTGCAGCGACGCGCTCTCCGCGAGCTCGATGTTCGCGATGATGTACCCGCGGTCCTCCTTCGGGAGAAGCGTCTCGGGCACCCTCTTACCGCACCAGCACATGAGCGCCACCACCCCGCCGAAGAGCAGCAGCGTGATGATTCCCTGGCGCACGAAGAACTTCACGAATGCGAGATACGTCCAGCGGCTGCCGTCGATAACCCAGTTGATCGGGCGGAAGATAAGCGGCGGCTTCTCGGGAGGCTTCTTGAGGAGCAGAGAGCACAGGACAGGCGAGAGCGTGAGCGCCACGGTGGTGGAGAGGCAGAGCGCCACGCACATCGTCACCGCGAACTGCACGTACATCTTCCCCACCATGCCCTGGTAGAACGCGAGAGGCAGGTAGCAGGCGATCGTCACGAGCGTCGTCGCGATGATCGCGCCGGTGATCTGCCGCATCGACCGGCCGGCGGCCTCCTTCGCGCCGATCCCCTCGCGCGCCATCAGCGTCTGCGTGTTCTCCACCACCACGATCGCGTCGTCCACGAGCGACCCGATCACGAGGATGAGGCCGAACATGGTGAGGATGTTCAGCGTGAAGCCGAACGCGCGCAGGAAGATGAACGTGCCGAGGAGCGCGATGGGGATCGCGATCGCCGGGACGAACGTAGCGCGCCAGTCCTGGAGGAAGAGGTAGGTGATGAGGACGACGAGCAGGAGCGCCGCGACGAGCGTCTTCGCCGTCTCCTTCATGAACACCTTCGTGAACGCCGTCGTGTCGTCCGCGAGGATGCACTTCACGCCCGGCGGCAGGCGCCCCACCCACTTCTCCACCTCCGCCTTGACGGACTTCACCGTCTCGATCGCGTTGGCCTCAGGGGACTTGTAGGCGCTCATGAAGATGGCCATGTCGTCGTTGAAGCGGTTGGTGGAGGAGTAGGTCTTCGCGCCCAGCTCAACGCGCGCCACGTCCTTGAGCAGCACCTGCGCGCCCGTCTCCGTGTTCGCGCGCACGACGATGTTCTCGAACTCCTCCTTCGTCTTCAGGCGGCCCTTCACGTTCAGCTTGTAGCTGAGGTAGCGGTTCGAGTACTCGCTGCCGATGGTGCCGGCCGCGGCCTGCACGTTCTGCGCCTGGATGGCGTTCTTGATGTCGAAGATCGTAACCCCCATGCCCGTCATGCGCACCGGGTTCAGCCACACGCGCATCGCGTACTTGCGGTTCGAGACCTCGACGAGCGACACGCCCGGCAGGCGCTGGACGGCGTCCTTCACGTCGTTCTCCACGAAGTTGCAGAGGTCCATGATGGACACCTGCCGCCCGTCCGTGAGGAACACGTACATCGCCATGCGGTCCTCCTGGCGCTTGTTCACGGTCAGGCCCTTCGCCAGCACCTCGCTCGGCAGCTTCGGCTCCGCGCGCTTCACCGCGTTCTGGAGGTTGACGAGGTTCATGTTCGAGTCCGTGCCGCTTCTGAACGTCACGTAGCATGCGTACGATCCGTTGTTGTTGCAGCTGGAGGAGAAGTAAAGCAGGTCGTCCACGGCGTTGATCTGGTCCTCGATCGGGATCGCCACGGTCTCGGCGATGACCTCGCTGGACGCGCCGGGATAGCTCGCCGTGACGTAGATCGTAGTGGGCGCGATCTCGGGGTATTCCGCCACCGGGATCGTGTTGAGGCAAAGACCGCCGCAGAACGCGATCAGGATGGAGATCACGAACGCGACGCGCGGATGGTCGATGAACACCTGCGAGATTGACACTTACGGATCCTCCTGCCAGCGGATGTATCGCACCTTCGAGTCCTGCACCATCGCGACCGCCTTAACCGTGTGCGAGATGCCGGCCGACGCGCCAACGATCGTGATCTCGAAGTACGTCTCGGGCGCGTAGATGAGGTAGTTGGAAGCCTCGTTGCCGATGTCGTTACCGGTCTTTTCCTGAATGCGGCTCTGGAGGTCGCTGAAGTCCTTGAAGCTGCCGTAGTCCTCCTCCTTGTAGAACTTCGTGTCCTTAGCCTCTGCCGCGCCGAGCTCGGAACGGTAGTCGATGATCGCCTGGACGATCTCCTCGCCGTCTGCGGCGAACGAACTGTTGTTGTTGAGGTCGTCGGCGATGCCTGGGATCGCCAGCAGGATCTCCTTCGACGCGGCGTTGACGTTCACCTTCCCCGTGCCGATGACGTCGAAGTATTCGAGGATGGACTTGACCACTATCTGGTCCTCCTCCTTGTCCTCGGGGTTGATGACGCCGCCGGTCAGGACGACCGGATGCTCGCGGAACCCCTTCAGCATGGCCAGCTCCTTAAGGTCGGATATCTCGCCGTTGCGCGGCTTGCACGGCTCGAACTCCATCGTGCCGTCCTCGCTCTTCAGCTCCTCCTTGTAGTACTCGGCCTCGCCGCCATCGCCCCGTGGATACTCGTCGAGAAGGTCCTGCGACAGCGCGTCGTCGGGGTCGCGCCAGTCGTTCCACGAGCAGATGAGCTCGTTCCAGTACTCCTCCGGCACGTTGCAGGCCGCAAGGATGTTCTCCCATATCTCGAGCCAGTTCTGGTTGCCACCTGACCAGAGCGTGTTGATGTTCAGCTTCGTCTCCTTCGCCTCGATGTGGACGCTCACCGTGCCCGAGTCCGGATCCTTGACGTCAAGGGCGATCATGCCCGTATCGACGCTAGAGCTGCCCTTCAGCGCACGCTTCTCCTGTATCCACCTGTCCTCCTGGAACTCCTCCTCCATGTCGTCCAGCGACTGGTCCTCGGGCGCTTCGCTCACGTTCTGGTAGTCGGTGAGGATGACCTCGGCGATCACCTTGCCAGCGTCGGTGAGGCTATTCACGCGCACGCGCTCGGTCGTGTGGCGGTTGACGACCGACTGCAGCTTCGCCTCCGCCGCGAAGTTCATCACTATGAGCGACAGCACCGCCACCACCCAGATGACCGTCACCAGCGCACTACCTGCCTGTCCTCGCTTCATCCCATCGGCCCCCTTGGCGGCATTACTGGCGCCTGCCTATCTGGCGGCATATTCGTAGGAGGCATCTTCTGACCTCCCTTATTGCCACTCGAAGACTTGCCGCCCTTCTTGCCTCCGGCGGCACCCTCCTCGGAGGAGACGGTGACCGGATTCTGCGAGATGTCCCAGAGCGGGATCTCCACGACGCGCATGATCGGGACGGGGTCTCCTGCGTCCTTGGCCGGCTCCATCCAGAACGTCAGCTTCACGCGGTACGGGACCGAGTTGGACGTGTCCCACGTGTCCTCCCACTTTGGCGTGCCGTCCCCTTCCACGCTGTCGGGCTTGGACTGTACCTTGCAGTCGAATCCCTGGACGCCCTCGATGAGCGGATACGGCTCGAACTGCTCGTCGTCGTTGAAGTCGACCTCCACGTCTTCGTCATCGGCCAGAAGGTCTAGCCGCCCCGCCTTTACCCACAGCCCTCCAGGCCCGTCGCGCCCTTCCTTCTGAACCCACACTCGCACCGTGTGCGGCGTCTCGGAGAGCTGCGAACGGTTGCCGACGATCGAGGTGCCGAGCTTTATCCACTGGATCGTGTCGCTGTCGTCTGGCTCCTCGCCGTTGTCGTACAGCTGGAAACCGTAGGCGTAATCCTGCTTTCCGGTCGTGGGGTAGTATGCGCTCCGCAGGCCGCTCACCACCTGGGTGAGCGCGTACTCCGCGTTGCGCACGGTGTCCGCCACCGCCGCAGAACGCTGCCAGCAGCGGATCGTGGTGTTGAACGTGATGAAGCACACGGTCATCATGATGGCGGTGATGATCACCGACATCAGCAGCTCGATGAGCGTAAAGCCGCGCCGTGTCATGGCTTCTTCCTCCACAGGCGGATCACGTTTAGCTCCTCTCGCTTCGAGCGGTACCGGTTGCCGCCCCAGCGCACGGTGGACCGTATGGCGTAGATGCCGCCGTTCCATTTCAGTATCTCGTCGTCCGTCTCGTCCACCGTCCGCTCGAACGTGTAGTCCTTCAGCTGCTCGAGCTCGGTGCGCGGCAGGTCCATCTCCAGCTCGCGCACGAGGTCTTCCGCAGGTGTCTCGTCCACGTTCAGGAGCTCGTCGTTCACCACGTCCTCGCCGCTCGTCGTCACCTGCGACGGATCGGGGATGGGATGCGCCATGTCTCCTAGCTGCAGCACCAGCTGCGCGGACTCGAACCGCTTCGACGCAAGCATCATCCGCTGGCACTGCATCATGCATGATAGGATGGCGATGCAGCCGACCGCCAGCATCACCGCGGCGATCAGCACCTCCATCAGCGTGAAGCCCGCGCGGAATCTGGAACGTGGCGCCGTCACCGGTCGTCATCCTCCGATTCCGGGTTCTTGATGGTGCCGAAGCGGTCGACCGTCAGCACGGTAGCGGAGTCCTCGTCCTTGCCGTCCTTCCACACCAGTATCCGGTGCGGCTCGCATCGGCCGTTCGTCTCGAAGACGATCGAGACGGGCTCGCGCGTCTCCTGCTTGGCCTCGTCATCATCGTCGTCGGACGCGCGGGAACGCGCATCTCCCTTCTTTTCGCTCCCCACGCTCTCGGTCTTGCCTCGGCCCAGCAGGTAGTCCACGTTGCTGAACACCGAGATGGACTTCTTCTTTCCGGTCTGCGACTCGCCCTCCTCGCCCATCAGCTCAACCTTCACGTGCACGTCCGGAAACTCGAACGCGCGTGCCTCCAATCCCTCCTGCACCACGCTTTCGGCGGAATCCTCCTCCGTCTCCTCCTCCAGCGTAGGCAGTTCCGCCTCCGGGTCGAATATCGACCTGGCGACGTTGGATGAGAGTTCCTCCTTGGGTGTGGACAACTCTGAACCCGCCTTCACCTCGATCTTGCTCTTGACGAACGTATCCCCCTCCCACACCTCCGAATAGGTGACGACTACGGCATGCTGCCGCAGCAACGCCATCGTCCGCGCATAGCCGGAAAGCTGCCACACGCTGCGCACCGCGTTCTTCATGCGCACAGAGGCAGTGCCGGAGCCTACGCTCAGCGCCGCCGTGGATAGCATGACCGCGATGATTGCGACTACGACCAGCAGCTCGACAAGCGTAAAGCCATGCCGCGCGGCATAGCGCATCAGTTGTCCTTCTTGTCGGTGTCGATGTTCGAGAGGTCGTCTTCCGTGCCGAACTCCTCGTCCGGACCGGACGACGTCAGCTTGAAGCGCTTCTTGCCGAGCTTCTCGTACTGGAAGTCGTTGCCCCACGCGTCTTTCAGGTTGCCGCTCTCGATCAGCGGGTCGTCGCCCTCCGTGAGCGCCTCCAGCGTCTCCGGCAGCTTGCTGTTGTGCTCGAACTGGTACTGGGTGATCGCCTGGGAGATCGTCACGATCTGCTGCTGCGTTGCCGTGACGTTGGCGCGACGCATGTAGCGGCCGACGTTCGTCACCGCCAGCGCCGTCAGCAGGCCGACGATCATGACGGCCACCATGACTTCCATCAGCGTGAAGCCGGCCTTGGCCGCACGCTCGATCTGCTCTCTTTCCTTTTCGTTCATTGCCTGTTCCTTTCAGTTTGTTATTTGCCGTTTAGTCAATCGCTCCAAGCACTAAGCACCAAGGGAATTCGAGACCGCGAACACGGCCGAGAAGATGGCGAAGATGATGAATCCGATCACCCCGGCAAGCACGAAGAGCAGCACCATGGGCAGCATCTCCGTGAACGTCTTGATGTTGGCGTCCATCTCCTTCTGGTAGCGCGTGCCGATGTGCCCTAGCGAGGACGACAGGTCGCCCGCGCGCTCGCCTACGGCCAGCATGTCCGTCATGAGGCGCGGGAACACCCCGCTCGTGGCGAGCGGCCCCGAGATCGAAGTGCCGTCCGTCACGCGCTTGCGCGCGGTGTGGAGCGCGTCCGCGATCACGGCGTTCTCGCACGTGTCCTCGGCGATCTTGAGCGCGTTCAGCACGTTCACGCCGTTCGTCAGCAAGGTCTTGAGCGTGTAGGCGAGCGTGGAGTACGCCCCGCAAGCCACGATGCCCTTCACGAGCGGCATCTTCAGCTTCCATGTGTCGACCTTCCGCCTTCCGGACGGCGTCTTCACCCACTTGACGAGCCAGACGGTCACGAGCGCGAGCACGATTCCCAGTACGGCGCCCTTCCAGCTGTTCACGAAGTCCGTGATGTCCATCAGCGCGCGCGTCGCGCCCGGCAGCTGGCCGCCAAGCTGCTCGAACACCTTCTGGAACTTGGGGATGATCACCTTCATCGTGATGATGACGGCGACCACGCCGAAGCCCAGCACGAAGCAAGGGTAGCGCAGCGCGCCCTTGATCTTCGCGCGCATCGAGTCCGAGCGCTCGTAGTGCTCCACGAGCCGCCGCAGCACGTCCACCATCGCGCCGGACGCCTCGCCTGCGCGGATCATGTTCGCGTAGAGCGGCTGGAACGTCTTGGGATGGTGGGCCACCGCGTCGGAAAACGACTCGCCGTTCACGATGCGGCTCGTCAGGTCCTTGCAGACGGCGCGCTGGGCGGAGTCCTCCTCGCCCTGGTTCGCGAGGCAGCCGAGGGCCTCGCCCAGCGTCATGCCGGCCTCAAGAAGGTCGGCGAGCTCCCCCGTGAAGAGGAGCACGTCGGCCTCCTTCATGGCAGGCATGCCGCCGCCGCCGAAGGTGATCTTCCGGTTGAAGATGCTTTCCTTCTTCGGCTTCTTCGCTGCCGGCCGACCGGCCGTCTGGCGAGATCTGGGCGGTGGTGCTGCCATGCGGATGTTCCTTGCAGGGGAATATATGCGCGGCGTACTACTTGATGACGCGCACGCGGATCACGGCGTCGCTCTTCTTGAGCTGGTCCACGACCTCCGCCGGAATCGGCGCGTCCACGTCGATGAGCGAGTAGGCGAAGTCGCCGCGGCTCTTGTTCGCGATCGCGTCGATGTTCACCCCGGCGTTGCCGAGGATGCTCGTGAACTGGCCGATCATGTTCGCCACGTTCTTGTGGCAGATCGCCACGCGGCCAGCCTTGTTGGCCGGGCCGAGCGAGCAGGCCGGGTAGTTGACGGAATTGACGATGTTCCCGTTCTCCAGGTAGTCGCGCATCTCCTTCACGGCCATGACCGCGCAGTTGTCCTCGGCCTCCTCGGTCGATGCGCCAAGGTGCGGGATCACGATGCAGCCCTTCTTGCCGGCGGTCGTCGCGTTCGGGAAGTCGCTCACGTACTTGCGCACCTTGCCGCTCTCGATCGCCGCGAGCAGGTCCGCCTCGTTCACGAGCGCGTCGCGCGCGGCGTTGATGATGATCACGCCGTTCTTCATCATGGCGAGCGCCTCGGCGTTGATCATGCCCTTGGTCGAATCGAGCGCCGGCACGTGGATCGTGATGAAGTCGCATGCGCGGTATATCGCCTCCACGTTCTTGCAGTGCTTCACGGCGCGGCTCAGGTTCCAGGCCGCGTCCACGGAAAGGTACGGGTCGTATCCAAACACCTCCATGCCGAGCGAGACGGCCGCGTTCGCGACTTTCTGCCCGATCGCTCCCAGGCCGATCACGCCAAGGCGCTTGCCCTCGATCTCCGTGCCTGCGAAAGCCTTCTTCGCCTTCTCGGCGCTCTTGTTGATGGCGGGGTCCGCCGCGTTGTCCTTCACCCACTCGATGCCGCCCACGATGTCGCGGCTCGCCAGGAGCATCGCCGCGATCACGAGCTCCTTCACGCCGTTCGCGTTGGCGCCCGGGGTGTTGAACACCACGATGCCCTTCTTCGCGTACTCCGCGTGGGGGATGTTGTTGACGCCGGCGCCGGCGCGCGCCACGGCCAGCAGGTTCGGTCCGGGCGTCATTTCGTCCATCTTCGCGCTGCGCACGAAGACCGCGTCGGCGGAGGCGAAGTCCTCCGTGCGCGCGTAGTTGTCGTCTAGGTTGCCAAGACCCACCTCCGCGATGGGGTTCAGGCATGTGTACTTGTACATGATTCGTCTACCTTCAGTTTAGAGTTTATCGTTGAAAGCCGGGCACGCGCCCGAAAGCGGTATTATAGCACACTTCCGGCCGTTTGTGGCGTCAGCGGCGGTCTTCGCGCTCCGGCTCTTCCTCCAGGACCACCGCGGCCCCGCGCCCGCTGACGTCGCGCGCCAGCACCATCGCGCGGCGCGGGCTGACGGTGTCTCCCGTGATCCACGGCCGCGCCTCGTTCAGCAGGTAGGCGGACGAGCCGAGGTTCGAGAGCTCCTCAAGCGGATGTGCGGCAGGCATCTGCGGCGGCAGCACGCGCCGCCGCAGGGCCAGCGCGGCCTTCAGGAGAGACGCGGCCGACGCGGCGTGGAGGCAGTGCCCGATGTTCCCCTTCACAGACCCAACCCCCACGAGCGGACCGCCCGGACGGTGCCCGCCCCACAGGCGCAGGACCGCCGCTGCCTCCTCGGCGTCCGCCTCCGGCACTCCGCTGCCGTCGGCCTCAACGAGGCCGATGTCCTGCATCTGCGTGCCGGCGCGCGCCGCCGCCGCCGCCATGAGGTCCACGAGCGGCGCGGCGCCGCACGCGACCCCGCGCACGAGCGCGTAGATGCGGTCGTGCGCGTTGAGGGCGTCCTGCCGCCGCTTCAGCACGATGAACGCGCCGCCCTCGCCGGGAATCGTCCCGCAGGCGTCGCGGTCGAACGGCGTGAGCTCGGACTCCGCCGAAAACAGCATCTCGCCCGAGAGCCCTTCCAGGCATGCGCGGCTCAAGGGCGGCGTGATCGCGCCCACGAGCGCCACGTCGGCACGTCCGCTGCGCAGGTCGTCCATCGCCGCGCGCAGCGCCGAAATCCCCGAAAGCGACCCGCCGTCCAGCGCGGTGGCGCCGCCGGAGAACGAGCATTCCCCCGCGATCCAGGCGGCGATGCGGTGGCCTGAGCCGGAGAGGAAGCTCGCAGCGTCTGGCGCGGGAAGCGACTCCACCAGGCTGGCGCGCACCGCGTCGAGCGCCTCGCCGGGCGCGTTGTGGAAGAACCTCTGGATTATCTCCATCGTCTGGTCTATGAAGAACGTGTGCTCCAGCCAGTTTACGGTCGAGGCGTTGAACGGTGGCGCGTACCCTAGGCGCACCGTGCCGCGCGCCGGCTCCGGCGCGTGAGGGCGCATCCCGGCATCGGCGAGCGCGTCGAACGCCATCTGCACGGCGAAGTACAGGTCCTGGTTCTCGCCGGCGTTGATCTGGCGCGGAAACGTAAGCTCCCTCGGCACGCACGAGTAGAGTCTGCCAAGCAGTCCGCCGTGCGTGGGATATGGACGGTCGAAGATGTTGCGCTGGCCTGCGATGAGCGCCGTGTCGTCGCCAAGCGGCAGGATGCCGCTCTGCCTGTGCATGATGAGCCGCCAGAACGCGCTCGGATTCGGGGCGCTGGCGAAACGGCATGACACGCCAACTATGGCTATAGGTGCTATCTCCACGGTCCTTAGTATAGCAAAAATCACTTCAGCGCGCGAAGAGCCTCCGCAAGCGCCTCGTTGAATGCCGCGGAAAAGGCGGCCGAGTAGTCGCCAGCAGCCGCATCGGCCTCAGCGGCACCGTCTCCTGACAGCGCCACGGCGCGCGGACCGCGCCCGGTCTTCAGCACATCCACGCTCACCGCGGCACGCGCCTTCCGCGCGCCAGACTCGCGGCAGTCGAGCGAAAGGTCCGTCACCAGAACCTCGACAGCGGCATCAGCGTTCGCCACGCTAGACGGCGAGACGACGTGGCCAAAACGTCCGTCCTTCGCGAGCTGCGTCCTCACAGGCTCTCGCAGAAGCGCCGCCGGAGTAGCCGCAAACTCGTTGTACGCGTCAAACGCAACCGAACCGTCCGAACGGCGCACCACGAACGAAGCCCTGTCAAAGGGCGCGTTCACGGCAATCGTGCCGACCCGCGTCGCCACGAACGCCGAACCGCCCCCCTCTCCCGCAGTCTTGGCCTCCGCGGCAGAGTCGCGCGGCTCGACCGTCCACGACTTCGGCGTCGGCTTGCCGGACGTGAAGCAGCCCGCGCACAGAGCAAGCGCAAGGACCAGAGGCGCAAGCCTCATCGCCCGACCCCCAGTCTTTCCGCGCAGCGCTCCGGCAAACCTGCGGCGCGGCAACGCTCCTGCGCCGCGGCAACGTCGTACTCGAGACGGCGGAACCTGATCTGGCGCGCATCCATGTCGTATATGACGTAGGACGCGCGCGGATCGCCGTCGCGCGGCTGGCCGACCGACCCGACGTTGATGAACAGCTTCTGCCCAAGCTCTATCGTGAAGTCACACGGCTCGTAGTGAATCACGCCGCCGGCAGAAAAGGCGTAGATGATCGGCACATGCGTGTGGCCGTGGAAGCAGAGCGGCGTGCGCTGGTAGTTGAAGTTGGCCTTCGCCTGCTGGTTGTCGAACACGTATCCCCAGCGGTCCGGCATGTCGAGGGTCGAATGGACAAGCATGAAGCCCATGATCGGCTTCTGGAGCGGAAGGTCGTGAAGCCACTGCAAGTCCTCCCCCGACAGCTGGCTGCGCGTCCACTCCACCACCTGCGCCGCCGCCGGATGGAAGTCGGCCAGAGAAGTATCCAGGTAGGACACGTAGTGGTCGTGGTTGCCACGCACCACAGGACAGTTCAGCTCGCGGACAACGCGGATGCATTCAGCCGGAGCCGCGTTGTATCCCACCACGTCCCCAACCGAGACGAAGTTCGTTACGCCCTGTGAACGCGCGTCATCCAGAACGACGTTCAGCGCGTCGATGTTCGCGTGGATGTCACCAAGTATGGCATAGACCCGTCCCATCGGCACCTCTTCCTGCGTCCTCAGCGTTTCAGCACGACCGCAGCCGCCAGCTGTAGATCCTCCACCGTCGTGATTTTCAGGTTCGGCACGTTCGTCTCGTAGATCTTCACGGGCTCGCCGAGAAGCTCCACCGCCGAAGCGTCGTCCGTAACCTCAACCTTGGCCTTCTCGGCCTCCGCATATGCGCGGCGGATGAGCTGCGCATTGAACGCCTGCGGCGTCTGCACCGCCCAAAGCTTCGAGCGGTCCTCCGTGCGCGTCACGGTCGTGCCCTTCTCCACGAGCTTCACCGTGTCCCAGATGTGGCATCCCACCGCCGCGGCGCCACAGCGCTTCGCAAGCTTAACCGTCTCGGAGATCGTAGCCGGCGTCACGCACGGACGCGCGCCGTCGTGCACCACGACGATGCGCGTGTCGCTATCGACCTCCTTGAGGCCGTTCATCACGGAATTCTGACGCTTCTGCCCTCCAGCCACCACGGTGCGGACCTTTGAGATCCCGAACATCCGCACCACGGCCTTCGCCCCGGGAATCTGGTCTTTGCGCACCACCAGGACTATCTGGTCGACGTCCGTGCAACCTTCAAACGCGAGCAGGCTCCACGCCAACACCGGCTTAGGCCCCAGGTTCAAAAAGGCCTTGTCGGTTCCTGCTCCCATCCGGTCGCTCTTGCCAGCCGCAACTATAATAGCCGTTACCATTTTTCTGTCTGCTCGCTTTCTGTATAGATGTAAATAGATATGAATGGACTTGGCGTCAAGTATAGCAAAAGACTGGCGGAGTGTCCAACAGTTCCGCGAAGTTTTCAGCCGCGTGCGCCAATGGCCGCCGCGAGGTCGCATATCTCGTCCACCGCAGGGTCGTCAGTCAGCTCGTGCAGGAACGTGCGGCGGAACGCCAGATGCCCGCGTTCGGCGCAGAGGCGGCGGCTCGTGGCGTAGCGGAGGCCACACACCATCCACCCCACCTGGATCAGCACGAAGTCCGCAAGCGTCTTGATGTCCTGGTAGTCCACTGGGCGGCTCGCGCGGATCGCATCCAGCACGGCGGGGCTTGGCCGTGCCGTCGTGGGCAGGTTCCAGAACGCCTTGCAGTTCGTCCGCCAGTCAGTCGTGGCGATCTGATGCTCCAGCACGCGGAAAATGTCGAGCTTGTCCGCATCGCGCACGGTGTGGACCGCCGCCTCGGTTAGCGGGTCGAGGCCGTCAGGCACGTCGCGGCGGTTGTGGACTAGCACCGCCGTCAAGATCGCCTCGCGCTGCGGGTCGCCGTCCAGCCACCCCTTCTCGACCACGATGTCGTGCGAGAACACGGCGTGGTCCACGCTGTCTGAGTCGCGGAACGTGTTGTAGCGTTTCAGCTGCTCGTAGCGCCCAGTGTCGTGCAGGAGCGCCGCAGCCTCGCACGCGCGCGCCGTCTCGGCGTCAAACCCCTCGCCCTCCGCGATCAGCTTCGCGTTGTCCACGACATGCGCCGTGTGGACACGCTTGAGCTCCATCATCGGCGGAAGGGCGAGAGACGGAAAGGCACGATACGCATCAACGTACGCTGCGTACTTCGACGCCAGATCCGCGAAGAACCTTGCGCCCATCGGCTATTTCTTGCCGCCGAACTGCGCCTTGTCGAAATTGAAGAACACGAACACCGGCAGGAACCCAGTCTCGTTCACGCAGATGAGTCCGATCTGGAGCGCCGACGAGTGCGCACGGTTGAAGAGCGCCGTCTGCACGCCGTTGCGCAACGTCTTCACGCGCGAATATCCGAACGACACCTGCGCGCCGGACACGAAGTCATCGGCCTTGTTCGAGCATATCGACACCTGCGCACCGCTCACTTCCTGGCTCTTCGTGAACAGGCCAAGCTCACACCCATGCACGTTCTTGTCCGGTCGTTCCTCAAACCAGGTCCACCAGCACTCGGCCGAGGCCGAGAGGCCAATCAGCGCCGCACAAAACGCCATCATCATCTTTTTCATGTTAGTATTCCTTTTTTTGTGGGTTTGAACAACAGGACTGAAATCATGCGGACAAGTTGCCGATCACGGCCTTGATGCGGCGGACGCCTGCGGAAGAGGACTGCTCCTTGGTGATCTTGAAGCTGCCGAGCTCGCTCGTGTTCTCCACGTGCGGACCGCAGCAGATCTCCTTGGAGACGTCGCCGATCGTGTAGAGCGTCACCTGGTCGCCGTACTTCGAGCCGAAGAGCGCCATCGCGCCCTCGTTCTTGGCCTCCTCCACGGTGGTCGTCTTCTTCGAGACGGCGATGCCTTCCTGTATCCACTGGTTGACGAGGTCCTCCACGGCCTTGATCTGCTCGTCAGTCATCTTCTCGGGCCAGGTGAAGTCGAAGCGCAGGCGCTCCGGCGTGATGTTGGACCCTTTCTGGTTCGCGGTCGGGCCGAGCACCTTGTGGAGCGCGGCGTGCAGGAGGTGCGTGGCGGTGTGCATGCGCGTCACGACCGCGGAATTGTCCTGCAAGCCCGCCTTGAACGAACCGGCGGACGTGGTGCGGCTCAGTTCCTGGTGCTTCTTGTTGGCCTCCTCGAAGCCGGCCACGTCCACTTCCAGCCCCTGCTCCTTGGCGAGCTCGAGCGTCATCTCGAGCGGATAGCCGAACGTGTCGTAGAGCTTGAACGCCGTCTTGCCGCTGATCTGCGTCTGGTTGTGCAGCTTCAGCTGCTCGGCCACCTTCGCGAACATCGCGGCGCCCTTGTCGAGCGTCTGGTTGAAGCGGTTCTCCTCGGCCTCGAGGTCGTTCTTGCACGTTTCGAGGTTCGCCGCCAGCTCGGGATAGACGTGCTTGTACTTCTCGCAGATTACCTCTGCAAGCTTTACCGTGAAGCCCGGCGCGATGCCAAGGAAGCGGCTGTAGCGCACGGCGCGGCGGATGAGGCGGCGCAGCACATAGTTCGCGCCGATGTTGCCGGGCTTCACGCCGCCCTTCGGATCGCAGAGGATGAAGGTCGCCGTGCGCATGTGGTCGGCCACGATGCGCCGCGCGCGGAGAGCCTGTTCCGGATCGTCCGGCTGAATGGTGGAAAGTTCGTCGATCTTCGCCATGATCGGCGCGAAGATCTCCGTGTCGAACACGGTCGCCGCGCCCGAGAGCATGCACACCGTCCGCTCCACGCCCATGCCGGTGTCGACGTTGTGGCGGCCGAGCGGCTCGAACTTCCCCTCCGCGTTCTTGTTGTACTGCATGAACACGTTGTTCCAGATCTCGATGTACTTGCCGCAGTGGCAACCGGGACGGCAGTCAGGACCGCACTTGGGCTTGCCCGTGTCGATGAACATCTCGGTGTCGGGACCGCACGGGCCCGTGGTGCCGGCCGGGCCCCACCAGTTGTCCTCGCGCGGGAGCGGGAAGATGTGGTCGTCGGGAAGGCCCTGCTGCTTCCAGAGTGCGATCGCCTCGTCGTCGCGCGGAATGCCGTCCTCGCCCGCGAACACGGTGACGTACAGATCCTTCGGATCGAAGCCGAGCTTCGTGGTGAGGAACTCGTAGCTCCAGGCTATGGCCTCGGGCTTGAAGTAGTCGTTCAGCGACCAGTTGCCTAGCATCTCGAAGAACGTGAGGTGCGCCGAGTCGCCCACGGCGTCGATGTCTCCGGTGCGGATGCACTTCTGCACGTCCGTGAGGCGCGACCCTGCCGGATGCGGCATCTGCCCCATCAGGTACGGCACGAGCGGGTGCATGCCCGCCGTCGTGAAGAGCACAGTCGGGTCGTTCTCTGGAATCACGCTCGCGCCGGGAATGCGCGCGTGGCCCTTCGACTCGAAAAAGCTCAGGTACGTCTCGCGAAGTTCGTCTGCTGTCAGCTTGTTCATCTTTTCTTCCTTGGTGTGCACGTGTATTATACCAAACCGCCGTCGCCGCGTAAATCCTGCAATTCCCTCTTGCCGCTCCAGCCGATGCGTGATAGACTATCCGCAACTTGCAGAAAGGACCAGAATCATGAGCATGAAACGGATGGTAGTGGCTATAGCGGTAATCATGTGCGGCTTCGCCTACGCGGACAACGCGGCGGCAGGCAAGACCGCGCCAGGCAACGGCCTGTACCTCGTGGTTGACCTCTCTGGCGGCACGAACGCCGTATCATATCCGGTCTCATACCTGGGCGCAGTGCCGAACGGAGGCTGGACCAACGAGCACAAGACCACCAAGCTCGTGCTTCGCCGCATCGACCCCGGCTCGTACACCATGGGCTGCAGCGTTTCCGAAAAGGGCTATACCGGCGGCGAGGCCTCCCAGCACAAGGTGACGATCGAGAAGCCATTCTACATCGGCGTGTTCGAGGTGACCCAGAAGCAGTACGAGCTCGTCACCGGACAGAAGCCGTCCTCCTACGGCGGCGACATGCATCCCGTGGAGCATATATCATGGAACGACATCCGCGGCGAATCAGCCGAATTCAACTGGCCGGCATCCAACAAGGTGGACGAGGCCTCGTTCATCGGCATGATACGCGCAAAGACGGGCATCGGCTCCTTCGACCTGCCGACCGAGGCCAGGTGGGAGTATGCCTGCCGGGCCGGGACGACCAACGCCCTGAACAACGGCAAGGAACTGACGAACAGCTGTTCCGGCAGGGACCCGCAACTTGACGAGGTGGGCCAATACTACTACAACAGGACCAACAAAAAGGGCGGCCACGCCAATGTAGGCTCGTTCCGGCCCAACGCGTGGGGACTCTACGACATGCACGGCAACGTATGGGAGTGGTGCCTCGACTGGTACCAGGGCCGCGGCTCGTTCAGCACGAAGGAGGCGAAAGATCCCATCGGCCCAAGATGGGGTTCCGGCCGCGTGCAGCGCGGCGGCAGCTGGAGCGGCAGCGCGCCGGACTGCCGCTCCGCGTCACGCAACAGCTACTCGCCCGCGGCCAAACACAACAACTACGGCTTTCGCCTCACTTGCTCCGCCGGCAAGTAATCCCCCTTCTCCTTTCACACTTTACGGCCGGTTGACGAGCTCGTCCGCAGAGGGGAGCTCCGGGAACGGCGCGTGCGGCTCCGTCTGGTACCAGAACGTCGTGGAGGCAATGTCGGACGCCTGCGCGTTGTAGAGTCCGCGCGCCTTCCACCCGAGGTCCTGGATAGTCACCTTCAGCCCCTTCTCGAAACGGACGGGATCCGTCACGTGCCAGCGGTAGAGGCCGAAGGAGGTGAAGTTCTTCGGGTCTTCCGGCTTGATGACCTGCGCGAGCCCCGTGTAGGGCGTGGTGAACTCGCGGTACTTCGCGCGCCCGCCGATCTCGAAGTTGTACGAACCGCAGAAGTAGTCCTCCGTGCCCGTGCCGCAGATGGTGGGGTTCTCCTCGCCGTCGAGGTGGAACTTGATCTCGCCCTCGCCCCACCAGCCCGTGTCGTGCACGCGCCACGCGACGTACGTGCCCACGTAGTGCCCCTTGCCCGAAATGCCGTCGACGAGCGTGTGGACCGAGCCCTTCGTCGGGTTCGAGCGGCGGAACTGCGCGTGGAGGTAGGCGGCGTCGGACGGGATGTCCGTGAGCGTGTAGTCGATCTGGTAGTAGAGGCGCATCTCCTCCTTGCCGACGTTCTCCATCGTCACGCGCGCGCGGCGGCGGAACGGCATGAGCCAGTAGCAGTTGAACGCGCTACCGGGGTTCACGCATACGGCGAGCGAGGAAACCTGCGCGTACTTGTTGTAGGCGCTCGCGAAGAAGTCGCCCACGGGACACTCCACCGACGGCGTCTCCTCGCCGTCCCAATACATGCGGATGATGGAATGCCGCCAGAGCTTAGTGGGCGTCATCCAGATGTGCTGGATCGCGCCAGGGCCCTCGATGTCCGCGAGCGTCAGCGTCTCGCCGGGCGCGATCTTGACGAACGGGTTCACCTTCCAGCCCTTGCCGAGCTCACGGGCGCAGCCCGACGCGTTGGCGACGTTGCGCTTGTCCTTGTCCGCGACCGGATCGGCCAGCGCGCCGGCGTTGCGCGCGCCTGTGAAGTTCTCAGGACTGATCGAGCGCGAGCGCGCGTCGGAGAGGCGGCAGAGCGCCGCCATGTCGGCCGTCAGGCCGTTGAACGTTCCCGCGATGCATCCAGTGGCCAGCGCCACGCCGACCGACATGATCAACTTTGTCATATACAACAACCTTTCTTTTACTTTCTTCAAGAACTAACAACTACTTCCTAAAACCTAAAAGCCAAAAGCTAAAACCTAAAAGCTTAAAGCTAGAAGCTAACAGCTAAAAGCTAAAAGCTAACCCCTCTTCACCTTCCCCAGCATCGTCTGGTAGCCGAGCAGCATGGCGTTCGTGTCGTTCTTGATCGCCATGAACTGCACGCCGCGCCGGCGCCAGACGTCGAAATCGCATTCCGTGTAGACGCCGAGCAGGCGCCGAGCAGGATGCCGGCCGCGCGCACCTTCCGGCAGGATTCGTCGTATGCCGCCGCCACCTCCGGGTCGTGCCACTGCCCCTCCTTGCCCATCGACGCGCTGAGGTCGTACGGCCCGATCACGATCGCGCCGATTCCCGGCACGGCGAGAATCTCGTCAAGGTTCCTCACTGCATAGATGTGCTCCAGCTGGATGATGACGAGCGGATCCTCCCGCGACGCCTCCCAGTAGTCCGCGAAGTCGCCCGCCCCGTAGGCGAGGCCGCGGCGGAACCCGCATCCCCTGTTGCCCTCCGGCGGATAGCGGCATGCGGCCACAGCGCGCCGCGCGTCGGCGGCATCCATCACCATCGGCACGATCACGCCGGCCGGCGCAAAGTCGATCACGCGCTTGATCTCCGTGTGGTCGCAGGCCGGCACGCGGTAGAAACTCGTGCAGTCCGTGCCCTTCACCGCCATCAGGTGCGTCATCGCGCTGTAGCGGTCCATCTCGCCGTGCTCGCCGTCGATCCAAACGAAGTCGAACCCGGCCTCGGCCGTCAGCTCCGTCACCGCCGGATCGGCGAACGTCACCACCGCCCCGATGGGCATCTCACCTCCCCGCGCCTTCGCGAGGAATTTCTCCAGATTGTTGATCTTCACTTTGCGACCTCATACTATCAGACGTTTGATTGGCACCATGCGATTTTAGACAGGATTACAGGATTCACAAGATTAACAGGATTGTTTTTAGATAACAGAATCCTGTAAATCCTGACAATCCTGTAATCCTGTCTAACCTCATCGTCACTCATCCTTCAGTCCCTTGTAGTCCGGGCCGCCGGCGGCCACGTAGCCGCCCGATTCGCCCGTGGGTTTCTTCGACACCCAGAAGGAGAAGAGCGTGGCCACCTTCATCTTAAAGCGGAAGCGCACGGGCTTGCCCGCGAACCGCGAGAGGTCGCCACCCTTCCACGCGAGCGCGCTTTTCGTGGAATCGGTACGCACGAGGGCGCGGCAATCGGCAGCCGAGTAGCCCGCGTACGGCTCACCCTTCTCGTCCAGCACCTCCGCCGCCACTTCGCCGAAGCGCGCGTCGGCGTTCACGAAGAGGTACGCGCCCGTGAACGTCACGGGACGCGTCACGAGCTCGCCGCGACCGTCCGCCACCATCCCCGCAAACCCGTCGCGGCGAAGCGTCGCCACGCCCACCGAGAAGTTCCAGTGCATGCCGTTTCCGTACACGCACCGCGGCGGGTCGTTCTGCGTGGCGTCGCCGCGCGCGCCCACGTAGTAGAACCACAGTCGCTCGTCCTTGATCGCGAAGCAGCTGGAGATGTTGCCCACGTAGCCGGAATCCCATGC
>CACWSW010000049.1 GCA_902763655.1 uncultured bacterium
CCCCAGCGCGCGACCTTGTTTTCCAGTGGACGATTCGCTTCGCAGTCGATCGTCACGTCCACCGGCGGCGCCTTCGGCAAGAGCGATTCCGGCAGCGGGAACTCTCCCGTACGTTCCGCGCGCACTTTTGCCGCCGGCTCCTTAACGACGCATTCCTCAAGGCTCGACGAGAACCGGAAGTCCTCCAGCTCCAGACGCCCCTTGCGCGCGTAGATCGGGCCCGACAGGGAATTCGCCATCTCGAAGACGCCATGACCTTCTCCCTCGGCGATGACCGAAGGCTTCGGCACCCAAAGCTGGCTCGCGCGAAACACGGCCGTACCCTTGTCGCCCGGCGCGAAGTGGAAACCCGCGCTTTCCTTCCCCGACGCGGTCTCGTACGGCGTCACCTGCACGAGCGCCGCATCCACGCGGCTGCCCTCCGCCTGCTCCAGGTCCACGCCGCGCGCGATCGTGTCGGCGCCGTGCATCACCACCGTCGCCCGGTTCTTCCCGCGGAACGCCATGCCGTCCTTCGCGGCGAACACGAACGTACCGCGGATGCGCTCGTCCGCGCAGTCGGTGAACACGTGCGCCTCCAGGCGGCGGCGCATGTTCCAGCTCTGCACAGGGATGTTTTGGCCGCCCGACGGACATCCCGCCGGCGGCTTCCCGTTGACGTGCGGCAGGTTGAACGCGAGCCGCTGGGAGTAGTGCGGATTGAAGAGCGTCTCCTCCACCCAGCCCCGGCGCGACGAGTTGCCCACGACGAGCATCTTCTGCCACGCGACGCCGGAGAGGTACGCGATGCGGTGTCCGCCGGAGGGATGCGTCGCGAAGTCCGCGCCACGCCAGGCGTTCGCGATGCAGACGTCCGCGAGCCACGTGTCCTCGCCGAGCGACCGCACCGCCCACGGATACGACTCCGGATCGAGAACCGGATTCTCGGGATACCACACAAGCACGCCGCGCAGGCCCGATTTCGGCGCGAGCGAGATGAAAGGCGCGCCGTTCTCGTCGCCCTTCCCGTAGCGGACGAGCAGCACGCTGCCGCCGGCGGCGGTGTGGTGCGGCGCGGCCGAAGATCCGCGCAGCTCCACGCCCGCCGGCACGGTCACCGGTCCCTTGAACGAATACATCCCCGCCGGCACGTACACCGTGCCGCTGCCCTTCGCCGCGTCGAGCGCCCGCTGAAGCGCCGCCGCGTTGTCGTCCACGTTCGTGGACGCGCCGTAGTCGACGACGTTGAACAATCTGTCGCTTGTCGGACGCGGCCAGATCATCTGCTCGTGGCGCACCGGCTCGCCGTTGCCATCCTTGACGATGATGTTGGAAAGCTCCTTGCCCTTGTTTACTGGCGGCTTGCCGCCGAAGTCGCACGCGAGGAACTGCACGACCGTCGCGAAGTTCGTCGTCATGAGCGAACTCTGCGCGCAACGATCGAAGCGCGTGTCGTAAACCGCGAGACCCACGCCGTTCACGCGGTCCACCTCAAGGCCAGTTTCGCACCATACGAACCTGCTCTCGTCCATCACCGCGTTGGACGTCCCGCGCTTCCCCTGCGCGAACCGGCAGCCCGTGCGGTAGCCGTCCACATTGAGCCTCCAGATGTACTCCCAGTCGCTGCGACCGTACCATGCGCCAAGCGTATCGTGCGCCTTCAGCCAGTCGCGCAGGCGCCGCTCGTCGGGCGCGCCGGGCAGCCCGCTCGCGGACCACACGCGCGGACTCACCTCCACGTCGATCACCCTGCCGATGTCGGTGGTGGAATCCACCGCGAAGCCTGTCTTGAGCGCGCAGATGCGCACGTCGCGGAACGTGTGCAGCTCGTTCGGCTCCGGACCGATGGCGATTGCCTGCGCGGATGGTCTGGTGGTCTGGCGCGCGGCGCGGCTTCATCTTCGCGCGCACGGTCCACGGGTAGGGCGTCGGCGTATCGAGCGTCTGTTCGGGATAGTGGAAGACGAGTCCCTGCAGCGCGCTGGACGTTCCCATGCGGAATGCAGGCTCGCCGTTCTCGTCTCCGCGCCCCGCGACGATTGCGAGGATGGTGGATTTCCCCAACGCGGACGCGGCATAGTCGCCCTTGAGGCACGTGTTGATCGGCAACACGATGGGCGAGGCAATGCGGTAGGTGCCGGCCTTGAGGAACAGCGTGCCGCCGCCCGTCGCGCCAATCGCGTCGAGGCGCCGCTGGATCTCCGGCGCGGCGTCCACGCCGGCGACGGGCGAGTCCATCACGTCCTCCGCCACCACCACTTCCCACGCGGGGTTGACGGTCTTCACGGCCACCGGGCCCGCCCACGAGCCCGCACACAAGCCGCATGCGACTGCCACCGCAACAAATCTAGACTCTTTCATGACCAGCATTCCTTGGCGTCACCATCATAGCACATTCAGAGGCTGACCTAAAGCACTCCTTTTTCCGCGGATGCGCCCTTGACACCGGCAGGCGAAAAAACTAGACTATCCGCCGACCTATGCCTATCAGCCGCACATCCGAGACACTTAACCAGCGCAACGTCAACTTCGACAACCGGTTGCGTCCCGGCCAGTTTGCAGAGTTCATCGGCCAGCAGAAGATTCGCGACAGGCTCGAGCTCGCCGTCAAGGCCGCAAAGGAGCGGAGCGAGACGCTCGACCATGTCCTCTTCTCCGGCCCGCCCGGACTCGGCAAGACCACCCTTTCCTTCATCCTCGGCGATGCGATGGGCGTCCACGTGAAGACGACCTCGGGCCCTGTCCTGACGAAGCCCGGCGACCTGGCCGGACTGCTGAGCTCGATCGAGCCGGGCGACATCGTGTTCATCGACGAGATACACCGTATGTCCAAGCCCGTGGAGGAGTTCCTATACTCCGCCATGGAGGACTTCGCGATCGACATCATGATCGACCAGGGACCGAACGCCCGCAGCGTCAGGCTCGAGCTTCCCCGCTTCACGCTGGTCGGCGCCACCACGCGCATAGGCCTCATCTCTGCGCCGCTCCGCGCGCGCTTTGGACTCGTCAACCGCCTCAGCTACTACGAGCCGGACGAGCTTGCCGCGATCGTCACGCGCTCCGCCGCGAAGCTCGGCGTTGACATCGAACCGGACGGGGCAAGGGAAATCGCCGCGCGCGCGCGAGGGACGCCGCGAATCGCCAACAACCTGCTCAGGCGCGTGCGCGACTACGCGCAGGTCAAGGCGGACAACCTCATCACGCGCCAGGTGGCGGTCGACTCGCTCACCCTCCTCGAGATAGATCCCAACGGACTCGACGAGATGGACATCAAGATCCTCGAGACCATCTGCGCGAAGTTCGGCGGCGGCCCGGTGGGACTCTCCACCATCGCCGTATCGGTCGGCGAAGTGCCTGACACCATCGAGGAGGCCTACGAGCCGTTCCTCATAATGGAAGGTTACCTTGAGCGCACCCCCAAGGGACGCATGGCCACCGCGCTCGCGTGGAAGCGACTAGGACTTGCCCCTGCTTCCGGACGTCAGCCGACCCTTTTCTAGCGCGCAGAACGCTTGAAGCAGGCCAGCGCCAATTCCAAAAGACAATGCCAAGAAAGGACAGGCGCGTCAGCACCTATCCTTTCTAGTCTTTATGTTTTCGGTACGCTTACTGCGCAGGAGCGGCAGCGTCGTCGTCGCCGTACCCCTTGCTCTTGAGGTACTCGATGACCTTGCCGACCGTCGTCAACTTCTCGGCGGCCTCCTCGGGGATGGCGGCACCGAATTCCTCTTCGAAAGCCATGATCAGCTCGACCGAATCAAGCGAATCCGCGCCGAGATCATCGATGAATGACGCCTCCATTGTGACCTGCTCTGCATTGACGCCCAGCTGGTCAACGATGATTTCCTTCACGCGATCTTCAAGTTTTCCTGCCATTTGATTTTACTCCTTTGGTTTGGATGGAGACAGTATAGCAAATCTCCCTCCCGATTGCGAGGGTAAAAAGAATAAACTTTTGCAAAACCATTATTTCGTCCCCTTTTGCCAACAAGGCCGACGTTTTGCTATAATTACGCCATGGACTTCAGGAAAATATACGTCTGCGGGCACCGCAACCCGGACTGCGACACGATCATGAGCGCCTACGCCCTGGCCGACCTGCGGCGGCGAACCGGCTGGCAAAACGTCGAGGCGCTATGCCCCGGCCGCCTCCCTCCGCGCGCTCGTTGGGTGTTCGACCGCTTCGGACTCCAGCCGCCAGTCTCGCGCGCCGACGTGTACGTGCGCGTGCGCGACATAATCTCTCCGGACGTGCCCTCCCTCCCGGCCGACCGTCCGCTCATCGACGCCCTTCGCGCGCTCGAGGCGTCAGGCGAATCATCCCTTCCCGTGGCGGCGGCAGACGGCACGTTCCTCGGCATGCTCTCGCCAGCCAAGCTGCTCACCCTCTTCATCGCCAAGGACGACCTCTCGATGCCGACGGGCAACGCCCCCCTACAGCGCGACATTCCCATCCTCCAGTCGGACGACCGCGTGCACGACGTCAAGGCGATGGCCATCCGCAACGCGCACAACCACTTCCCGGTGGTGGACGGGCACGGGCGTCTCCTCGGCACGATCCTGAAGCGCGCCTTCGCCGAGACGCCGCCATTCCGCATGATCCTCGTGGACCACAACGAGACGGCGCAGGGCATCCCCGGCGTGGACGAGATTCCCGTCATTGAGGTGGTGGACCATCACCGCGTATCCTTCGCCCCCACCACCGAGCCGATCCGCTACACGGCGGACGTCGTCGGCTCCACATGCACCATAGTATCGCGGATGTTCCGCGGCGCGGGCCTGCGCCCCTCGAAGCAGATCGCCGGCGTGCTCCTCGCGGGGCTTGTCTCCGACACGCTCCTCTTCCTCTCCCCCACCACCACGGAAACGGACCGCACGATCGCCTCCTGGCTGGAGCGCCTCTCCGGCACGACGGCGAAGGAGCTGATGGACGGCATGATGTCCGTCGGCTCGGCGCTGACGTCCCTCTCGCCGGCGCAGGCCGTGGATTCCGACCGCAAGTCGTACACGGAAAGCGGCTACAAGTTCTCGCTCGCGCAGCTTGAGGAGGCCAATTTCCACATCTTCCACCGGCAGCTCGACGCGCTCGGCGCGGAGCTGGACCGCGTGAGGACCGCCGAGGGGCTGGACTTCATCGCACTCCTGGTCACCGACCCGCTGCGCGGCCATTCGG
This sequence comes from uncultured bacterium, assembly GCA_902763655.1. Classification (GTDB taxonomy): domain Bacteria; phylum Verrucomicrobiota; class Kiritimatiellia; order RFP12; family UBA1067; genus RUG572. The sequence goes on from CACWSW010000049.1 coordinate 5,153, forward strand.
AGCTGCTGTTCCGCGGAGCGGAGACGGTACGCCGCGCCCTCCCGTGGCGCATCGGCGCGCATGGACTCTTCGATCTCCCCGGCGTACTCTCCCGCAAGAAGCAGCTGCTGCCGGAAGTTCTCTCCTGCCTCCCGTGACAGCGCTATTCGTAGCGCAGGCAGTCTATCGGGTTTAGACGGCTCGCGCGCCATGCGGGATAGAAGCCGAAGAACATCCCGACGATCGCCGAGAACAGGAACGCCGACACCGTCGATCCGGTCTCGACGAGGATCGGCCACCCAAGCATCTCGCCGAGCGCCTGCGCGCCCGTAACGCCTATCGCCACGCCAATGCCGCCGCCGACCGTCGAGAGCAGCACAGCCTCCAGTATGAACTGGCTGAGGATGTTAACCGGCGTGGCGCCGATCGCCATCCTTAGCCCGATCTCGCGGATGCGCTCCGTCACGGAGACGAGCATGATGTTCATGATGCCGATGCCGCCCACGAGGAGCGAGATCGCCGCCACCGCCGCGAGGAGGATCGTCATCGTGTTGGAGACGCCGCTCATCGTGGATGTGATCTCAGCCATGTCGATGATGCGGAAGTCGTCGTCGGCCGTCTCGCTCAGCCGGTGGCGCTGGCGCAGGAGCGCGCCTATCTCGCTCTTCGCCTCCTCGATCTGGTCCATAGACCAGAGCGAGAGCTTCAGCTGCCGCACGTTGTCTGGAAACGTCGACGCCTGCAGCACGCGCCTCACCGTCGTGTACGGCGCGAGCACGGCGTCGTCCTGGTCCTGGCCCATGCCGCCCACGCCCTTCATCTGCAGCACGCCCTTCACCTTGAACGGCATGTTGCCGATGCGGAGCGTGCGGCCGACGGGGTCGTCGTTCGGGAATAGGTTCGAGGCGACGGTCTTGCCGAGCACGCACACGCGCGCGCACTGGCGCTCCTCCTGCTCGTTGAAGAAGTCGCCAGTATCGATATCCCAATTGCGGATGACGAGGAACTCGGTGGAGCAGCCGTAGATCGTCGTGTTCCAGTTCTTGTCACCGCACACCACCTGCATCTGCGTACGGACTTCCGGAGACTCTGCCTTCACGAGGTGCGCAAGCTCGCTGCGTATGGCTCGCCCGTCCGACGCCGTGAGGCTCTGTCCCTCGCCAGCGCCGCCGTGCACTCCAGCCGCCGCGTGGCGCTGCTCGCTGAAGATCATCACCACGTTGTCGCCCATCTTGCCGATCTGCGCCACCATGTTGGCCGATGCGCCCTTTCCGATCGCGAGCACCACAATCACCGCGGCGATGCCGAAGATGATGCCGAGCATCGTCAGCGAGGAGCGAGTCTTATTCCGCCAGATCGCGCGGATGGACACCTTTATGATCATGAAGATGTTCATTGCCAGGAATCCAGTAGAGATTGCCGCTCGGCGGCCGTGAGGTCGCGCCAGGCGCCGGGCTGCAGGTCCTCCGGCAGGCGCAGGCCGGAGATCGCCACGCGCTTGAGCGACAGCACCACCAGGTGCGCCGCGCTGCACATGTAGCGTATCTGCCGCTTGCGCCCCTCGCGGAGCTTGAAGCACAGGACGTGCACGTTGTCGCGCCCGATCCGCACCACCTCCACAGGCACGGGCCGGATGCGGTAGCCGTCGGGCATCGTCACGGCGGAGCGGAGCGTTTCGAGCTTGTCCTCGCTCCAGCGTCCGGCCGCGCGCACGATGTACGTCTTCTCGTGCTCGAAGCGCGGATGGGTGAGGCGGTATGTGAGGTCGCCGTCGTTGGAAAGGAGAAGCAGCCCCTCGCTGTCCTTGTCGAGCCGCCCCACGGGCACGAGGCGCTCGGAGACCTGTCCGCGCACGAGGTCGAGGACCGTCCTGCCGCCGAAGGGATCGCTCACGGTGGAGAGCACGCCGGCCGGCTTGTACATCATGATCGTGCGCGTCCTCTCCGTCGCCGCGCCGACGGGCCTGCCGTCCACCGCGATCTCCGCGGTGGACGGGTCGAACCGCGCGCCCGGCTCGCGCACCACCGCGCCGTTCACCGACACGCGTCCTTCCTCGATCATCGCCGCCGCGCCGCGCCTGCTCGCGACGCCGCGATGCGAGAGTATGTTCTGAAGCCTCTCTTCCATGGCGCAATTATAACACAATCGGACTGTGGCGGCGAGGGCGGCGGTGTGATATAATGCGCACATGGCAAATTTCAGGAAAGTAGCCGTCCTCATGGGCGGCACGTCCAACGAGCGCGAAGTATCGCTCGTCTCGGGCAGGAACGTGGCCGAATCGCTGGCGGCGCTCGGCAAGTACGAGGTCGTCCCGGTCGTCCTCGACAGCGACGACCTCGGAGCGCTTCCCGCAGGCATCGACGCCTGCTACATCACCCTTCACGGAGGCTGGGGAGAGAATGGCGGAGTGCAGGCCGCGCTCGACGCGCGCGGCATCCCGTACACGGGTCCAGGCGCGGCGGCGAGCCGCCTCGCGATGGACAAGATCGCCACGAAGCGCACGCTCGACGCCGCAGGCATCCCCACGGCCGCGTGGCACGTCGCGGGCGAAGCCGCAGTTGTGCAGGATTTCCCGTGCGTGGTGAAGGCGCCGCGCGACGGCTCGTCCGTTGGCGTCTACCTCGTCAAGCGCGCGGAGGACCTCGCCGCCGCAGTCGCCGACGCGCGGCGCATCGACCGCGAGAAGTTCGGAGGCGATGGCGAGGCTATCGTAGAGGCGTTCGTCCCCGGCCGCGAGATGACGGTCGGCGTGATCGGCCACGAGGCGCTGCCAGTCATAGAGATCTGCGCGCCGAACGGCTGGTACGGCTACGAGGAGAAGTACAATTCGGAGGAGACGCGCTATCCGTTCCCGGACGAGGCCTACCTGCCCGAGATGCAGCGCATCGCCCTCGCCGCGTTCGACGCCTGCGGCTGCCGCGGCGTCACGCGCGTCGACTTCCGCGTCACGCCCGAGGGGAAGATGTACGTGCTCGAGCTCAACACCTCGCCCGGCATGACCAGCCACTCGCTCGTCCCCAAGGCCGCCGCGCGCGTCGGCCTCGACTTCGCGGCGCTGTGCGACCGCGTCCTGGAGGGCGCGTCGCATGATTAGGCGCACGCGTGACGACGCGCGCCGCGTGCGCGTGGTGGTGGCCATCGTGACGCTGCTCGTCCTGCTGGCGGCGGCGCTGACGGGAATAGCGTTCGGCGTCTCGTCCCTCCGCAGGACATGGCGCGAGCAGTGCGTCGTCACGGACCGCGAGCTGGACGTCGTGATCGACAACAGGAAGGACGAGCAGCGCCGCATGGTCCATCCCGACATCATCACGCTCTACTTCGGGCTGACCAACGGCGCGAACCTCGCGACCATCCCGTTCGCGGATCTGCGCAAGAAGCTGCTCGACCGAATCCCGAACATAGCCGACCTCAAGATCGAGCGCCGCCTGCCGAACAGGGTCACGATCACCGTCGTCGAGCGCGAGCCCGCGGTGCGCATCGCCACGCTCAAGGGGCGCGCCGACTCCGGACGCGTGGCGGACTTCGAGGGAGTCGTGTTCCCCTTCTCCAGCAACGTGTCCGCGCTGCCTGTCATACGCGAGGCCACGGCCACGCCTGCGGGGAAGCGCCTCACCGGCATGGCTGCCGCCGCGGTGCGCCTCGTGGAGGAGGCCGCATTGCCTGATCTGGCGGACCTTTCCGTGCTGGAGGTGGACACCACGCATGCCGACTACCTGCTCGTCACGCTTGGCGACTACTCCCGCGCAAGGATCGCATGGGACCGCATGTGCGAGGACACGCGCGCCTCGCGCACCAGCCTCACCAACCAGCTGACGCGACTCTCGAAGGCGATCGCCACGCGAGTCATAACCCAACCCACGCTCTGGCACGCCACCGACTACGGCTCGCCCGGGCGCGTATTCGCAAAGGATCCGGCCCGCTCGGCCGCGCAATAGGAAAGGAGAATCGTCCGTGAGTCTATCTGCCCCGGTAGCGGGCCTCGAGATCGGCACGTCGCGCACGGTAATCGCCATAGGCGAGGGCCGTGACGACGGGCGCCTGGAGGTGGCTGCCCTAGGAAGCATCCCGTCGTCGGGAGTGCGCAAGAGCCAGATCATAGAGATGACCCAGGCTCGCTACTCGATCGAGTCCGTCCTTAAGAAGCTCGAGGAGCAGTTCGGCTACGCGATCGGCCACGCATGCCTCGCGATCTCCGGGCCGCAGGTGCGCACCACACTGATGAACACGCAGTGGCAGCTCGAGCGCGGATTCGTGCACGACGACGACATCGCCGAGATCAACGCGCGCGCGGAAGAGACGAACCTCCCCCAGGAGCGCACGCAGCTCGAGCTGCATCCGATATCCTACGGCCTCGACGAGCTAGTCGACATCGCATCCCCAAAGGGCATGAACGGCAACCTGCTGAAACTCCGCTCCCTGTGCATACACGGCGCCACGCAGCGCATCAACGACGCCCGCACCGCCGCGAACGCCGCGAAGCTTGAGATCACGGAGACATGCTTCTCCGGCACGTGCGCCGCGAACGCTGTCCTCTCCCCGCAGGACAAGCGCGACGGCGCGCTCGTCATCGACCTCGGCGGCGGCTCGACCACCTTCACCGCATGGACGGACGGCCGCCTAGCGTACGCCGGCGTCCTCGGCGTCGGCGGCGACCACGTCACGAACGACATCCACACCGCCTTCTCCATCTCCACCGCGCAGGCCGAGCAGATCAAGACCACGGCCGCGTCCGCAATCGTCATGGCGGAGGACAGCGGCATGCGCGTGGCGGTCCCGTCGTCCATGCCGGGATTCAAGGCGGCCTCCATCTCGCGGCGCGCCCTCAACACCGTGGTCAACGCCCGGATGCAGGAGCTATTCACCGTCATCCGCTCGAAGATAGACGACGCCGACCTGCTCCACAAGCTCAACGGCGGCGTGATCCTAACCGGCGGCGGCGCCGCGCTCGGCAACGTCGTCCGGCTCGCCAGCTCCGTGTTCGGATGCGGCGTGCGCCTCGGCGCGATCATCCCCGACATCCAGGGCCTCGACAAGGTTGCCGGCGTGCCGCCGTTCGCGTGCGCCACCATCGTGGGACTGCTCCTGCGCGCGGCCGCCGCCGACAGCAGGCCTTCGTTCATGGATTCCTTCACAGGCATCTTCAAGGGGATCTTCAGGAAATGAATACGCCACACTCATCCCTAATGCTGCTCGGCGTGGGCGGCGGCGGCGCCGCCATCGCGCGCGGCATCCTGCGCGCCTTCGGACCCGGCATCCGCACGCTCATCCTCGACTCCGACGCGCAGTCAGGCGGCGTCGGCGACGTTCCGTTCACGCTCCTCGGCGGCAACCGCCTCGCGGGCCGCGGCACCGGCGGCCAGCCAGCCTCCGCGCGCGCCGCGTTCCAGGACAACACCGCCATCATCGACACCGCCCTCGAGGGCGTGCGCACCGTCGTCATCGTCACCGCCCTCGGCGGCGGCACCGGCGGCGGCGCAAGCGGAGAGCTGCTGAAGCACCTCCACACGCTGGGCATCGTCACGCTCATCTTCGCCACCCTGCCGTTCGCATTCGAGGGCGACGAGCGCCGGCGCGCCGCGCACACCGCCGCCGGCCCCATCGAGCAGCACGCAGACGTCTCCGTCTTCCTTCCGCTCGACGACCTCGTCGCGGACGCGGGCACCGACAACATGCGCGAGGCGCTCGCCCGCGGGCTCGACACGATCTCCGCCGGCGTCACCCTATTCTGGCGCATCCTCGAGAAGCCGGGCTACATCCACTTCGACGCCGAGCGCCTCCGCGGCATCCTCTCCGCGAACGGACGCGGCCACTTCGCCACGGCGGTCGCCCAGGGGCCGGAGCGCGCGCAGAAGGTCCTCGCCTCGTTCGCCGAGAACAGGCTGCTCGCCCGCAAGGAGTCGTCCCCGCCCGTGCGCTCCATTCTCGTAGGGGTGCTCGCAGGCGACGACCTCCGCCTCTCCGAGATCAGCATGATCGTGAGCGGCCTCACCGCCGCCTTCGGTTCGGAGGCGGACATCGAGCTCGGCACCGTCAACGACGAGTCCACCTTCTCCGGAAGGCTCGCCGTCGTGGCGTTCGTCTTCGAGCAGGGCGCGACCACCGTGCGCCCCGCGCCGTCCGCCGCCGGACAGCAGCGGAAGTTCTCTGAAGAGCACGCCGCACTCGTCGGCAACGGCCGCTTCCACCGCGCCGAGAAGACGATCTGGAACGACGAGGACCTCGACATCCCAACGTACCTCCGCCGCTCACTCACACTGGACCGCTAGGTGCAACGAGACGGACACATACGCCTGCTGCCGCTCCACGTGGCAAACAAGATCGCCGCCGGAGAGGTCGTCGAGCGGCCAGCGTCCGTCCTCAAGGAACTGCTCGAGAACGCCCTCGACGCCGGCGCGACGCGCATCGACATCACGGTAGTCGCCGGCGGACGCAACCTCGTGTCCGTGCGCGACAACGGCTGCGGCATGACGCGCGACGACGCGCTTCTCTCACTCGAGCGGCAGGCCACGTCGAAGATCCGCGACGTCGACGACATCGAGCACATCGACACGCTCGGCTTCCGCGGCGAGGCGATCCCCTCCATCGCCGCCGTCTCGCGCTTCACCCTGGTCACGCGCCGCGCGGACGACGAATCCGGCACCCGCCTCGTCGTCAACGCCGGCACCCTCGCCGAGGTTGCCGACTGCGGCGCGCCGCCCGGCACATGCGTGGAGGTGCGCGACCTCTTCTGCAACGTCCCCGCGCGCCGCAAGTTCCTCCGCGCATTCGCGACGGAGGAAGGACACATCCGCTCCGTCTTCACCGTCCATGCCCTCGCCCATCCCGACATCGGCTTCTCCCTGACGCTCGACGGCCGCGAGACCTACCGCTTCGCCCCCGGCGCAACGCTAGAGGAACGCATCCGCGATCTTTTCGGCGCGCCCTTCGCCGAATCCCTCGTCCCCGTGGCAAATCCTCCCGACGGCAATGGCTCGTCCGTATCCATACACGGCTACATCGAGCGCCCGGACGCCAGCGCGCTCCTGCGCCACGACCAGTTCACGTTCGTGAACGGCCGCCCGTCCACCGCCCCCGTCATCAGCTACGCGATCCGCGAGGCCTGCCCACGCGCACGCGCCGAGGCACGACCCGCCACGATACTCTTCATCGACCTTCCGCCAGAGCAGGTGGATGTCAATGTCCACCCGGCAAAGCGGGAGGTCCGCTTCCGCCGCCCGGCCGATGTGCGCGAGGCCCTAATCAGCGCCATCTCCACTGCCCTCACCACGCCCAACGCCCCCCAAGATTCCACCGACCTTGATGCCCCTACCGCCCCCCAAGCCCCTAGCGATCCTACCGCCCCCCAAGTCCCTACCGACCTTAAGAGTCCTGCTCCCACCCCCACCCCTTTCACCATCCCGTTCGCCACTCCGCCGCTTCCAATCCAGCAATCCCTCCCCCGGCAACCATCCCAATCGCTCCCCTCCCCGCAAGCAGATTCCCAGCCACTTGCCAGCAACCCTCCCGAGGGCGCGGCCCTTCAGTCCACGCCCACTCCCCTCTGGCGCTGGTTCACCATCCTCGCCGAGACCGCCACAGGCTACCTGCTTCTCGAGACCGACCGGGGCATCGTCACCCTCAATCCGCGCGCCGCGCGCGAGCGCATCGCTTTCGAGCGCCTACTTGCGCGGCGCACCGCGATCTCCCAGCCCCTCCTCCTCCCAGAGACCGTCCACCTCCCCCCATCCGATTCGGCGCGCATCCGCACGTTCCTCGCGGAGCTGGAGGCCATGGGCTTCGCGATCGAGGAGTTCGGGCGCGATGTCTGGAAGCTTGATGCCGTGCCCGACCTGGCCGCCGGCCTCGCTGCCCAGGATCTCCTAGCCACCATCGCCGCCGACATCGCGGAGGCAGGCGCGAAGCGCGGCGGCACGCGCTGGCGCGACGAGCTGGTCGCCCGCAGCCTCGCACGGTCCTACGCCGGAGCGAACGTCAAGCTCACGCGCGAAGGCGCCTCCAAGCTCGTCGAGGAACTGGCAGCCACGAGCCAGCCCTACATCTGCCCGCGCGGCAAGCCGATCATGATCTTCACCGCCAACAGCGAGCTGTCGCGAAAATTCGACAATTGACCATTGACCCCGCCCCCGCGAAATAGTATACTATCCGCCGTCCTCATTCGGAGCGTAGCGCAGTCTGGTAGCGCGTTTGGTTCGGGACCAAAAGGCCGAGGGTTCAAATCCCTCCGCTCCGACCATCTTGATGGCGAGAGTAGCTCAATTGGTAGAGCATCAGATTGTGGATCTGAGGGTTGCGGGATCGTGCCCCGTCTCTTGCCCCATTCATGAACCGCTGGAGTGGCGTAATGGCAGCCGCAGCGGACTTAAAATCCGCTGGCCGAAAGGCCGTACGGGTTCGAGTCCCGTCTCCAGCACCAACGGGAATCCGCGCTTCAGTCGTCGGAGGCTTCGTCGTCCTGGTGCTCCGCCTTCTTGATCTCGGTGTCGGCATCTGAGAAGCCGAGCGCGAGAGCGGCGATGCCGTCGCCGTAGCGGTCCATCATGACGCACCCGATGTAGATGCTGTCCTTGATGACCTCGGGCGAAAGGGAGTCGAGGCCGTCGCAGTTCACGAAGGTCTTGTAGCGGATCTCGCCGTCCCTGACGTCCACCTCGAAGTTGCCGTTCAACAGCCCGTAGTTGGCCATCGCGATGTACTTGAGCAGCTCGCCAAGGTTCTCCTTGTCGCCGCTGATCGGCGCGCAGAGATAGACGGCATAGCAATCGTCCTTGATGTCCACGAATATCCTTCCGGACTTGATCTTGCTCTTGAGGTTGATGCCCATCTTGATCAGGCGCTTCTCGGCATCATACTCGTAATGCCAGTCGTCGCCGTCAAGCCAGTCGCGTACCGCATCTACTATCTGTTCCTGTTCCATTGTCAGTCTCCTTTTGTCTGTTTTCGCTTATGCGCCAAAACCGATTGCCCGGCGCTCTACGCTCTTCTTCATGAGTTTCTTGAACTCGCTGTCCGACATCGCGCCGGCGAGGTCGCTCTTGAGTATGCGCAAGTCGCCTCCGCCCTCAAGGCTCTGGCGGTACGCGGCCTTGCCCCACGTCCGCTCGTAGAGGTTGCGCACCAGCCGCGCGTTGCTGAACTCCTTGGACGCGAAGGTCTCCTCCGGCATCTCCGCGAAGAACTCGTGCACGGCGTCCCTCAGCCCCTCCTCGTACTCGAAGGTGCCGTCGAGCATCGTGAAGAATATCTTCTCGAGGTCGTCGCGCGTGTAGTTGGGGAACTCGATCTCGTACGGGATGCGGCTCTTGAGGCCGGCGTTGCCCTTGAGCATCGCGTCCATGTCGTCCTTGTATCCGGCCATGATCACGCAGAAGTCGTCGCGGTGGTTCTCCATCTCGGCGACGAGCGTGTCGAGCGCCTCGCGCCCGTAGTCGCGGCACGAGGCGTCCTCGTCGCGGAACAGCGAGTACGCCTCGTCGATGAACAGGACCGACCCGTACGCGTCGCGGCAGATCGCGCTCGTCTTCGGCGCCGTCTCGCCGATGTACTGTCCGCAGAGGTCGCGTCCCTTCACCTCCACGAGATGTCCCTTGCGCAGGATTCCGGCCTGCTGCATCATGCGCGCCAGGATGCGGGCCACCGTCGTCTTGCCCGTGCCGGGATTTCCGGTGAAGAGCATGTGTATGGCAGGGCTCGCCACCTTCTTCCCCTGCGCGGCCAGCGCCTTCAGGGTCTTGACCTGCACGATCACCTCGTTGAGGCGCCGCTCGACATCCGCCATCCCGACCATCTTCTCCAGCTCTGCGACAGGCTTGTCGTCCTTGTCCGCGCTGAACGACACCTTCAGGTCGTCGATGCCTATGACGCGGTCCTCCACCTTGTGGCGGCAGTTGGACAGGGCCTTGTCGTAGATGACCTTCTGCACGACCTTGTCCATGGTCTTGTAGCCGAAGAAGCTGTCGTCCGTCTTCTCGCGGAGCACCCACTGCTCGAACGCGGCGAGCGCGTTGTCGGCGATCTGGAAGCCGCTCGTCGCCAGTTCGCCGCGCGCGTAGTCGATCATGTCGTCGATAGGCGCAGGCGGCACGGCGATCGTTCGCACGTTGAGGATGTCGTTGAGCGCGTCCGCCGTCTCGCGCAGCACGTGCCCCTCGAGGAACGGAACGCGGAACACCACGAGGAAGGTGCCGCACAGCGAGTTGAGGCGGCGCAGGCGGCTCTTGACCTCCGACGTCGAGAGCGAGGCCTGGCATGCCGATATGTCGATGTAGAGCACAACCTTGGAGATGCCGTTGCGGGCGTTGGAGCGGCTCATGTCCTGCGCTGACTCCAGCAGCGTCTCCCACGTCACGCGATAGCCGTCCGCTGCCTGCTCCTGCCCCTTCGGCAGGAGGATGTACTCGCGCACCGACTTCTTGTCCAGCTCGCCCTTCACGAGCCCGAATGCCTTGTACAGCCTCGCCAGCGCGGCGAGGAACTCCGAGCGCCCGTACCCCGCGTCCACGGCCAGCAGCAGGTGCTGGTGCCACAGCGACGACTCGACCCCCATCTTCTGGAGCGTAGGGATCACCTCCGCGGTCTCGCGCACGTACGCCGCCAACTCGCGGCTGTGCTTGATCGGCACCCTGCCGCAGATGTCCTCCAGCGTCTCGCGCGGATCCATCTCAGGCTGCGAATCTCCGTCCGGCCTCTTGTCGGACTTCTGTCCGCCACCTGACGGCGGCGGTTCGGCTTTCGGCGCCTCCGTCTGCCCGGTGGCGGATTTCCGTCCGGTCGGAATGTCCAGCCCGGCGAGGTCGCCGGAGAACGTGGCATGCGCCCACGGATCGCCTTCGCCGAAGTCAGCCTTCATGCGTTCCGCAAGGTCGTCAAGGAACTTCTCGCGCACCGCCGGCTGCAGCTCCACCGTGAATCCGCTGCCGGAGCTCGACTTCAGCGCGACACCCTCCTCCGTCGCCACCCATTTCTCGAGCTGGCGGATCACGCGCACGCCCTTCTCTCGCTGCTCTTCTAGCCAGTCGTGCTTGAACGATACTGTTATCTGGCTCATGCCCGTTGCCTCTTTCTTCGTGCCAATTCCTAGATCGTGCCATTCTCGCGGATATGGTCGATCAGCCATACCGGAGGATCTATCCCCCGCCGCTCCATCGCCCCGAGGTAATCCTTGAAGTCGAACTGAAGGTGCTTGAACGCGACCGTGCGCTTCGAGGAGTCGTACACGACGTAAGTCGTCTCGCGCTCGAACCTGGGGTAGCCCACGGCGCCGACGTTCACGATGTAGCGCCTGTCCTTCCGTCGCCTGAAATCGCGCGGCGGCAACTGCCTTATCAAGCCCTGGGAGTCCTGCTCCCACACGTCCATTGCGTGCGTGTGCCCCACGAACACGAGCGATATCTCCGCCGGCAGCGCCGAGAAGACGCGCTCCGCGTCTACGCCGTGCATCACGTATCCGAATCCAGCCGCGAGACGCCCGTCTCTCTGGTGCACCTCGCCGTGGATGGCGACGAAGTCCTCCCTCAGGTCGCTCATCGGCAGGTCGGCCAGCCAGGCTAGCGCATCCTCATCGAGCATGCCGCGGTGCAGCGCCACCGCCTCCTGCGCGCGAAGGATGAACGTGCGAGAGTCTATGCGCCCCGCGACGGCGGCGTCGTGGTTGCCGGCCGTGACCACGTCGCACGCCTCTCTGCATAGGGCCACAGCACCGGCAGGATCGGGGCCGTACCCCACCACATCGCCAAGGCAGATTCGCATGTCCGCCTTCCGCACAGTCCGCTCCGCAAGCACCTTCTCAAGCGCCCTCGGATAGGCGTGCACATCTGAAAAAATCGCGTATCGCACTCGTATGCTCCAGACATCTTCCGTGAAGCTGCGGATATTATAGCGGATTTTTCCGTCAGCCGCGCAACAATCCGACGGAAAATCCGACTGCCGCACTCACTTTTCGCGTGTGTAGAACGACAGACGGAAGGAGCGCGGAGACTTCAGTTCCGCAGAGAAGCTCGCCAGGTCGCGTCCGTCCATCCGCACCGTCGGTCCGTCATAGGTCTCCACGGTGTAGCGTGCGGACGGATCGATGCCGCAGAGCGACGCAACGAAGACGTGCGAAGGCGCGTCGAGCCGACGGAAGCACATGATGAAACCCGCGTCGAGATCCGGCCTGTGCATCTGGTAGGCGCACCAGGCGCGCTCTCCCTGGCTGTTCGCCGCCCGCAGGTCGGTGAGCGGATAGAAGTCGCCTTCGAAGAATGGGCGGATCCGGTCGGCGGCAGTGAACACCTTCTTGAACCAGGCCGTCTGCTCGGGCGTGAAGTCGTTCTTGACTATTCCCGCGTTCCAGTCGCTCGGCGTGAACACGCTGCCCGCGCAGACGGAGGAGAAGAAGCCGTAGTCGTCGAAGAAGAGCGCGGGGGTCGTCTCCGATCCCTGGAACGGCTGGTAGGCGAGCGTGTTGAGCGTCACGTTCTGCACGTCAAGGACCTGAAGGGGCCCGTTCCTGTGGCCGATGGCGTAGTCGGTGCGGCAGTAGGAATGCGAGCGCGACACGGCCTCGAAGTCGAGGCGGCGTCCGCCGGATGCGCAGTTCTCGACGACGAGATGCGGGAAGCGCGCGCGCAGGGCGTCCCAGAACGCGTAGAGTCCCGCGATGTACTTGGCCTCTGTGATGCCCTGCCGGTCCGGAGCGTCGTTCTCCTGCCACAGCGGGAGCGTGTTCATGTTGAAGTCCTGGCGGTAGATGTCGAGCTTGTTCTCGCTGACGAGGCGGGAGACCGTCTCCGTAACCCATTCTCGGGCGGCAGGATTGCCGAGGTTGACGTTGAGCTGGCGCTTGTTGCGTATCTTCTCGTCCTTCGCCGGAAGGAGCCAGTCGCGATGCTCCACGAACACCGGCGGCGGCGGATCGCTCACGCAGCGTTCCGGCTCGACCCAGAGAAGCATCCGCATGCCGGCGGCATGCGCCGCGTCAGCCACCTTCGCGAGGTTCCCGTCGGGGTGGACCGTCGGGTTGAATCGCCAGTCGCCGACGAACTTCCACCACATGTTGCCGCAGTTGGAGACGAGGTCTGGCATGTGCGCCGGGCCGTTCCAGCCGGCGTCCACCCAGAAGCAGTCGAACGGCATCTTGTTCGCCACGGACCAGTCGATTATCCTGCGCATCATCGCTGGCGTCTTGTTGCCTCCTCCGGCGGTGATGGGCAAGATTGGCCTGATGAGGCGGCCATGCGCGTCGCGCGGACACTTCTCGTCGAGCATGAAGCGGTGGATTGCAGTCTGCATCGCGATCGGCGAGACGCCGCCCTTCCGAGTGAACACGAGCACCGACGGCTGGCGCACCGTCTCGCCGGGCAGCAGGCGGAAGCGAGTCTTCACCATGCCTGCCGAGAAGGCGAACGACCACTTTTCCTGCAGGCAATCCGCCCGCCACGCGCCGCTCCAGCCGACACCCACCTCGACACCGTCGCCCTCGGGGAAATCGATGCCGAGCCAAGGCATCCACTGCGCCGATGAACGGCCTTCAGTGGCCACGAACGAATAGGCGTTGACCGCGCCTTGC
>CACWSW010000050.1 GCA_902763655.1 uncultured bacterium
TTCGACGTGTACGTCTCCGTTGGCAAGGTGGACGGGACACCGGTCTACGAGCTGCCGCTTCCTGGTTGCGACGGCCACCGTCGCTACAGGCTCGGAAAGATACGGTTCGAGAAATGAGCCAAGCCCCACATCGTGGCGCGGTAACGTGCCCGTGCGAAAAGTTGATTATTTTCACCATTTCGAGCAGCATACATGGTATACTAGACATCCGTTTTGCGTAAGGAAGAGAAGAGACATGTGGAACTACTCTGAGAAGATGCTGGACTATTTCCGCAACCCCAGGAACGTGGGGACGATAGAGAACCCTGACGGCACGGCGACCGTGGGGTCGCTCGCCTGCGGCGACGCGCTCACGTTCCAGTTCAAGCTCGGCCCGGACGGGCGGATCGCGGAAGCGAAGTTTCAGACGTTCGGCTGCGCGTCGGCCATCGCGTCGTCGTCGGCCCTCACCGAGATGGTGATCGGCAAGACGCTGGAGGAGGCCTCGAAGATCACGAACAAGGAGATCGCGGACTTCCTCGGCGGGCTGCCGCCGCAGAAGATGCACTGCAGCGTGATGGGGCGCGAGGCGCTGGAGGCCGCCATCAAGAACTTCAAGACGGGCGAGAACTCGGACCGTAACCTGGAGGACACGATGCTCTGCACGTGCTATAACGTGTCCGAGAACGAGGTGCGCCGCGTGATCACCGAGAACTCCCTCACCACGGTGGAGGAGGTGACGAACTTCACCAAGGCCGGCGGCGGCTGCGGGAAGTGCAAGCCGAAGATCCAGGCGATACTCGACGAGATCAACGGCAAGTAGGTTGTGGCTAGTGGCTAGGAAAGGAAGGTTTGGCATGGAGCGGCGAGAGTTTCTGAAGCTGGCGGCGGCGGCCGGGACGGCGGCGGCGATCGGGAAGGGGGCGTCGGCCCAGGCGTGCGGCGGGGCGGCGTGCCGTCCGCTCAAGCGCATCACGATCGAGTCGGCGGCGTGCGGGTTCGAGCGCGAGCCGATGGTGCGTCCGTTCGGCTTCAAGGGAGGGTACCTCACCGAGGAGTGGATCGTCTCGGCCTGCCTGCGGTCGACCTCCGGCAAGCACGGCATCGGGCTCGGCACGCAGAGCGTCCTCTGGAGCGATGCGGCCGTCTTCGCCGCGAACTCGGAGGCGGGCGGCAACGCGATCATGTTCGCGATGACGCAGCACGCGCTGAACCTAGCGAAGGGGATGAGCTTCGTCTCGCCGGTGGAGCTGAACGAAGCGCTGTGGCCGCAGGTTCTAGAGTACGGAAAGAAGGTGGCCAGCAACCCGAGGCTCCGCGCGACGTTCGCGCTGAACGCGCTCGTGGCGGTGGACAACGCGGCATGGGTGCTCTTCGCGCGCGAGAACGGGCTGACGGACTTCGACTCGATGATCCCGGCGGCGTACAGCCCGGCCCTCTCGGCGCGCCACGCGAAGTGCGCGTCCATCCCGCTCTTCTCCTACAAGGTGCCGGTGGACGAGATCAAGGCGGCGGTCGACTCCGGCTACTTCTTCATGAAGATCAAGATCGGCCAGCCCGGCACGCAGGAGGAGATGCTCGCGAAGGACATGGCGCGCGTCTCGCAGATCCACGCGACGCTGAAGGACTGCCGCACGCCCTACACGAAGACGGGCAAGCTGCCGTACTACTTCGACGCGAACGGGCGCTACGAGAAGAAGGAGACGCTTCTCAGGTTCATCGACCATCTGAAGAAGATCGGCGCCTACGAGCAGGTTGCGATCGTCGAGGAGCCGTTCGACGAGTACGCGGAGATCGACGTGCGCGACATCCCGCTGCGTCTCGCGGCGGACGAGAGCGCGCACACGGTGAAGGACGCGCTCGAGCGCATCGAGATGGGCTACCGCGCGATGGCGCTCAAGCCGATCGCGAAGACGATGTCCATGAGCATGAAGATCGCGCAGGCGGCGTTCGAGAAGAACGTGCCGTGCTTCTGCGCGGACCTCACGGTGTGTCCGGCGATGGTGGAGTGGAACAAGGCCGTGGCGGCGCGCCTGCCGGCGTTCCCGGGCCTCGGCGACCTCGGGCTCGTGGAGACGAACGGCCACCAGAACTTCCGCAACTGGGAGACGATGCGCAAGGACCTCGCCTACGAGACGGCGCACTGGACGCGCACGGAGAAGGGCGTATTCGAGCTGGACGCCGACTACTGGAAGAAAAGCGGCGGCATCCTGGAGCCTATGCCGCGCTACGAGGCGATGTACGCCCGCCGCTGATTCGCCATTGGCGGAAGGGGGGGGATTCGAACCCCCGGTGGACTTGCGCCCACACAACCTTTCCAAGGTTGCACCATCGACCACTCGGACACCCTTCCATGGCGGAAAAGCGGCAATAGTATATCGTTTTTCCGTCTCGGACACAACCACAAAATGGTCGCACCGGACGCGCGGCTACTTCTGCAGCCATTTTCCGGCGTCGTTCTGGTACCAGACACCGGAACCTGCAGGAACCTTCTCGCGCCATTTCTCGGCGTGACGGCGCTGGACGGATTCGAGCGATGCACCGCTTGACTTGACGACTTCTGAGAAACGTTTCATGCGACGCGCGTTCGACTCGGCGATCAGGATGTGGTCGGCGTCCGTGGCCTTGTCTCGAGCCTCGAGCATCGCGCGGTTCGTTATGCCTGCGGCCTGACGGTCGAGCATGCTCTTGATGGCGACGAAGTCTCCCTGCGGCTTTTGCAGGTTCTCGTCGGCAAACGCCTTGTCCAGTTCCTTGTCAACCTTGACGTTGAGGTTGATGTCCATCGTGATATGGATCGGCTTCACTTCTACCGGCTTGATCTCGCTTTCGGTCTTGACGCTGAAGCATCCAGCGGCGCAGATCGCTGCGAGGACGGCAAACGATGGTAGTGTCTTCATTTCATTTCTCCTAGTTTGTTTGTGAGCTTTTTTTTCTTTCTGATGGCCTTTAGGCCTTCTTTAAGAAGCGAGTCGAGATTGCTGTGGAAAGTAATCTCGAGGGACACCGGGATGGTGACCAGATCGTGCTCGTATTTGCCGACGAGCTTTACGGAGAGTGCCTGCCTTCCGTCTTCTTCCGGGTATAGCGAAAGCTTGAAGACGTCGTAGGAGAGGTCCGTGAGCGCCTTCGAGAGATTGTCGCAATCCTCCTGCTGCATGCCTCCTAGCGCCATGTTGTCAATGAAAGGCTTTGCGTCGAAAATCTTCAGTCGGCCCTTTTCGCCGGGAACGGAATGCAGATACGTGTATTTGAGCTCAAAGCGATTGTCTGCCTTGAGGTACGTTATCGGCAATTTGCCATATAGACGCCCTGACGCCTCGCCGTTGAAGCCCTTCAGGTGCATCAGGACATCGCCAGCGTCCACGCCGTCCAGCGCGATGGTGGCCTTAAGCATCTTCTTGCCGTTGACGAACGAGTATAGCCGGGCGTCGCCACCGCAGCAGGAAGCGCCTGCCTCGGAGACCATTAGCATTCGTTCAACGATGTTTGTGGTTGTCGGCCCCGTGGCGGAAGCGGTGGCATTCGTTAGCGTTATCGTGTGCTCCTCGACGTGGACAGTGGCGAATACGTTGGAAAAGGTGAATCCCGAAGCCATGATGCACTCGGCGCGCGGGCGGATCGGCATGATGTCCACGTAGTCGGCGATGCCCAAGGCGCCGACATTTAGACGCATGTTTTCCACGACTACCGGCTGCTCTCCCACGAAGCAGGAGAGCGCCACGTTCGCGAGCTTGCAAGAGGCCGACCACCTTGGCACAGGCACTTTCTTGGTGCGTTCGGCAGTGGCTCTTATCGCGACATCGCCGTTGAAGACGAGATTCGAGACTGCAGGGATCTGGACACGGGAGAGTATCTGTCTGATGACGGGATCGCCATCGCTGAACGCAGTGGCGTCCAGCCGTGCGTCCTCGACGCGCCAATCGCCCGAACTGGAGGCGGAAAACCTGGCCCACAGCCGCCATGGCGTATCGTCTAGCGAGAAGTTGACGTCTCCCTTGACATCAACGCCAAGAAAGCGGAAAGACGGCACGACGTCTACCTTTAGAGTGTATGGCCAGTCGAGGAGCATGCCGTTCGCGGTGACTCTGTATCCATCGTAGTGGCTAGAGATGGAAAAGCCTACGGTGGCGGTGGTGCTTTCGAACATGTTGGTGGCGCCGCCAAGATATGGAGCAAGGTCGAATGTCCGCGTGTCGAACTTGTGCGAGACGAGGAAAACTGAAGTCGACGCGATCAGCGTGCCGAAGGTCACGGCCAACCCCAAGAGAACCCATGGCCAGATCCTGCGCTTTCGCTTTCTCGTCTTTTCTTCCATTTCCTATTTGTCGCCTGCCGTCTACTGGTCCTCGGTGACGCGGCGGATTTCCTTCACCGATGTGACGCCCTTGAACACCTTCGCCCAGCCGTCCTCGCGCAGGGTCTTCATGCCCTTCGAGAGGGAGAGCGTCTGTATCTGAGTGGCGTTCTGCCGCTGGATGATGGCGGATTCGATCTCCTCGTCAACTTCAAGCACCTCGAAAAGGGCGCGGCGGCCCTTGTATCCGGTGCGGCTGCACGATTCGCAGCCGTGTTCGGCCGGATCCCACACGGTCTCGCGCTCGGGCGGGTATGAGAGGTCGTAGTACTTGCGGTCGAGCGGCACCTCCACCTTGCACTTCGGGCAGAGACGGCGGCAGAGGCGCTGTCCCATCACGCCGGCTACCGCGGACGCGATGAGGAACGGCTCCACGCCCATGTCCGTGAGACGCGGGAATGCGCCTGCTGCAGTGTTCGTGTGGAGCGTGGAGAACACCATGTGGCCGGTGAGCGACGCGTTGATGGCGATCTCGGCCGTCTCGCGGTCGCGGATTTCGCCGACCATGATCTTGTCGGGGTCCTGACGGAGGAATGCGCGCAGCGTTCGCGCGAAGTCGAGGCCGATGTCCTTGTTCATCTGCACCTGGATGATGCCGTCCATCTGGTATTCGATCGGGTCCTCGGCCGTGAGGATGCGCACGTCCATCGTGTTCACCTCGTGGAGGAAGGAGTAGAGCGATGTGGACTTGCCGGAACCCGTCGGTCCGGTCACGAGGAAGATGCCGTTCGGACGGCGGATGATCTTGTCCACGACGGCGAAGTCGCGGTCGTTGAAGCCGAGGTCGCACATCTTCACGAAGTTGCCGCTCTTGGCGAGAAGTCGCAGCGAGATGGACTCGCCCCACGCGCCGGGCATGGTGGAGACGCGGATGTCGATGTCCTCGCCGCCGAGGCGGATGCCGATACGGCCGTCCATCGGGAGGCGCTTCTCGGCGATGTCGAGGTTTGACATGACCTTGATACGGGAGATGATGGCGGACTTGAGCCGGTTCAGCTGCGGCGGGACGTCCACCTTGTGGAGCATGCCGTCGATTCGGTAGCGGATGCGGAGCTCCGTCTCCTGCGGCTCGATGTGGATATCCGTCGCGCCCTGGCGGTCGGCTTCCGCGATGATCCTGTTCACGAACTTGACGATGGAGGCCTCTTCGCCCTCGGCGCCCACGTCGATCTTGGAGATCGAACCGTCGAGGTCGTCCACGGCGTAGCGGCCGTCCTCGATCATCTTCTCGATGGCGTCCGCGCCGACGCCGTAGAACTTCTTTACGGCCTTGTCGATCTCCTCTCGAGGCGCGAGGGCGATCTTGACGGGGCAGCCCGCGGCGAGACGAAGGCCGTCGCCGGCGACGGTGGAGAAGGGGTCGGAGGAGATGACGGTGAGGACCCCGCCCTCAAGCTTGAGCGGGAGGACGTTGTACTGGTATACGGCGCTCGCGGGAAGCTTCTGGAGAACGTCCGGGCGCGGCTGGACGTTCTCCATCTCTATGTAGTCCATGCCCAGGAACTCGCCGACCTTCTTCAGGAAGTCCGGCTCCCTTGAGCCGCCGAACTTGACCGCCGCCTCGGCGAGGCCCATCTCCGGGTTCTCTGCGCGGCCGTTCTCGATGCGCGCAAGCGCCTCGTCCGAATATAGTCCGGTCGATTTTAGGATTATCGTCGCAAGCTGGTTCGTGTCGTTCATCTTGTTTGCCGTTTCGCTTGGCGGACATTATAGCACAAAATGCCTTCCGCCATTAGACTATATGCCGATCAGGCGGAAGGATGACCGGGCGCGAGGGGCTTGACGACGATGGCGAGGGGGTCTGCTGGACAGTTGCTCTCGCACGCTCCGCAGCCGCGGCACTTGTCCGCGTCCACTATCGGGCAGTTGACTCCGTTGCGCTCCACGAGCTTGACGGCCTTGTAGGGACAGTACTCGTCGCATACCGCGCAGTATTCCTTCTTCTCCCACGCGATGCACTTCTTGCGGTCGATTACCGCAAGTCCGATCGGGGTGGCGTGCTTTTCCTCCACCGTGAGCGGCCGCAGCGCGCCGGTGGGGCACACCTGCGTGCAGGCGACGCAGTCCTGGAAGCAGTACTGCTCCTGCTCGATGTTGCAGCTGCGCAGGCGAAGGGCAGGGGTGAAGAGACCGTCGATCCCGCTTTCGCCGAGGTCGGGCTGGATCAGCTGGTAGGGACAGGCCCTCATGCAGTTGCCGCAGCGTGCGCATAGCGCGTTGATGCGCGCGAGGTCGGCGCCCGGCGGACGGATCGCCTTGCACCCGTTAGGCCCGAAAGCGCGCTTCGCGACGAGGCCGGCGGCTGCGGCCGGAATCGCCGCGAGCATGGTGCGGCGCGTGGCGGCGGCGGCCGAGAGGGACGATGGCGCAGGGGCTTCGGCCTTCGGCTGACGGAGCCGGCGCGCGAGGAGCATGACGGACTCCTGCAGCCCGCCGAGGGGACAGACCCTGTGGCACCAGACGTTGGGGACGGCCATGCTCAGCACGAGGATCGCGACGAACCCGATGCCCGTGGCGGCGGCGGCCCACGTGAACGGCTCGCGCCAGACGGCGAAGAAGCCGTTGAAGATGCAGAGCGGGTCGAGCCAGATGAGGAGGGGATAGCCGCATGCGGCCGTGACGGCGATGACGAGCGCGACTACCTTGTTGATCGGGGGCACGCGCTTGACAAGTCCCTTCCCCCACGGGTTCAGCCGCCCGGCGGTCTCCGAGAGGAATCCCATCGGGCAGAGGTGCCAGCAGAAGAAGCGTCCCTTGAAGAACGACAGCACGAGGAGGGGGATTCCCAGCAGCATCAGCCAGCCGAGCCAGGCGCGCGCGGCCAGCGCGCCGAAGAGGCTGAGGATCGGGCTGATGCGCGGCAGGATCGAACCGAGCTCGGGATGGGATTCGGGAACGTAGCCCAGCGCGAGGACCGCGGCTCCTGCCGCGATCAGCAGTCGCCAGACGTTGCGGCGCAGCCACTTCATGGATGCCTCCTACGCCTCGACGCGCTCGACCTTGATCTTCGCCAGGTCGGCGCAGCCTACGCCGAGTTCGGCGGCGATGCTGATGTGCGGCACGTCCTTGGGGGTCTTCTTGAAGAGCGACGCCGCGTACGTGTCGGCGGCGACAGGGTCTGTCGCGAAGATGATCTCGTGCGGATGCGCCAGCTTGCCGGGACCCTGCGGACCGTGGTCGAGCATGATGCGCGTGGCGTCGATCACGATGAGGTGGGGCTTGAGGAACGTGCTGAAGTCCGCGATGCACTGGTGGAGGCCGTCCCGGTGCCACGTGCGGCGGGAGTTGTTGTCGATGGCGCCCATCCAGTTCTTCATGGAGAGGGAGAGCGTCGCGCCTCCGTGGTGCTTGGCGACGGGCATGTTGATGAGGCAGTCGGCCTCGAGGAGGTCGCGCGACACCCTTGCCTCCTGACAGGTCTTGCCCTTTGGCACGGAGACGGACTTGTAGTCGGCCGGCTTCGGACGGTAGAGCTTCGCGATCGTGCCCTTGATCGCGTCGAGCGCGCCGCTCGCCACGAAGGTCTTCTTCTCGGGATGGCAGGTGTTCTCCGGGATGGTGACCTGCTTCACCTTGCGGGCCTCGGCCGCGAGGATGAATGCACGAAGGATGTCGGGATGCGTGTTCCCGCCCTGCTCCGGAGTGGAGTTCCATGCGAGGTTGGGCTTCAGCGCCACCTTGCAGCCGGGCTTGAAGAACTTGTCCCATCCGCCCATCTTCGCGATGCCGGCCTCCACCATCTTCGGGATGTCGGTGCCGTGGACGACCACGATCGTCGCCTGCGGCTCGGCCGCAAGCGAAGCGCCCGGCAGTGCCGCGGCCCCGGCGACCGCCGCCGCGCCTGCCTTGATGAACGTGCGCCGCTTTATCGTGCGTGCCGGCTTGGTCTCTTTTCTCGTATCGCGCTTCATCTTTTTCTCCCTTCGGGTTGAAGATGCGAACATTATACCACAGGATGCGGACGATTTGTGGTAGAATAAGAGCGTGCTGCGTTACATAGCCAGACGACTGTTCGAGGTGATCCCGACGACGTTCGGGATCATCGTGCTGACGTTTGTCCTCTTCAACGTGGTGGGCGGCTCGTCCGCCGAGGTGGTGCTTGGGAAGAACGCCACCAAGGAGGCGATCGCCGCGTTCAACCACCGCCACGGGTTCGACAAGCCGCTGCTCGTCAACATGGAGAAGGGGCAGCCGCTGTGGGACTCGCAGTTCTGCCATTTCGTCGTCGACCTCGCGCACGGCGACTTCGGCGAGTCGACCGAGCGGCGCGAGCCGGTGATCGACGTGCTGAAGCGCGGCGTCGGCCCGTCGCTCTCCCTCACGGTGCCGATGCTCGTGGGAGGGACGCTCCTCGGCCTGGCGCTTGCGCTCCTCTGCGCGGCGTTCCGCGGCGGCGCGGTCGATCGCGCGGTGCTGTTCGGCTCGACGATCCTGATGAGCGTCAACTACGTGGTGTGGGTGCTTGCCGGGCAGTTCATCCTCGCATACAAGTGCCGCCTCTTCCCGATATGGGGCTACGAGAACGCGTTCTACCTCGTGCTGCCTGTGCTGATCGGCATGCTCAGCTCGCTAGGCGTGGACGTGCGCTTCTTCCGGACGGCCGTCCTCGACGAGATCTACAAGCCGTACGTCCGCACGGCGCGCGCGAAGGGGCTCTCCGGCCCGCAGATACTCGTGAGGCACGTCCTGCGCAACTCGCTCATCCCTATCGTCACGTACGTGTCGCTCTCTATCCCGTACCTCTTCACTGGCTCGCTGATGCTGGAGTCCTTCTTCGGCATCCCCGGACTCGGCAGCGTGTCGCTGAACGCGATCCACTCGGCAGACCTCGCCGTGGTGCGCGCAGTGGTTGTGCTGGGAGCGCTCCTCTACCAGGTGGTGAATCTGGTTACCGACCTCGCCTACGCATGGCTCGATCCGCGCGTGCGGCTGGGATGACGCACCCAAAGACATATAAAGGAGAACGAAGATGAAAGAACTCAACGCAAGGTTCCTCTTGCTCGGTGCCGCGCTAGCGTGCGCTCCGTGCCTGCTGGCCGACGCGAACGCCGCGATGGCCGAATCGTGGGTGGGGACGCTCCCCGCCGCGCGGTTCGCGAGCGGAGCCGAGGTGCCGCCGCTCGACGTGACGGGTCCGAGGAGCGTCCACGTGCCGGGCGACTTCGCGAGGTTCGAGCACGTTTGGGCGCGGCTTGACCGCGGCGAGCCCGCGAGGATCGCCGTCATCGGCGGGTCCATCACGCAGGGCGCGGGCGCGTCGAAGCCCGACAGGCGCTGGGGCGAGACGTTCTGCGCGGGATGGCGCAGGGCGTTCCCGAACGCCAAGATCGATTTCGTCAACGCGGGCATCGGGGCGACCGGAAGCGACATCGGCGCGTTCCGCCTGCGGCGCGACGTGCTCGACAAGAAGCCTGACGTGGTGGTGGTGGAGTTCGACGTCAACGACCCCAACACGCGCGAGCGCGCCGAATCGTACGAGGGTGTCGTGCGGCAGCTTCTCAAGGCTCCTGGCGACATCGCGGTGATCCTTCTCGGGATGGTGGGGCAGACCGGAAGCAACTCGCAGGAGTGGCACGCCAAGGTCGCCCGCCACTACAACCTGCCGCACGTGAGCTGGCGCGACGCGCTGTTCTACCCGTACGTGAAGGAGGGGACGGTCAAGTGGTCGGACCTCTCGCCGGACACGGTCCATCCCAACGACATCGGCCATGCCTACGCCGCGGCGCTGCTCAACCGCTACCTGTCGCGCAAGTACCTCGAGTGGAAGTCGTCCGGCCGCGCGCCCGCGGCGATTCCACCGCTGCCGGCGCCGCTGTTCGGCACACGCTACGACAAGGGCGAGTTCCGCCTGATGACGAACGTGAAGACGATCGAGAGCAAGGGGTTCTTCACGCTCCGCGACCACTGCTGGGGCGAGGGGCTCGCCTGCACGAACGCCGGCTCGCGCCTCGTGTTCGAGGTCGAGGGCAGCACCGTGGCGATCCTCTACCGCCTCGGCTGCAAGCCGTTCAACTGGGGCAAGATGGACGTGTACATCGACGGCGAGCCGGTCGTGCGCAATCACAGCTGCTTCCGCGACCAGTGGTGGTGGTACACGCCGGCGCTCTTCCTCTGCAGGGACAAGCCAGGAAGGCACGTGGTGGAGGTCGTGGCCCTGAACGATAAGGACGAGAAGAGCAACGGCTACGGATGCCATCTCGCGGGCCTGCTTGTCACCGACGCCATGCCGGCGGCGGACGTGACGATGCGTCCGGACGGCGAGGTGCGCACGATCGCGGCGGCGCTTGAGAAGGTGTGCGCGCTCCGCGCGTCCGGAGCGATCCCGCCTGACCGCGTCGCCGAGGTGTCCGTCGAGCCCGGACGCTATCCGGTAAAGGAGGCGGCTACGTTCACGCCGGCCGACTCCAACGTGCGCTTCGTCGCCGCGAAGGAGGGGCAGTCCGTGTTCGACGGCGGCGTGGAGCTGCCGCCGTTCACGGCGGGGGCTGACGGCGTCTGGCGCGCGCGCGTACCGGAGGGGCTGGCGTTCGAGCAGCTGTACGTGAACGGGCGGCGCGCGCAGCGCGCGCGCACGCCGAACGAGTTCTACCTCTACATGCGCGACGAGTACGACGGCGACGAGAACCCGCTCACGGGCAAGCCGGAGGACGTTTCGCGCAAGGCGATGATGGCAAGCGTCGAGGACGTCGCGTCGCTCGCGGCGTTGCCGCCGGACGAGCTTGCGCGAGTGGAGGTGCTGCTCTGGCAGAGCTGGGACATGGGCCGCAGCCGCATAGCGCACGTCGACGCGAAGACCGGCCTCGTGATGCTTAGCGAGGGAACGTCGCGTCCGCTCTTCTTCTGGAGCAGCACGTACCCGCGCTACGCGCTTGAGAACTATCGTGGCGCGCTAGATGCGCCTGGCGAATGGTTCCACGACGTGAAGGCGGGCGAGCTCCTGTACATCCCTCTCGCGGGCGAACGCGTGGAGAGTACGCGCGCCGTCGCGCCGGTCGCGCCGGGGTTCGTCGTCTTTGCCGGCGATCCGCTGTCCGACTCGCTCGTGCGCAACGTCAAGTTCTATGGTCTCGCGTTCGAGCATGCCGCGTGGACGTTGCCGGGCGGCGGCGTGAGGAACGCGCAGAGCGCGCAGAACGTCCGCGACGCCGCAATCCTCGGCGACGGCGTACACGGCTTCTCGATGGAGCGCTGCCGCCTCTCGCACGTCGGCATGCACGGCGTTTGGCTAAAGCGCGGCTGCCGCAACTGCCGGATCGTCCGCTGCCTGATCGAGGACCTCGGCGGCGGCGGCGTGTACCTCGGCGACACAGCCCCGTGGAAGCAGGACGGCGAGGCGCGCGTGACGGCGTTCAACCGCGTGTCGAACAGCATCATCCGCTCCGGCGGCCTCGCGCTCAACGGCGCGATCGGCGTGTGGATCGGCCACGCGTCTGACAACGAGATAGTCCACAACGACATCGGCGACTTCCGCTACACGGGCGTCTCCATGGGCTGGACGTGGGGCTACGCGCCGACGGTCGCGAAGCGCAACCGCCTCATGTGGAACCGCATCCACCACATCGGGTGGGGGGTGCTCTCGGACATGGGCGGCGTCTACACGCTCGGCAACTCAGAAGGAACCGTGGAGATCGGCAACTGGATACACGACGTGAACGGGTATTCTGGCGCGGGATCGCCCGCGTGGGGCCTGTACACGGACGAGGGTTCGGCGGGCATCCTGTTCGCGTCCAACCTGGTGGAGCGTTGTCGCGACGGCGCGGTGCACCAGCACTACGGCAAGGACAACACGTTCGCCAACAACATCTTCGCCACGTTCGAGCGCTCCGGCGTATGGCGCTCGCGCGTGGAGGACCACACCACGATCATCGTCACCAACAACGTGTTCTGGTGGACTAACTCCGCCTCGCAGATCATCCGGGGAGGCGTGAAGGGCGGCAAGGTCACCGACCTCGTGATGGACGGCAACCTATACTGGTGCACCGGCGGCATCTCGTCTAACGCCTTCTTCGGGAAGCCGCTGGCGGCATGGCGCGCGGACGGGCACGACTGCGCCTCGCGCGTGGGCGATCCGCTGTTCCGCGACCCGCTGCACGGCGACTGGCGGCTCGAGCCGGAGTCGCCCGCGCTGAAGATGGGCTTCGTGCCGTGGGACTGGACGGCGGCGGGCGTGCTGAAGCATGACGCCGCCTGGCGCGCGGAGGCGATGGACGACACGCGCTATCCGCCGCTCAAGGATGCGCCGCCCGCGCCGCGCTGCCGCCGCACGAGCGGCAGCATCACCTTCGAGAAATACAGGGCGGGGAAAGCCGGCAGGAAGAGCATCGGGATATTCTCCGTTCATGGCGAGCGAGGTGTGGCCGTGACCGACGAGACGGCCGCCTCGGGGAAGAAGTCGCTGCGCCTCGCCGACGGTCCAAATCTCGGGGCGGCATGGCAACCGCACCTCATCGCGAAGATCGGTGCGGAGCAGGGGAGCGTGCGCATCCGCTGGAGCTTCCGCACGGACGACAAGGCGCATCCGCAGTTCGAGTGCCGCGACTACAAGCAGGACGGCGCGCGGCCTTACGCCGTAGGACCGTCTATCACCTTCGCCGCAGGGCATGTGCGTGCGGGCGGCCGCAAGATCGCCGACGTGCCGGTGGGCGAGTGGAGTCGCGTGGAGATCCTGCTGCACGTGACCGGCCCGAAGGCAGGAACGTGGTCGTGCACGGTGACGCCGCCTGGCGGAGAACCCGTGACGGTGGACGGGCTGAAGGTGCAGGCCGGCTTCCGCTTTCTCGAATGGAACGGCTTCATGACGAACGGCAAGGAAGGCACCTGGTACCTGGACGACTTCTCCGTCGAACCCCTGTGATTTGTCAAGATGACGGCATGGAGAACCGTCGACCCGTTGCGGACTATCTGCGCGTGGCGGGTGTGGCGATGCCTTTTGGAGTCAGGTATATGACCGGTGTCTCTGCGTTCGTCAGATCGAAGGGCTGCCCTTTGTACAACGTCTCGTAGGTCAGGTCATTCGCATTGATGATCTGGGCTGAGCCGTCTTTCCTCACGACCGTGATCGCCTTGTCGCCTAATGGCGATTTCACGGCGCCATGCGCAGGACCTATGGGCAGCAGCGTCTTACGGTTCAATGAGCCGTCCCACTTTAACGTTAGCAGTTCGGGATTGAAGTTCGCTGAAATCAGCACGGGAATGCAATCTGGCGTTTTGTCCGTGATGTTGGCCGCCACGCACCACAAGTCGAAGTCCTTGCCGACTACATCCATGTCGCAGTTGACATACGGGGTCCACTCTGCCTTGCCGTGATTCGGCATGTCGAACAAATCCTTGAAATAGTCAGTCGACTTCAGGTAGGTTTTGCCGGCGATGTCATTCTTGTCCTCGTCATCCGACGCTGATGTGCGCGGCCATATCGCGGCTAGTCCGGCAGCCTCGCGTTCTATGTTGGCTTGCGTGATGGCAAGGAAAAGGTTGCGCCCCTTCATCGACATGGTAGGCGTGTTCGCGCTTCGCCTTGCCGATAAGACCGCGGGGAACAGCGACTTCCCGAGAATGAGCATGACATCGGCGCACCGCAGCTCGATTTTGTTGTCAAGTCCGCCGATATGGAGGCTCTTCAGTGCGTCCACGGCCTCTTTCGGCATCTCCGGAGATCTTGAGACGAATGTCTTTGCGATGACCAGAACTGCTCCTACAAGGGTCCGGATCAGTTCGGCATCGTCTTCCGTCGCAGCCTCGAGACACATGTTCAGTCCCACCGTCCCGCCTTGGAGCACATTGATGTCGACGGACAACGTCTGCAACCCGGTGACGATCTCCTCTATGATCGACGCAACCTCTGCAAGGCCACCCTGCTTCGTGTTGCGCATCGCGGGAAACGATACCCTGCCCTTGATCATGCTGCCGATACCGGATACGTGAAAGCGCAGCAGTTCCCCGTCTGCCGCCGAAAAGCCGTGCGATGCATCGCTATCTCTTTTGCCTTCCCCCTTGCGGTACAGGCGAATCTGCTTCTCCAGGATGTTGCGGGACATCGCCAGCAGCAGAAGCTTGCCGTCGAGCGATGCCAGGTGTGGATTGACGTTCGCCGATCTCATCTTCATCGCGACGTCGCTATCCTTCGGGACGATTTGCCACGCCTTTTCATTTCCGACGGAAATCTCTTGAAACGATGCGCTGTCTCCGCCCATCTCTGCCATTTTCTTTTGTATCACCGATATCGTCTTTCCCAGATCCATGTCCGCCGAAATTGCCAAAGCCATCTGGTCGAGCGTCAGGCTGTCATCGACTATTTGCAGCGGGCCCTCGAGCGACAGAACGGCCCAGCGCGGATAGACATTGCGCAAACCGCATTCCTCCAGGGCGTCGCATACGTCCTTTGGCGCCTCCTCCAAAGGATCCCGCTTGAAGGCATCGATCTTTCGGCGAACCTCGTCAATCGACCGCTTGTCCGCTTCAGGCATCTTGAGCATTCGGCTGACAATGTCATCCGCGATCTTGAACAGCTGCTGTCTCGAGAAATTCACGCCCAACACGAGCGTCGAATCGGTCGTGACTGCGGGAGCAAAAGTCGAATCGGAGGTTTTGATCTTTCCATCTGCGGCAAACGTTACACACGCCATGCATGACAATGCAGTCATCGCCAAAAAAGCCTTTTGTGCCAAGGGCATGTTCTTCATATGCATACTATGCCTTTCCCAGTTGAGTTTGCTGAGTACGATTTTCAGGTTTCCCAAACCATGCGACGCCATTATAACAAACGACTTCGAGCGAGGCAAGGAAGGCACCTGGTACCTGGACTACGTTAATTGCGCCGCCGAGACGGCGGCTCTCCATAGGACGGCGAATGCCGGTTGTTCATGGGGCCCGTTTTTTGGTATAATCGGCTCACCATGAAAGGCACGCAAACCTTTATTCTGGCATGCGCAATCGCATGCGTCGCCTGCGCCGAGTCGCCAACGGAACGCGTGATCCGCCGGCTCGAGGCGCTCAAGGTAGAGAACGTCCGCCTCGCGTGGGCGGACATGTGCGCTCGCTGGCCAGACCGCTTCGAGAAGGATCCCGAATGGCTGCGCACGTTCGAGGCGCGCCGGCTCCGACTGCTCGATTCCATCAAGGGCGACTGGGGTCCGTTCTACGGCGAGCTGGCTCCGGTGGCGGGCGGACAGAAGTTCCTCGACGACCTCCGCGGGCACCTCCTCGCCAATCCGCTCCTTGACGGCGGCAAGCTGCTTGCTATCCGCCGTCGGCAGTCCAACCTCGGCCTCCACAACAACTGGAAGCAGCCGCGCGACATCTTCGGCGGATGCACGAACGAGCTGGGGGTCCTCTCCAACCTACGAGGCAAGCCGTCGTTCTCCGTCCTGGACGCCACCGCGGCCAACGGCTACATCGGCGAGGTCTGCCTCCGGTGGGATGCGAGCAAGGTCATGTACACGCGCCGCTCGGACAAGGTCGACCATCCGCCGATGGTGCGCCGCAACCGGAAAGTCGAGGAGGTGGACAGGGTTGTGGAGCTTGACCTCGGCGTGCCTGGCGCACGGCCTGTCGAGATTCCGCTGATCCCGGACCTGGACGTGAACTGCTACTCGGGTTGTTACCTGCCAGACGGCGCGATCCTCTTCCTTTCCGACGCCTCGATGGTGGGCGTGCCGTGCGTGGTGGGGTCGAGCTGGGTGGCCAGCGTCTACCGCCGCGAGCCGGACGGCGCGATCCGCCGCCTCACGTTCGACCAGGACAACAACTGGTGCGTGAACCTGATGCCTGACGGCCGTGTCATGTTCCTCCACTGGGAGTATGCGGACATCACGCACTACGTCGCGAGAATCCTCTTCACCATGAACCCGGACGGCACCGTGCAGCGAGCCTACTACGGCAGCGACTCCTACTGGCCGAACGCGCTCTTCAACGCGCGTCCGTGCCCCGACGCGCCAGACATGTTCACCGCGATCGTCACCGGACACCACGGCCAGCCGCGCTACGGCGAGCTCGTCCTCTTCGACACGCTCAAGGGCCGCAAGGAGGCGAAGGGCGTCGTGCAGCGCTTCACCGAGCGCGGCAAGCCCGTCAAGCCCATCGTTCGCGACCGCGTGGCCGACTACTCCTGGCCGAAGTTCTGCCACCCGTACCCGCTCTCCAAGGACTACGTGATCGTGGCGGCACGTCCGACGGAGAAGGACGGCTGGGGACTCTACCTTGCCGACGC
>CACWSW010000051.1 GCA_902763655.1 uncultured bacterium
GAACATCTTGCCTTCACGCTCCGCCTCTGCCGCGAGCGCCTCGCCCACAAGGATTTCTTCGTGTACGGCGAACTCCTCGGCGAGTTCCCCCTGGGAGGGGCGCAACTTGTTGCGCCCGCAACGGGAGGGACGCGCTGCTGCGCGTCCGTTCCAACCATCGAAGGCACCTGGAACCGCAAACCCGCCTGTGGATTCAAGCTACCGGCGGCCATGGGCACGCTCTGGCGCGCGCGTGACGGCCGCCGCCTCGCCTGCCTCGTCAATGTCTCCGGTAAGGAACTTCGCGTCACATGCCAACTCGGCGGCGCGGACGGCGAACGCCAACTGACGCTCGCCCCCCGCTCCGTCACTTCCATCCCGCTCCCTAAAACCCATTGACACTTACTCCTCGGGTTACTGACCGTCCTGCATGGGAATCGGTCGATACCGCGGGATGTAGCCGCGAGTGTGGACGCGGGGATGCCGGGGCTGGTTGGCGCGGCGTTCGCGCGCCTTGTTGATCTCCTCGATGGACGCCTTGATCGTCTCGTCGTCCGGGAAACGCGCCGCAAGCGCCTCCAACACCTCCAGCGCCCGCCGCAACTCGGCATCGCGCGGATCGCCTTCGCCCCTTTTGAACTGCGTAACGACGGCGGCGAGCGACTGCGCCGCCTGCACGGCCTCGTTCCGGGTCTCCTCCAACGCACGCGTGGCCTTCTCCTGTTCGCGCCTCGCCACCTCCAGCGCACGCGAGGTCTTCACGTATCCGACGGCGAGCGCAATGACGAATGCGGCCAGGCAGACCACCGCCGCGACGTTTCCAAACGCCGCGAGCGGGTTGCGGCGCGCGAACAAACGGAACCTCCGCCAGATCGACGGCGGGTTGGCCGCCACCGGCTCGCGTGCGAGGAAACGACGCAGGTCGGCGAGCATCGCCTCCATGTTTTCATAGCGTTCCTTCGGATCCTCTCGCGTGGCCTTGTCGAGGATCGCGGCGAAATCGGAAGGAACGCGCGCACCGCACCCGGGAGGGGCGCAATTCATTGCGCCCGCGTCGGTCGCAGTAAACTGCGACCCTCCCAAGTCGCGCAGCGTCACGCCGAACGCGTACTGGTCGCTTCGCTCGGTCGCCGTGCCGCCCGCGAGCAGTTCCGGCGCCATGAAGCGTTTCGTGCCGCTTTTGTCGCTGGGACCCGCCTCGGCGAGGCACGCCAACCCGAAGTCGCCGAGCTTCACCTGGCCGTCCTTGCCCACGAAGATGTTGGACGGCTTCACGTCGCGGTGGAGAATGCCGCAACGGTGCGCGTAGGCCAGGGCCTCGGCAACCGACACACCCAATCGGGCGACTTCCTCGACCGTGGCGAACACATGCCGGTCGGCGCTCTCGCCGTCGACGAGCTCCATCGCGAACCAGGCAGCGTCGCCGTCCCTGCCCGCCGCGAAGACCTGCACGATGTTGGGATGGTGGAGGCTCGCGACCGTCCGCGCCTCGTCGAGACGCGACAGGCGCGCCTTCCCCACGACCTTGACCGCCACGTCGCGTCCGAGCGACTCCTGCCGCGCCACGTACACCGCACCCATGCCGCCCTGCCCGAGCGGCGCGACGATCTGAAAGTCCGGAATCCCGGGAGGAACGCGCTCCTGCGCGTCCTCGGCCGCAGAGGACTGCAACCCTCCCATGTCAAACGCGGCCAGTTCGTCCAGCTCGATGGCCAAAGACCGGAGTTCTTCCGTCAACTCTTCCTGAAGCATGAGACCTCCACGAGTTTCTGCTGCAGACGTTCCAGCGCGCGAACATAGCGGATGGACGCCGCCTTCGGCTCAATCCCGAGCGCGGCGGCGCATTCGGCGTTGCCCATGCCGTCGAAGTGGCGCATCACGAGAATGGCCCGGTCGTTCTCCGCCATCGTGGCGAGCGCGCGGCGAAGGAGCGCATGGCGTTCGTCACGATCCACACGCGAGACCGGCGACGTGATGTCCGCGGCAATCTCCCCCACGCGAACCTCCCCACCGGAGCCGCTGCCGCTCCCGGAACTCCCCAATCCCGTATCGTCGATCCGGATTTCCCGGCAGGCGTCTCGTCCCTGCGCCTTGAGGTGACGACGCCCAAGGTCGGTGATTGTCTGGAGAAGGATCGTACGCAGTTTGTAGTAGACGGGCACATCGTCATGCGAGGCAAAGTAGTCCAAGCGCTTCGCCGCGTTGACGTACGTCTCCGAAACGACGTCTTCCGCGCTCAGGCGCTTGAGCAGGATCGGATTGAGACGCCGCTCGGCAATCACAAGAAGCCTCTGCCGGTGTTCGGCAAAAGCCTCGGCAAGGTTGTCCTGGGAATATCGCTCCACGCCGCAAACTCTATCATACGCCGTTACAGGGGCCTTCCGCCGTTCATGCCTTGGCCGCCCCATCCGCGTTGGCCCCGGCCCCGGCCATAACCCGATCTGTCGCCGCGCACGCCAGGTCGGGAGTAGCCACGCACGCGGGGTTTCGGGACGTCGGGCTGCAGGGACGACTTCAGGAAGAAGGATGAAAGGGGTTCGTAGCCGCGCGCCTTCATGAGCTTGTCCCAGTCGCGGGGGAGGTCGATCTTCACCGTGACCGATCCGCCGACACGTTCTTTCCGTCCTGCATCACGGGGACGGTCTCGATTTCCTTGAGTCCGGTCCAATTGAGCCACGGCGGCGTGGGGGTCACGCGGGCGCGTTCGGCCTCGGCGATGCGGTCGGCATGCTGCTCAACCGAGCACCTCTGCTGGTTGAAGGAGCTGCCGGGATTGCCCCAGTAGTTGGCGAAGGCGCGGCTGCCGAGCGGGTTGCGGGCCGTCTCGACGAGCGCCGCCTCCAGCGCGTCCTTCGAGGTGTAGCGTGCCGCGAGGTCGCGGGCGACGTCTGGCGTGAGGAGGAACGTGCGGTAGACGCAGGGCATGCCGCTCCCCACGGCCATCTGCTGCTTTTCGACGGCGTCCCACGCGATCATGTCCTTGATCCGCTCGGCGTCCGAGGCGGACGGCACGAGGTTGTTGCCCCAGTTGATCGCGGAGGCGGCGGAGAGGGTCGAGTCGTTCAGCTGGAAGCCCCGCTGGAGGTGGTAGGGTTTCCAACCGACCTTGACCGCCGCCGCCTCGTTCTCCACGAGCGTCCACGGCATGAGGTAACCAAACGTGCCCATGCGGTTTTCCTTCACCTTGTAGCCGCCGAAGTTGAGAAGCGCGAGGTTGATGAAGCGCCCGAGCAACATGTTCTTCGGCGAAGAGATCTCTCCCTGTTCGGCGTCGAATCCGAGTTGACGGGCGACGGGGCCGTTCAGCCAGCAGTACGGCGTCCAGGCATGCGTCGAGGAGAGCGTGCGGCGGAAGTCGCCGTCCTTCATCGCCTCGGTGAAGGCGAGGAGAACGGGCATGAACTCGGCGGGACAGCCGGACATCACGCCGAGCGCGGCAACGTGGCGCACCGTCACCTCGCGCATCGCGGGCGGGATTGCGCCGAGCGAGTCGTCTGCCTTGCGGTCGGTGAAGAGCAGGAACTCGTTCACGGCTTCCTCGGTGAGCGGCATGGTGGGGAGTCCGTCCGAGGCGAACTCAGCTGTCGGACGGTAGACATCCGCGGCCCCGAGCGGGTCGGAGAGCGCGGCCTTGATGCGCGGCCAGAGAATCTTGCGCGTGTTGTCGAGCAGTTCCTCGCGCGTATGCGAGGCGAATGCGCCGGGGTATTCCGCCACGCGCAGTTTCTCGATTCCGGCCGAACGGGCCGTCGACTTCGCCTGCACGACGAAGCCGGGACCGGCGATCATGACGGATGGGATGCCGAGCATCTCGGCGGCGATGCAGGAGCCGGTCTCCTTTGGCGTGCAGAGTCCGCACCCGCCGTTGCCGGAGATGACGGCGTCGACCTTCATCTCTTTCAGCTTGCGCTGGAACTCGTCCTTTTCGTGCCGGACCACGCCCGGGCGCGGATAGGGCCCGGCCGAGCCAATCTCATTCAGAAGAATCACGCGGGACTTTGGGAACTCGGCGAGGATGAGCCGTTTGAGCTCTGGATGGGTCACGGAGGCCATGAAACTGCCGCCCACGAGCGCAAAGGTCTTGCCGTTGAGCGAGGAGAGTCGCGGCCCCTGCCGAACGGGCGGGATGGTACAGGTCGGTACTGCGGACAGGTCGGGAGCGTTTCCGCGGGGCAGTTCGCACACGCCGTCCTTGCATATGGGGGCAGCAATCACCGGCAGCAGGAGTAGCGAGAATAGAAATGTAGTCTTTTTCATGGCATTGTCCTTTCTGTCTCTTAAAACGCACGGGCGGTAGAAAATCTACACGAAAAATTTCGCGAATATCCCCGCTGTTTACGAACCAGGATCGGTCAGTTCGGGGATTGCGCCGCCGGCGACCATCCAGAAGTAGATGCGGCCGCACTGCCGGAGATCTGCTGCGAGACGATGTTCTGGACGATCGCCGAAAAGAGGTCCGGTTCAACTGTCCAGCGTATGCGCCCAATGCTGTCGATGACCTCTCCAAGCCGCCTGTCGCGCGACTTGAGGTACTCCATCTCCTTCTTGCCGTACTTGAAGTTCATGACATTCTCTATGCCACGCCCTTACTTTCCCGCAGTGCCGGCTTTCCGCGTCTCATCCAAGAGGACTTCACCGGGCGGCATCATCGGGATGAGCTCGGCGCGCGAATCGACGAGCGTGAAACACATCATGCGCTTACCAGGCTTCTTGTTGTAGATCTTCCGCAGCCCCGGCGCCGCAGTTAGGAATACCTCTTCAAGCCGTTCGCGTTCCGCGCCTTCGGCAAAAACGGCGCGACCGGTCCAGCGCAGCCACTTCCCGCCAGCTGGCTGAAGCGCAACCACTTCGCATTTCGGGTTCGCGACAAGCTGGCGGTAGACGTTCTTGAATTCGCCAACCCCGAGCCACACCCTGCCATCGACGACATGGTGCGCGCCAAGCGGACGCAGCTTCGGCTGGTCGCCGTCCACCGTGGCGAGGTAAAACGTCTTCGACGCGGCAAGAAGACCATCGATTTTCTTCATGACTTGCGCCTTGTCCGGCGCCGCGCCGTTGGCGGCGGATGAAGTCTCTGCGAACGCCGATGCGCAGACACACGCGGCGACGATAAGGACTGTCGTTTTCATTTGGATGCTCCTCCGATTCTCATGACTTACTTGACATTGATTCGTTCGGTAACAAAGGCCTCCAGCGCGGCGGTGGTCGTCTCCTGCGAGCATCCGGCGAACAACCCAAACATGACCAGTCCACCTTTGAGCAGTTTGTTCATTGCTGTTTTCCTTTCTAATTTCAAATTTAAGCTATAAGTCTGATTGCCAGTCGCTTGGTGCATAGACAAAACGACGAACTTCCATAACCTTCCCAATTACACAATAAAGAACAAGATAATTTCCAACGATAATTTTATAATAAGGATGTTCCCTGTCCTTCTCCGATAATATCGGTTCAAAAGATTCAGGTGCGAACAATCTTTCAGTTATGGCACGTTCAACGCTGTCGACAAGGGCGTTTGCCGCATCCGAATTGCAGAGGTTCTGCGCAAGGTAACGAACAGCCTCTGCCAATTCCTCGTCAAATAACGGAAGATACTCAAGCGTGTACTCTCCGCCCAGCATCCGCTATCTCCCGCGCATGGCTAAACACTTGGGAATGTGTGAGCCGTTCTGGATGAGTGCGACAATAGGCATCCGTTTCGTCCATTATGGCTTCCATGCGACTAGCGACAGACGGCCTGCGACGGAGTTGGAATGGAATACCCTGATACATGACCACTTCGTTGATAAATACGTTAATAGCCCCAGAAAGGGTCATTCCTATGTCATTGAAGATTGCTTCTGCCGCACGTTTCTTTTCGGAATCGACACGCGCTGTTATGGTTGTTGTCATGCGTTTCACCTTCTTTTGTGTTCGGAACGCGCACAATCATACCACAAATTAGATCACCTGTCTAGTTCACAGAAATTCAATCTCATTGGGCGTGTGCCATCATGAGAGGGCAGATCAGGTTGTAGGCCATCATTACGGCTTCAGTCTCTCGGATAATACGGCAGAAGCGACACGTAGTTCAATCCGAGCTCTTCGCCTTCCGCGGCCTGTTCGTTGCTGAAGGAAATCTCGGTCTCCGGGGCGGTGGCGGTGAAGACGATCTGCCCGAAATTGACACGGGCGCAACCGTTGTTGGCCGCATACCGTCCCTTGACGCGCTTGTCGACATGCGTCCAGGTGAGCGCTGCGTCCACGGCGGCCCCCGCCCCCGCCGAGGCGGAAACGGCGAACGTGCGCGGCGCGAGTCGCTTCGCCTTCACGTCCTTCACGTCGAACGTCGAATAGCGCAGACGATACTTGCGGCCAGGCACGAGTCCCTTCGCCTTCTGCGAGACCGTCGCGAAAGAATCCTTTCCGCGAGACAGCACGGCAAACGTGTCGCCCACGCCGCCGTTCCCGCCCCAGCGGTTCTGGCTTGCCTTCGCGAAGCCGGCGAACGAATCCGCGCGCACCGCGCCGTTCGTGGTCCACGGTTCGAGCGAGCCGCGGAAATCTCCGTTGAGGATGTGGTCAGGACGATACGTGAATCCGTGTTTTCCGGAGAGCATGTCCTTCCGGCCTTCCACCACGTAGTGACGCATGAGCGCGAAGCTCCAGCGGTGAAGCTCCTCGTCGGCATAGTAGCTGCCCCAGTATCCGATGGACCCGAGTCCGTCGAACGCCGGATCGTTCGCCGCCATGTTGACCTGGAGGTCGAGGTAGTACTTGAAGTCCACCTCCGGATGGTGTGCCAACGAGAGAATGGGCAACTGGTTGAAGTTTCCGAACGCAATGCACGTCGAACCGATCGCCAGCGGATACGTCTTGCAGTAGCGCACAAGCGTGTCCTTAACGTAGTTCTCAAGATAGTTGCGCGCTTCCTCCTCCGTCTCCTTCGTGCGGCAGTACGCCTCGAACAGGACCTTACCCTGCCCGAGAGACGCGTTCACGGACGTGGCGAAGAAATCCTCGTCAATGACCCTGTTGAACGGCTTTCCCACGATCCATGTGAAGATTGCCCGCGTCGGCGATGCGGAAAGGTCATACGCCTTGAGTCCGCACGTGTACTCGAGGATGCTGTTCGGGTTGTGCAGGAACTGTTCGTCGCACGTCACCCCGGAGTAGCCGAACCGGTTCATGCCAACGGCCCCGCCGAGCAGCTGCTCCAACTTCTCGGCAGTCACGCCGGTCGTGTTGAGGTTCGCGATCCAGCGGTACCCGCGCGCCATGAACCCTTCCAGATGATCTTTCGGCACCGATCCGCCATTCTGGGTCGTCACGGCAGGAAGAACGTACTTTTCCTGGAACGCCCAGTCGTACGGACCGTTCTCCTTGACGAAACTGTTGGCGCCTGGACAGTAGTTGAAGATGTCGGCGATCATCCTGACCGTCACGTCCCCTGCCGGACCGCTCACCGCGACCGCATGCCGGCCGGCAGCGACGAGTCGGAACGTCTCGCCGCGCGGCGTATCTGTGGAGACGACCTCGCGTCCGTCGAGCCGCACCGTCGAGCCGCATGGCGATGCGATGAAGAGCCAGCTATCGCGGAACACGTCGAACAGGAACGTCTCCGGCCCCTCGCCGGCACGTTTCGCGCTGACAAGCTCAGAGGTCAGGTTGTTGAGCCTGCGTCCCTTTTTCAATTCCTGCGGCACGTTCCTCACGGCAAAGCGATGCCGTTCGGTGAAGATGCGCTCGCCCGAAGCTTTCTTCTCGATCGAAACCGCAAGCACGCCCTGGGTCGGCGCAACCGCTCCCGGAACAGCCAACTTCACGCCTTCCTTCGCGTTAAGCGGCGCGCGCGATGCGCCAGACGCCCCTTCCACTTCCAGCACGGCCTCGAAATCGCTTGCGACGGTTCCATGCGGGAGACTGCCGAAGAAGCGGAACTCCACAGTCGGATCGTAGAGCGGAATCCTTCCGAGAACGGGATTGAACGGGATCAGCCGAGGCTTCGTCTGCTCGGCGAAGATGGGCGAACGCTCCGTCTTCTTGAGGGCTGCCTCGTCCAGCGCGACGAGACGGATGTCCGCCACGTCGAACGTCCCCTTGAACTTCGTCAGAAACGCCACCAGCGAATACGTCCCGTCCTTGGAGGCGAAGCACGTGAAGTCATGCCCGAGCTTCACCCACTTGCCGGCCGTGTCGGGCGGCAGCTTGCCGGCGCTCGCGCTCTTGTACCATCCGTGGTTCACCACCTCCACGCCGCCATAGCCCGTGGAGAGCGCCTTCGTGCGCACGTATGCGGATATCCGGTACTTGCCGCCCTCGACGAGACGCAGGCCGTATTGGCGGAAGGTCGCCTCGGCCGGATCGCGTTCATCCGACGAGATCGACACGTAAGGTCTTCCGTCCGGACCGCCGGACGGCTTCCATGAAACCTTGCCCGGCTTGCCCATGCTCCAGAACGGCGGCGAAGAAGCCTGGTCGGCCTCAAGCGCGCCGTTCAGCACGATGTTCTCGCCCGGGTCAACTGCGGCCGGGCATACGCCGACACAGGCAAAGAAGGCCGCGCATGCGGCCATGCGCACAATTCCCATCCGCCGTACGGCAGGACACCTCGTCAAAAGATTATTTCCCATGGCGAAAGTATAGCACAAATCGGCATGGTTGCGGTCGCGCATGAGGCGGCAGCCGTCAATGTGTGATATACTATCCCGCACACGAAACAAGGAGAAAACCATGTCTGCCATACGCAAGTTCAAGCATGCCGCTCTCGTCGCGTGTAGCCTTTTTGTAGCCGCTGCTGCCATCACTGGATGCCAATAAACATGAATTACGACAAAAAGCCACTTAAGATATTCATCGCTGGAGATGGCGGCTGGGGCACCGCGAATGCGCTGCTTCTCGCGGGATACGGACACGATGTGACCGTATGGGGCGCGGATGCCGCCTACGTGCGCGAAATCGCCCTCACGCGGGCGAACCCCCGCTATCTACCAGGCGTCGAGATTCCGGATAGGATCAAGTGGACAACCGAGCTGTCGGACGCTGCGGGGTCGGACGTAGTGGTCTTCGCCACGCCATCCCGCTATTTTGAAGACGTCTGCTCCAGATTCAGGAGCCATGTGCCCGCAGACGCGCTCGTCGTCTCGCTCGCCAAGGGATTCTGCGAGCGGACGCATGTGCGCATGACGGTCCTCGCAGAGAAGGCGCTTGGCCGCAGACGCATCGTCGCGCTTTCCGGCCCGTCCCACGCCGAGGAGGTGGCGCGCGGCATCCCGACTGCGGTAGTGGCGGCCTCCAAGGACATCGAGGACGCCAAGCGCATACAGGAAATCTGGAGCGGCCCCGTGTTCCGCGTGTATGCCTCTGACGATCCCGTTGGCGTGGAGGTCGGCGGCGCGGTGAAGAACGTGATCGCCCTGGCAGTCGGCGTGTCCGACGGCCTTGGCTTCGGCGACAACACGCGCGCCGCGCTGATCACCCGAGGCATCGCCGAGGTGGCGCGGTTCGCGGGCGCGCTCGGCGCAAACCCCAAGACCGTGTTTGGCCTGTCGGGCATGGGCGATCTAGTCGTGACCTGCACGTCGCGCCACTCGCGCAACCGCAGCGTTGGCGAGCGGCTCGGCAAGGGCGAGCGGCTTGCGGATATCGTGGGGTCGATGAAGATGGTGGCGGAGGGCGTGTGGAACGCGCAGGTCGTGCGCGCCATGGCCGGCGAGCTGAACGTCGAAATGCCGATCACGGAGACGGTCTGCCGACTCTGCCACGAAGGCCTTCCGGCGAAGGAGGCCATAAGCATCCTCATGAACCGCCCTATGAAGGGCGAATGACGCGAAAGGGTCTGCGCAGGAGAATCACTTCACCTGGGTCCACTTGCTCTCGGTCGAGTCGATCCACACGCCGCCGAGCGACGCGAGCAGGTCGCGCTCGGCCTGCACGGGCGTGCGCCCGTACTCGCTCTTCTCGTACACCTCGACGAGCTTCGGGCGCCGGCCGGGATAGGCCCGCTCCACCGAATCGGAAAAGGCGTGCGCGTAGTCGGCCACGAGATGAAGCGCCGTCTTGCGGACGAACGCGCGGCGGCCCTCGACGTCGGAGGCGGGCGGCACATCGTCCAGCGACGCCCCGTGCTCGGGCACAAGCCATTCGAACATCTGGCTCTCGTGGCAAGCGAACGTGTCAACGATCACGTCCTCGTGCCGCGACACGTCGATCACGAAGTCTGGACGGAACGGCGTGGGCTGCGTGAACCGGTCGCCCATGAAGAACACCGTCGGGATCACGTCCGGAACCGGCACGTCGGGGCACCACAGCGGCACGCCCACGAGGTACGTCGCGTCCTGCACGAGCGTCGCCGTCGCCCGATGGTCGCAGTGGTAGTCGTTCGGGCGGTGCGTGACGATGATGTGCGGGCCGAACTCGCGGATCACGCGCGTCACCCAGCGCCGTAGCGGGAGCGAGGGCTCCGCCTCGCAGTCTGGCGTCTCGCCCACGATGTAGTCCTCGATGCCGAGCGTCTCGATGACCTTCCGCGACTCTCCGTAGCGACGTTTGGCCAGATCCGGCGAATCCATGAACTGGTGTCCCTTGTCGCCGTTGCAGACGGCGACGAAGCGCACGCGGTGCCCCGCCTCGACCAGCGTCCGGGCGAACCCGCTGCACCGCACGTCGGGATCGTCCGGATGCGCCCCGATGAACATGACCTTGAGCGGCGGCGCGAAGTGCCGGTCGACGAATCCCGGCACGCGCGGATCCTCACCTCTGAACTTCGACTTCATCGCTCTTTCAGATCTTCGCGCACTCGTTGCAAAGCGGATGGAGAGCGGGCTCGTCCTCCTCGATGTCCGCGAAACGCGAGACTGGCTCGACGAAATAGTTGTCGGTATGGTCGTCGTTGACCTTCGAGACCTCGCCGACCACGCAGTCCCCCGTGCCGGGCTCGGGACCGAAGATATGGGAGATGTACGGCGAGAGCGTGATCGAGTTGCCCTTCTTCACGATGATCCGCTCGCCGGGCTTGAAGACGCGCTCGATGCCGTCCATCCAGACATGGACGTCCGTGTCGAGAAGCGCGCCCGTCTGCGGGTCCGCGTTCCACAGCAGGACGTAGATGTCGCCGCCCGCACGGTTGATGATGTCTTCGGACTTGAAGACGTGGTAGTGGTTCGGCAGGCGCTGGCCTTCCTTCATCACGATGTACTTCTCGCAATACGGCACGCCCACCTTGGGATCGTTCAAGAGCCCGTTCCGCACCGTGTAGAGGACGGCGCCGAGCTTCGCGAAGTCGCCGCTGCCGAAGTCCGTGATGTCCCATCCGAGCTCGACCTTCCGCACCGTGTCGAGCTGGTCGCGCTTGACCTTCCAGTCCTCCAGCGACCAATAGGCCATGTCGGGCAAGCGGATGTTGTTCACGGCCAGGAGGTTCTCGGCCCACTTGATGTATGCGTTGATTTCGGATCTTTTCATCTTGATGGTTCCTTTCACCGGGTTCGCGGCCTTTCAGCAACGAAACACCTAAATGATTTCACTGCGCATAGTATACCATAAGCCCCGCACTGCGCGCGCGTCAACATTCATGGAAGACCGTCCGGAGCGCTTCACGGGCGGAGAAAGGTCTGGCCGAAGGAACCGGGGCCGAGGGTGATTGGCTGCTCGCCCGGCATCACGAGGCGGCACTGCGTGCCCGGCGGCACGTTCACGTGCACGTCGTACCCGCCCTTCCCGTTCTTCAGCCAGCTCGCGCCGATCTCGCCATACGGGGTGGGAACGTGTCCCGACGCCCAGCTGAGGCGCGACGTGACGGGAATGCGGTAGGTGAAGGTCTTGAATCCGGGTTCGGCCGGCTCAATGCCGAGGATGTAGTTCGTGAAGAGACCGGCGATGGCCGTGTCGGGGTGGGCCTCATCGCCCCAGCCCTTGCGGATCAATCCCATGCACTCGCTCGTGAGGCGCATGCCCTTCCAGTCGGGGTCGAGCACCTTCCGCCAGCCGTGCGCGTCGATCACCGCAAGCGCGGCGTCCGTCGCACCGTACTCGAACTTCCCACGCGCCGCGAGCGCCTGGAACTTGCCGTGGCCGATGCGCACGAGGTGCGGCATGATGCGCTCCGCCTCGTTGCGCGTGACAAACCGCGCCGAGAGCGCAAGCGCATTCGCCTCAAAGCCCAGCCGGCCGTCCTCGGCCGAGAGACGGAAATAGCCTTCCTTGTCGTTCCAGAACGTCAGGCGGATGGATTCCGAAAGCTTTGCGGCCGCCGCCGTCCAGCGCGACGCGTCGTCGGCCTTGCCCAGCTCGCGGGCCATCCGCGCGGCGTCGACGTACGTCTTCCAGAGAAGGACGTTCATGAACGAACGGTGGTGGAGCGACGTGCCGCCGAACACGAGCCCCGCAGCGTGCTTGCAGGTTTCCTTGCGCTGCTCGAAGATGCCCGTTTTCGGGTTCTGGTAACGCGCGAGGTACGCCATCAGGTTCTGCACCACGGGATAGACCTTTTGCAGGAGATCCTTGTCGCCCGTGTAGAAGTAGGTGTCCCACGCAACCGGCACGAGCCACGCGGCAAACTCGTCGGAGCCGAACGGCCCCCATTCGCCCGCCTTGGGCACAGCCTGGTCGGGCCACGGCGACGCCTGCACATAGCCCTCGGGCGTGTGGTTCGCCGCAAGCATCTCCACCGAACCCTTCAGGTACGGGGCAGAGGGCTTGAAGCCCACGAAGAAGCTGCGCTGCGCCCACCAGAGGTCGCCGCTCCACACGAGACGGTCGCGTTTCGCGCCGTCCGCGAGGTAAGGTAGGGTCGTGACCGGCTTCGGCCCCCACACGGAGTGATAGGACGGAATGGCGGAGATTTCGCACGTGCGCACGCTCGCCTCCCAGATTTCCGCGAGCTGGCGGTCTGCGCAGTCGAACGTGCCCGCGCGCTCGCCGGCCGAATGGACGCGGTCGTTCGCGAACGCGAAAGACGCGAGCGCGACCGGCTTCGATGCGCCGTCGAGGCGCAGGCGCACGTAGCGCACGAGGCCTTGCAGGAGCGGCGCGCGGTAGACGCCGTTCGAGGCGAGCAGGTAGCTTTCGTAGCGGTCGATGTTAGCCGGGAGGATCGGCAGGTCGATGTCGGGGCCGAGGTAGCGCGCGGCCGTCTCGCGCCAGAAGTCACCCTTGGGGCCGAGACCGTCCGGATGGCACGCGTAGGAGATGCGCAGCGTGGCGGCGGGGTCGTTCGCGTTCACGCGGAACACGGGATAGCCGCCCACGCCGGCGCCGCCGTAGCGGCGGCAGCTCGAGGTTGCCGCGGTCGTCGGAGACGAACGTGACGGACTCGTCCTTCCACTCGCCCGTCCGCGTGTTGAACCAGCGCGCGGAGTGGAAGCGGTCGGGCGTGAGGGCGTGGACCGTGCCCGTGAGGCGGTTCGTGCCGTAGAAGTAGAACACGGTGCGGTTCGGGTTCGCGAGCGTGGCGAACGTGTAGGCGATGCCGTGTGCGGGCGCGCGCGCCGTGCCGGAACGCGGCGTGAAGCGCGCGCCGTCGCCGAAGCCGGGCTTGAGGTTCCACCAGTCGAAGGATGTGAAGAACTTCTTGAAGTGCGCCATCTGGTGCGCGCTGGGGAACTCCACGGACTCGCACCACGGCACCTGCTTGTCCTCAGGGGTGATCTTGTCCACGCCGTCGTGGCTGGCCCGCTTCACGTCATACGTGCTCAAGTAGAGCCAGATGTCGATCGCGCCGTAGCCGTAGCCGAACATGCCGCAGAGGAACGAGATGTACCCTTGCGCGCGCGCACCGAAGTCCTTGGTCCAGAGGTAGCAGTAGCGGCCCTCGTAGTTGACCGCCGGGCGTGGGTCGGCCCAATAGTCGCGCGCGGCGGCGCAGTCGGGCGACGCGGTGAGCGACGGCGACCACTGCACGCCCCACCACGTGTGGCCCGTGCGCGCGGCGACAGCCGCGTCCGCGAACGCGGAGCGCCCGCCGAACTTCTCCGGCCCGCCCTTCTCCGTGC
Organism: uncultured bacterium; assembly: GCA_902763655.1. Lineage (GTDB taxonomy): Bacteria > Verrucomicrobiota > Kiritimatiellia > RFP12 > UBA1067 > RUG572. Next base: position 13,947 of record CACWSW010000051.1, read on the forward strand.
CGCGCCCCGTCACGGTCGTGTGTTTCGTGTTCTCCTGGTGCGCCGTGAGCGGATGGCGGTAGGCGTCCGCGCGGTGGAGGCACTCCGCCACAGTCACCCACGGGTTGTTCGTGGCGCAGTAGAAGTTGTGCCCGCCGTGGCGTTCGTGGTAGAAGTCGTTGTCCGCCTCCTGCGCGAGCGTCCACATCACGGGATACGCGCCGAAGCGCGCCACCCAGTAGCGCGCGAGGCGGTCGATCGCGGCGGGGTCGTCGGCGAGCTTCTTGCTCATCTGGGACGCGAAGAAGAACTCGGCGTTCGCATGGACGAGTCCCTTCTCGGCGAGATACTGGTAGTAGCGGTCGGCGAGCTGGAAGCCGGAGATGTCGGAGGCGTCCACCTTGCCGTCCTGTACGTTGAACTTCGCGCCGATGGGTTCGGACTGGAGCACGGTGAATCCCTGCGCCGCGCGCCGGTCGACGATGTACTTGAAGTGCGAGGCGGCGCCCGTCGAGCCCGCGTGCGGGCCCGGCTCGTCGATCTCCTCCTTGTAGAGGCCCCAGTGCGTGTCGCCGAGGTAGAAGAACGGCGTGCCGTCCGCGTAGGTGAAGTGCTTCGCGCCCTTCGCGGCCTTCACGAACCCGCGCTTGTAGATCTCGAGGTCGCCCGCGTAGGGCTTCGCCTCGAGCGCGCCAGTCTTGCCGTTGAGTGCGGCGTTGCCTTGGCAAGTGGTTGCCCAGCTCCAGCGGCCGGATTTTGTGGGTGCGAAGCGCACGCGGAAGGTTTTGCCGCCGTCCCAGAAGCCGGGACGCGACACCTTCTCGCCCGACGCGTGCGTGAACACGGCGTCGAACGTCACGGCGTCCGCGCCCGTCTTGTCGTAGTCCGCGTCCGCCTCGAAGGCGAGCTCCGTCACGCGCCATGTCTCGACGTCCGCGCCACACACAGTCGCCACACATGCGGCCATTGTCAGAGTCTGTATTACTTTTTTCATAAGAATTGCACGCGCCAGGCGCAGGATGCCGCAGACGGCTTCACGCCGTGCGGGATCGTGATCTCGAAGACGCGGCCGGTAGCGCGTTGATCCGGCATCGATCCCATGTGGCGGCGCCAGGAACCGCTCCGTTCCTCGATCCGCACCTGGGCGTTGGACGGCAGTTCGTAGCGGATCGCGCCGTTGACGGCCACGATGCCGTCCTTCTCGCGCCGGAACGCGGCGTTCGGCTGGGCGAGGGACTGCTCGACGGTTGTGACCACGGGAAGTTCGCGCGCCGACGTGATTCCCGTCACAGAAATTTCGACGCCCTCTGGCGAGAAGCGCCAGCGCGTGTGGGCCGTGAGCCCGGCGCGGTCCAGCGTGAAATGGACCGTCGTCCCGTCCGCCGCGCAGTCTTCCGCGCGGTTGCGGCTCTTCCAGTCCACCGTGTCGACGTCGTACGAGGTCGTGCCGGGGATGTGCCGCCAGTTCCAGAGCGGGAAGATGTTGCGGTATTCATCGCCCGTCACGTACGTGAAGAGCGCGCCGTCGGCGAGGTGCGCGCCGAGGAGGTTGTCCTCGTTGACGCGCTCTGTTCCCCTGATGTGCGCCGTCTCGCACTTGACGGCGGCCATCCAGCGTTCGGTGCGGTACATTCCCATCGCGCTGTTCGGGAACCAGGTGAGTCCGAGATGCGGAACCTCGGCGCGCTCGCCGCGGAGATCGGCCCGGCAGTCGCGGAAGATGCGCACGGCATTCGGGCGACCCGTGCGGGCCAGCCACCAGGACGCGGCCAGCGGGGTCAGGCCCTTCAGACGCTGCGCGTTCTCCGTGAACTGGCGGCCGACGGAACCGATGTCCATCGATCCGCGCCAGACCGTCGGACGGAATCCCTTGTCGAGGAGGTTCTCCAGGATCGACAGCTTGTCGTCGGGGAAATCCATTCCCGTCCCGGAGAAGATCACGGCGAAGCGTGCGATTGAAAGGATGTAGGCCGCGCCGTAGTTGCCGAACTGCGCCTGGTTGCCGTGCTGGTGGAAACTCCAGTCGGCCTGGATGCCCTCCACGGTTTTGCTCAGCGCGACTTCTGAGGCGATGGCGTCCCGTGCTGCCCGCGCGTCCGGGGCCTTGCCATCCAGAAGCGACCGCATGAGGACGCACTCCGCGAGCCAGACCTTGTTCTGCCCGGTCATCTGGATGCGGCTCTCCTGCATCAGCTTCACGACGCCCGCGCGTTCCTCGGCGGTGAGCACGTCGTCCATCAGGAGCGCGCTCGCGCCGACGCCGAGCGGCACGCCGATCTGGTTCCACCACCAGTTGGGGTTGCGGAAGCGTCCGTTCAGCCAGAAGCCCAGCGCCTTGTGGAACGCCTGTTCCGTCTCGGGCGTGCGGCGCGCGCCGGCAAGGGTTCTGAGGTTCTTCAGATGTTCGTTCGCCGGCCATTGGCTGCGGAGCGCGGTCGTGTAATCGATCGACGGCCACGAGCCGTCCGCGCGCTGTGCGCGGATCAACCGTTCCACGAGCTTCTCCGAGACGCCGCCGCTCTCCGCCACCGTCCGAATGCTGGAATCGGCCACCGGCGGCACGCCGCCCATCTTCGCGATCTCCGAGTAAACGAGCGCGTTCGTATCCCTGAGCACGCGCACGAAGTTCGCCTTGACCCGTTCAAGCGCCACATCCCCCTCTCCGCCACCGTATGCAAGGACAACGGCGGCGAACACGGCGCAAAACACGATTCGGCAAGTCTTCATCTTTGCAACGTCCCTGTTTCGCCTTCTCCGTACCGAGACTCGCCCTTCTGCCTATCACACTTGATCTTCATTGCCCGCATTATATCAGATGCCCTTCCTGCGAATCAAGCGCGCCATCTTGAAAAGCCCATTTTCCAGCTAAATAGAATCGTAATAAAAATGGAATCGTCGCGCGACCGCCCTACCGCATCGGGCAAGATGCCTGTTGGTACAGATTGGTCATTCAGCCGAGAGGCGGCAGTCGCCCCAGACGGCCCAGTCGCCGCACGTGTTGTTCTTCGGGCCGCAGTCGGCAATCAGGACGAGCCGCACGGTTTCTTTCGCCCACGGGCGCAGGTCCGCGCGGATGGGACGCCACTCGTGCGTGCGCACCGTCTCCTCCGCCAGAACCGTGCGCTTGCCGTCGGGCGTCTGCACGCACACCTTGTAGTAGATGCCGTCGCCAAGGTCGCTGCCGTCGCCCTTCCCCACAAAGGCGTGGAACACATGCGGCCCGCCCGGGTCAAGGCGGAAGGACGCGAACGCATATCCCGAGCCCTGGCCATACGGCGGGTGCATCACGATCCCCTTCCGCGACACGCCGCCGCAGGTCTGCTGCGAGCCGAAGATCGTATGACCCTTCGACTCCGGCGTTGCGGGACCTTCCGTCTGTCCGCGGATGCAGACGCCCGCGCGCCGCACAAACGGCAAGGGGGATGTGGCGGCTGAAGCGGGCTTTGGCTTGAAGATCCCTGCCGGCGGCACGGACCGTTTCGCGATGTCGGACGGCGTCGCCAACGCGATGTGCGAAATGTCCTCCCGCTCCGCGAGGCGCACGCTGACCTTGTTCGTGGAGACGCCGCCGAGCGTCGTGGCCGTACCGCGCGCGTCGAGGTAGACGTACTCCGGCGAATATGCGTAGTCCACGCGGTGTCCGTCGACGAGGCCCGAATACGTGAGCACCTTCCCGTCGCGCGTGTATCCGAAGTAACCGTTCGGCGGCAGCCAGATCGTGTCGCCGCCCGGCAGCGCCACGCGCATCGCCTCGTCCATCGACCCGTTTGCCGCCACGAACGTGCCGTCGGAGTAGCGCACCGTCACCTGCGAGCGCGCGAACACGCCAGACGCGACCGCGTCGGACGTCTCGTGCGCGCGCCCTTCCGCGTCGATGTAGCGGATCTCGACCGCGTCCGCCATCGTGTAGCGCGCGGCGAGCTGCTGGACCATGAAGTAGCTCCGTTCCATGTGCGGATCGTGCAGGAGGAAGCCGGGATGGCCGAAGGCGACGGTCGCGGCGAGGAAGCGGTCGGTCGCCACCACGCTGTTCGTCGGCGCGCTCTTGCCCGGATAGAACATCCCGGGATTGCCCATGCCGAAGTTGCAGCAGAGCGGATGGAGGCGCAGCAGGTCGAAGTCGACGAGCCACGGGTTGTCCGAGATGCGGTAGTTCTGGTCCTGCGCGTAGTTGCCGTCCGTGAGGCCGCAGTACATGAAGTGCGTGTTGCCCTCGGAATACACGGGACCGTTCCAGTTCTTCTTCTGAATGAGCATGATCTCGCCGAAGGCGTAGAAGGTGTTCGCGAACGTGCCGCCGCCGGGGATACGCGCGTCGTAGTCGCAGCGGCTCCAGGGGGAGACGGCCGTGTGGACGTCGCAGTACGCCGTGTTGAAGTGGAACTTGCCCTGGATGATCGGCGTCAGCTCCTCGCAGGCGTTCACCGCGTACGCGGGCTTCGGCGCGTAGCAGCGGTTCCACGCCGTCTGCAGCTGCTTGTCGGCCGTGCGCGACACGCGGTCCACGCTCCAGTTGCCGTTGATCGGCGCGTAGTCCGTGAAGTTGTTGTAGGGGCCGTACCAGAACCCGAACTCGTCGATCATCGTGCGCGCGTAGTCGTACTGTCCCTTGTCGCCGCCCTTCCCCGGCGCGGGGTTGGTGCGGAACGTGAAGCTCTCGTTGCCGTCGCGCCAGCCCGTCTCGTGGTCGGTCACGAGCACGTGCTTCATCCCGCGGTTCCGCACGTTGCGCCAGTAGGAGGTGTCGTTCTTGCGGTTGCTCGCGCCGTGCGCGCGCCACACGACGCTGCCCGTGACGTGCTTCCACGGCGAGACCGGGTTCGGCACGACGGGCAGGACGTCCGCGAAACGGCTGCCGAACGAGTAGACGAACCGCTCGAAGCACGGGTTGCGCACGCCGTCCGTGCGCGGGATGTAGCGCGTGCCGCCGTTCGCGCCGAGCGCGTCCTCCACGAGGTCTGGATCGCTGAACGGCGTCGCGGCGTTCGACTGCGTCCAGTCCATCGTCGCGGCGTGGAAGAGAGTGCCCGACGGCGTGTCCGTCACGAGCACGAACGGACGCGCCGCGCCGTAGCCGTTGTAGGTATAGTACGGCACGCGCACTAGGCGCGGACGCACCGGATCCGGCCAGCTGCCGAAACGGACCTCGGCCACGCGCCCGCCCTCCGCGCGCACGTCGACGACGAGGGACTGTCCCTCCACGTGGAAACGCACCTCCGCGCGGCAGCCCGTGGCCGCGCACGTGCCGCGGCAGGTGACGTCGAGCGGAGCGGCTCGATTCGTCACGGCCGTGTACGGACACGCCGCGCGGAACGCCTTGCCCTTCGGGTTGTCGGACGCGAACCAGAGTCCGCCGCCCTTCGCGAACGGCTGCCACGTCTTGTCGCCGTCGCGGCTGAAGGCGAGGTCATCCCAGATGGCGAGGTCGGACGGCAACCGGAACTGGAACGTCTCGCCGCTCGCGGGCGGCACGACGGTGAGCGCGCGGTTCGGGAACGGCAACGTGCCGTCGCCCGTGTTGATGCCGGCGGGGGCGTCAGGGAACACACGGTTCGCGCGCTTCGGGCGCGCCTTGAACGAAACAGGCGCGAACTCCTCCTTGAAGACGCAGAAGCTCGTGAAGTCGAGTGAGCGGTCTTCCGCGTTCGTGCCGCCCGTCAGGGTGAAGCCAGTGAACGTGGCGCCACGCGCCGCGCGAGGGATGATGTCTTCCGCAAGGCGCTTCTGCGCGAGCCACCATTCAAGGTGGTGGATGTGCGCCACCTGCACCGAGAACGGCTTGCCGTCGGCATCGGTGAAATCGGCCGTAAGCGTCGTCGAGGGCGTGCCCTTCGCCTTGGCGGAATAATAGACGTTGTTGCCGTAGATCCACAGCGACACCGCGTCGAAGGCGCTGTCGACGCGCATGGGCTTCGGCGGGAGAATCCGCACGCGCGGATTCTTGCCCGTGCCGCGATAGACGAGACGCACCACGCCGGGACCGAACATCTTCCGATCCGTCGCGCTTTCAAGCCGCGCGACGGCGTTCGCGGTCTCCACGCGCCACCCCGCCGCGTCCGTCATCGGCAGGATTGGCTCATGGTCGTCGTGCGTACGGTTCGCCCACACGATCTCGTACGGCCGTCCGTCCACGTGAGGAGAAACGGGAGGGACGCGCTTCTGCGCGTCCGCATCCGCCCCAAAGGCTCCGCCGGACACAACCCCCATTGCAAGCAGCACTGCTATCATTTTCTTGTTCATTCGAATAATCGTCCTTCTGCCAACGAACATGCCGAAACTCCTTTTCTCGTTGCGGGAATTATCACATAATCCCGTCGTAACATCAACGGGCATTTCTCAACCAAACGCCAAAGAAGCGGTCGTACACCACATAGCCCCGCTCTGTCTGATAGAGCAAGTCATCCCTCTGGAGATGTTTCAGCGCAGAGGCCACCGTGGACGTCGCACGCAAACCGTGGCGGGCAATGAAATCCCTGGCCAGCGGCTCTGCTACCGGTCCATCCTTCGCAACTGCCAGCAACAGCGTCTGCTCGGCCTCGCTCCGAGACTTGAGAAGGTCTCCGTACTCAAACGAACGGGTAAGGACGATGTCCGCCACAGCCTCGTCGACAGTCTTCTCGTCCGGCACTCCCGCGCCATCCGCCCACAACTTCCGCAAGACCATCTGCACATACCAGGTGACACCGTCGAACCGATCATAGATCGAACTAAACGCATTGGCGCTGAACGGCTTTCGCTTCACAGCGAAGAACCTTTCGGCGAAGCTACAGTAGGCCTCCCGGTTGATGGGCTTGAGGCTCAACATGTCGGTGCTTTGGTAGAACGGATGCCTCGGCGAGAGGAACATCTCGCGCATCAAATGCTGTCGAGACCCCGCGAACACGAACCGGACCCACGGAAGCTTCTGCATCAGACTCCGCAGAAGCGCCTCCGTTCCCTTCTCGGGATAGTCAAGTACCTGCTGGAACTCATCAATGGCGATCACGACCCGCCTTTTCTTCTTCGCAAGGTAGTCGAACGTCTCCTTGAGCGTTGCCTCGGCTGCAGAAGGCACGACATCGAATGAAAACTTCGGCAAGCCATCTTCAGTGGGCACGATTGTGGGACGGCAACTCCTGAAGAACTTCACGAGAGTATGCGCGGTCTTCTCGAGTTTTGTTTCAAGTGCTCCAATCACAGCGGCAGCGAACTCCCTTGAAAAGTCGACCAAACTCCGCGTTGAGTAAATGTCGAGATAGACACGCGCATATTCAGGCGGCAACACGCGAAACGCATTGTGAATCAACCCCGTCTTGCCATAACGACGCGGGGCGATCAGCGTGACATCGCCCTCATTGGCTACTGAATCAACCAACAGCTTGGTCTCCTTCTGCCTGTCACAGAAGTATTCGGGGCCAAAATAGCCGCGAACAAGAAACGGATTGTTCAATTTCATGCCGTTATTTTACCATATCGCGCCCTTACCCTCAATCCCATTGCGAAAAAAACGTAACGCTTTTTTCGCAATGGGACTGGCGGAACGCTTTTGACGGTCTCCTCGCAGATTGGGCCCTTGGCTAACGCAAGCGCCGCCACGACCTAGCACGCACATCTCCCAGAAGCAGTCCTCCGCTGGAGAAAGTTGAAGATGCCTGCGAGAAGCGCGCCGGAGATGGAATGCCATACGCAAGACACCGCGGACGCTATCGCCGCCTCGGGCATCGTCGGGAAATGCTTGCCCGCAAGCACCGTCGCCAGCCCCGCGTTCTGCATCCCCACCTCGATGGAGATAGTGCGCCGTTTCGGGTCGTTGAAGCGTGCAAGCACGCCGCTCGCATAGCCAAGGATGTATCCGAGCGTGTTGTGGCAGAAGACGGCCACGAAGGTCATGATGCCAGATTGCGCGAACTTCTGTCCATGCGCCGAGACCACGCCTCCGACGATGCAGGCGAGCCCCAATACCGCTATGCCAGGAAGCAGCTTCTTCGCCTCCAGAAAACCGCTCTTATGCCCGAACACCGCATTGACGCCAAACCCTATCGCCACCGGAAGGATCGTCACGAAGAGGATGGAGGTGAACATGCCCACCGCGTCCACGTCCACGCTCTCCCCCGCAAGCCAAAGCATCAGAAGCGGCGTCATTACAGGCGCCATTAGCGTCGAGAGCGTGGTCATGCCTACGGAGAACGCCACATCGCCCTTGCATAGAAAGCTCATGATGTTGGACGACACGCCGCCCGGGCAGCAACCCACCAGAATCAGCCCCACGCCAACCGCCTTCGGCAACCCCATCACGTGCACGAGCACATAGGCAATGAGCGGCATGAGCGTGAACTGCGCAACCGTGCCTATCGCAATGTCCAACGGACGCGAAGCGAGTATCTTGAAGTCCTCGCCGGTAAGCGTAAGCCCCATGGTAAGCATGATGAGTCCAAGCAACGACGTCTGCACGTTGCCGCGAACCCATCCGAACGCGGCGGGAACGAAAAACGACACGACGGCCGCCGCCGACACGACGGCGGGCGTCCATTTGGCCAACCAGGCCGAGAACATTTGCAGGGGTTTCATAGTTGGCAGTTATTTGAGAACGAGTGAGGGTGTTGGCGGAGACTTGCCGTCAGGGAGCGGGCAAGGCGGATCCCACCAGCGATCCTCGCCGAACTCGCCGTTGTGGACGTGGGCGTTGAAAGGCATCTTGACGCCAGGCGCGGGCTTCACGCCCAGCGCGGCGAACGGAATCGCCACCTCGTAGACGAGCTGCTTGGACCAGTCCCACGGCTTCCACCCCTTCCGCCGTCCTGCGTGCGCCGCCACTCCGCCGCCAGGGAAGGCCGACGCGTCAAACGTGCCGCAGGCATATGCGCGGAACGTCTTGCCGGCAACCATGAGCTCCATCCCGTCGTCGACGCCCCACTTCGTCCCCTCCGTGAACTTGGCCGAACGGAAGTTCGTAACCAGCACGCCGACATAGAGGTTCGTGCTGTCCCACGCGGCGCGCACGAAGGATGTCGGTCCGCCGATCATCCGCCGCTGGCCGTCGCGGTTGAGCGCGCTCCACTTGCCCGGCCATTCGCCGCCCGCAAACTCGCCGTCGCAGGCCGGCGCCGCATCCGCGCGCGCGGCGGCAAGGGTGCCCTGCGGGCGCTGCTGCCGTAGCTCCGGCGCCGCATTGCCGATCTCGGTCCGCTCGCCGCCGGGCAGCGTGCGATAGACGCGGTTGCCCGTCCAGGACCGCACAGCCTCCGGGAAACCGACGTTGAACTTGCCGTTCAGAACGCACGTGTTGCGCTCGAACGTGGCGCCGATCGAGTTCTGGAACGAGATGGACATGTCGCCGTCGGAGACGAACACGTTGTCGCGCACCTGCGTGTTGCGCGTCATGTGGTGGTGCACTGGCCGCGCCACGCCGATGGCGACGTTGCGCTCCACCACGCTGTCTGTCGCCCCCTCGTCGTAGTAGTAAGCGGACGCGCCGAACCCCTTCCCGTTCGGCGTGATGTCGCGCGCCACGTTTCCGCGCATCACGCCGCGCGTCATGTTGCCGTAGATTGCCGCGCCGTCGTGCAGCACTCGCATCACGTGGTGGATGAGGTTGTTCTCGAAGAGCAGGTCCGTGCCGCCGCCGATGATGCCGCTGTAGGGTCCGTCGAACAGCTCGCAGCCGCGCACCGTCGTCCTGTTCCCGCTCACGCCCACCACGGACGCCGCCGGGAACATCAGTCCCACGTGGCAGATGCGCGTGCGCTCCATGAGGTTGTCGTCGCCGCCAAGGCCAACGCCGCGCGCGCCGATGTGATGCACGTCGCAACACATGATCCGGCAGTCCTGCGCATTCTGCACGACGATGCCGGACCCGCCGACGAGCCTCACCTCGACGTGGTCTAGGAGCGCGTTCGTGACCCACGCGAACTGCACCGCCGCCGACATGTCGCCGCCGCCAAACCCGGCCCGCATGACCGGTGGAGTGGTGGATTCCACCACCAGCCCCGCAAGCGTCACGTTCCGCACGCGCTTCCTGCTCGTGCCCTTCACAGTCACCACCTGCTCCACGCGCGGCGCGACGATCTCCGCCTTCGCCATGTCCTCGCCCGCCTTCGGCCAGTACACGACGCGTCCGCGCGTCCGGTCCAGGTACCATTGCCCCGGCTCCTTCATCCCCTCGCGCACGTTGAACACCTCGTACTTGCGCCGGCCGCACGCGCCCATCGGCCACGCCGCCGGCGTGGCGAGATAGATGACGTGCCGCTTCAGGTCGTTGCTCGCGATCGTCGAGAGGGTTTCGTTCCACATGTGGTACAGACGCACCTCGGCGCTCTTGAAGTCGAGCGTGTCTGGCAGGTCCTCCGCCTTGTACGGCATCGTCGTCAGCTCGGCGACCGTCGGCTTACGCTCCCAGTGGCCGGCAAGCGCAGGCAGGAGAGGCAGGTTCCAGTCGCCAAGGTTGTCGAAGCGGTTCGTGCCGCCAGGGAAGCAGGCGCGCTGCGCGAACGACCCGTTCACGGCGAGGGTGCGGAAGTTCCAGCAGTCCTTCGCCCCCGGCAGGTCCACGTACCAGAACGGTCCCTCGGCCTCTCGCTTCCATCCTTCGAGCTTGACGCCACCGGAAAGGATTGCAGTCCCCTCCTTCTCGGCGCAGATCGTGAGCCCCGAATCGCCGGCGTCAAGCGCAAGCGTCTTCTCCAGTCGGTAGGTGCCTGGGCGCAGCGTGATCTTGTTCGCGTCTCCACCCGCCTTCCGCGCGGCCTCCACCGCGCGCGCCACCGTGGCGAACGGCGCCGTCGCCGTCCCTGCCGCCGCGTCGTTTCCTCCTGGCGCGACAAAAAACTCTGCCCCCGTCAGCGTAGCTACTCCGCAGGTCACAAGGGCAACCGTCAACATCCTAGGCCTTCTCATGGCGCGATTATATCATTTTTTGAGGCGGACGAAGATCGGCTTGTGGTCGGACGAGACGGTGTCCGGCACTACAGCCCCCTCCAGCACGCGGAACGATTCCGCATGCGCCTTGTCGACAGCGATATAGTCGATGCATATCTTCGGATCTGTCAGAAGCTTTGGCGCCGTGCCGTGGAACGTGTTCTGGTCTGTGGGCGAGAGCACTGCAAGGAACTTGCCCAGCTCCTTCAGGACTGGCGAGTCCGGCCGCGCGTTCCAGTCGCCGCACACGAAAACCGGCTTGCTGAATTTCGCGACCGCATCGCGGATGAGGCCCACGGAGTCCATGCGCTCCTTCTCGTTTGCCACGGAGAGGTGCGTGCTGCCGACCACGCAGTCATCGAACTCCGCAAGCAGCAGCAGGCGAGGCTCCTTGCCGGGAAGCGGAACCTTCGTTACCGAGATCGGCTCCTCCTTCGAGAGCAGCATCACGCCGTATGCGCCGCCCTGGAAGTCGATCGTCTTGCCGAAGGTCGCCTTCATCCCGGTGAGGCGGGCCAGCTCGGCCGGTTCGTCTATGCGGTCCGAGCGCTTCGCCCTGACGTCCAGTTCCTGGAGCGCGGCGAAGCGCGGGCGCACGGACGCGATCGCTGCCGCCACGCGCGGCACGTCGAGCTTCATGTCCGAGCCTGCGCAGTGCCGCACGTTGAAGCTCATCACCGTCATTTCGTTGGTGCGTGTCGCCGCGCATCCTACAAGTATCATCCCGCAGGCGATAATCGTCAAGAAGTCTTTATAATGCATCTTGCATCCTTTCGTGTGTTTCGTGTATTTAGTGGTTAACATCAAAGAGCTAATGCGCGTAGATTATGTCTGGCGGCGGCTTGACCATGAACTCCATCGGCTCGCCCGTTACGGGATGCGCGAACGCCAGCCCCAGCGCGTGCAGCAGCTGGCGGCGCGGAGGCACCGCGAGGCGACGGTCCGCCGCCGCGTTGCCGTAGAGGGAGTCCCCGACCACGGGATGCCCGATGTGCGCGGCATGCACGCGGATCTGGTGCGTTCGCCCGGTCTCGATCGTGAACTCTACGAGGGATAGCGATCCGCGCCGCTGAAGGACGTTCCAGTGCGTCACCGCGCGCTTGCCGTCCTCCTCCACCACAGCCATGCGGTGCGGGTCCCACGGCTTGCGCCCGATCAGCGTCTCAACCGTCCCCGTCCTGGTCTTGAACGCGCCGTGCACGACGGCCAGGTACGTCTTGCGCACGGCCTCGTGGCTCTCGAACGCGTCGCGCAGAGCATGGTAGGCGCGCGCCGTCTTGGCGACCACCATCACCCCGCTCGTCTCGATGTCCAGCCGATGGACTATTCCCGGACGCGTCTCGCTCCCCACGCCTGCCATCTTAGGCGCATGCTCCAGCAGGATGTCGAGAAGCGTCCCCGACGTATGGCCGGGCGCAGGATGGACGATCATCCCCGCCGGCTTGTCCACGACGATGATGTCGGTGTCCTCGAAGACGATCTGGACGGCGGGCCGCCTCATTTCGCCGCTTTTGTCTTGTTCTCCAGGATCACCGGCCCGCCCCACTTGCCAGTCGTGACGAGGTCGAGGTCGCCGTCGCCGTCGAGGTCCACGGCCTCAACGTTCAGGCCCACGCTGATGTCGGCGTCGTAGGAGATCACGTACTTCTTGAACACAGGGTTCGGACCTGGCGTGAAGTCGTAGTAGTAGATGCCGAGGTGCCCGTACTCGTCCGGGTCTCCGCCGTTGTGCGCCATGAAGCGCTTGCCGGTGATCAGCTCCGGCACGCCGTCGCCGTCGATGTCGCCCCAGCCGAGGTAGTGCGCCTGCGTCCATGTGTCGTCGATGACGTGCTTCCTGAACTGGATCTCGCCGGCGGCGTTCCGCTCCTTGAGCTGCTCCCACCAGAAGATGCCGTACTTGTGGGCGGAGCTGACGAGGATGTCCGCGAGGCCGTCCTTGTTGACGTCGAAGACGATGAGGTTGGACGCGTGGCCGAGCGCGCGGCCGCCGTCGGAGAAGCCGATGTCGTACGGGTGCTTCTTCCAGGAGCCGTCGGGGAGCTTCTCGTACCATGCGACGGGGGTGAGCACGTCGTTGCGGCCGTCGCCGTTCACGTCGCCGCAACCGCGGCCCATCTCGCAGCGGTCGTTGGAGACCGAATCGCGCGCGAACGGCGCGGGGCCGCCCTTCCCAAGCTGGTAGAGGCAGGTGATCTGCGTGTCGGGCAGGAAGTCGGTCGCCTTGCCGTCGCCGTCCAGGTCCACGAGGATGCCCGTCTCGATGTTGCCGGTCTGCTCGATGAGGTGCTGCGTCCAGATGTTGGTCGACGGCAGCAGGTTCTCGATCCACCAAGTCTCCTTGCTGAACCAGTTGCCGGAGACGACGTCGGGACGGCCGTTCCCGTTCACGTCGAGCGGCAGGTTCATGAAGTCGTGCGCGTACCCCTTCCCGTCCTCCTTGACGTTGCTCGCGACCTCGCGCACCTTGACAGGCCGGAATTCGGGGGCGCGGTAGAGGTACGGGCCTGCTATGACGTCGAGCTTGCCGTCGCCGTCGAAGTCGGCCACGCCGCACGCCTCTGTGCGCGCGTTGCCGATGCGCCGCGCCTTGAACTGCACGCCGCCCGCGCGGCGGGCGATGCGCGCCACGGCGCGGCGGGCCTCCTTGCGCTCGGCTCCGTCCTTCGCCTTGGCCGCCGCCGCGAGCACGGCCGCCTGCTGGGCGTGCAGGCCCTGCTGCCCTATGGCCTTGAACGCCTGCGTGCGCACGGTCGCGTCGGCGTGCGAGAGGAAAGGCACGAGCGCGTCCGCGAACCCGAGCGCGTTGCGGACCGCGAGGACGTCGAGCAGCTTCGCGAGGGTCGGCGCGTCGCCGGAGAACGCAGGAAGCTTGGCGACGATGGCCGCGTCCGCCTTCACGTCGTCGACGGAGATGAGCCCGCGTCGCGCCGCCGCGGAGATGTCCGCGTCGCCGCTCTGAATCCACGTCACTAGCATGTCCACGTCTGCCGCCGTGCCGCTGCGCCCGAGGCCCTCTAGCGCCATCAGCCTGAGCGCCGGGCTCTGCGACTTCGCGAGCGCGTCCGCCACAAGGTCCTTCACTACTGGCGCCCTGACGTGGATCACGGCCTGCAGCAGCGCGAGCTGCGCCCGCTCGGGAAGCGACTTGAGCCAGAAGGCGCGCAGCGCGGCAAGGCGTTCCGGCGGCAGCAGCGCGATCGACTGGGCCACGGTTCCGCGCCAGGTGTCGTCCTTGGCCGAAAGGCCGTCCCGGCACAGCTTCTCGAACCGTGCGCCGTCCGTGCGCAGAAGCCCGCAGAACGCCGCCAGGCGCTGGTGCTGCGGCAGGGAGGATACCGCGCGCACGCGCCCGTACGCGAGCGCGGCCTCGCTCCCCTTCCCGGAGCGCTCCAGGGCCTGCGCCTCGCGAAGCGTGTTGTCGGCGATTTGCCCCGTCATCTCGGCTCCGAGGACGGGAAGGATGGCCATGCAGGCCACGAAGGCTAGAGTTTTCATGGCGCAATTATACCAAATTTATGCGATCGGCGGGGTATTGCCAGAACGGAAGCGGAATGTTATCCTATCTTCCAAGCCAAACAAAGGAAACGTCATGAAAATCAACATCGCATCAGCAAAGATCGTCGCGGCGGCGCTCCTCGCGCTGTCCGTAGCAGGCTGCGGAACCGCGCAGAAGCAAGACCCCGCCCTCAAGGTGGGATCGTACAACATCCGCCTCCAGACAGGCGACAAGGGCACGCCCAACGCATGGGACGAGCGCAAGGCCGACATGGTGGAGCTGATCCGCAAGCTCGATCTCGACGCGTTCGGGCTCCAGGAGGTCTGTCCCGGCCAGGCCGACTACCTCACGAACAACCTTCCACAGTACGTAATGGTCGGCGTCCACCGCGATGACGGCAAGCGCAAGGGCGAGGCGTCGCCGGTGTTCTACCGCAAGGACCGCTTCGATGCGCTGAAGAGCGGCACGTTCTGGCTCTCAGAGACGCCTGACGTCCCCGGCTCCAAGTCGTGGAACACGGCCTGCACGCGCGTATGCTCGTGGATGTGGCTCAAGGACAAGGTCACCGGCAAGACGTTCTGCTTCGCGAACACTCACACCGACCACAAGAGCGCGCTCGCCCGCAAAGAAGGAATGCTCCTCATCATCCAGAAGATGCACGAGTTCGCCCCCAAGGGCACGCCGGTCATCTTCACGGGCGACCACAACTGCCGCGAGACCGAGGAGCCCGCGCAGGCCGTCTCCAAGCTCCTCAAGAACGCGCTGTACGTCTCCCAGACTCCCCCCGCCGGCCCATGGCGCACGTTCTCGGGCTGGAACTGGCGCGACAGCGAGTATTCCGCAATCGACGCGCTCAAGCTGCCGCCGAACGTCCGCAACGCCCGCAAGGGATCGCCCGACGCCGAGAAGGACAAGAACGGCGGTTACGTGTGGGAGGACTGCGGCCCGCGCATCGACTACATCTACGTCTCAGACGG